>JAUCGD010000572.1 GCA_030377945.1 Desulfobacterales bacterium HSG17 | reverse complement strand
ACCTTACAAAAATTATGTTTCTTGAAATTAATCGGCACCAAATACCGACAAAATACAAAGAATACTCTCAAAAGCTTGCTGAAGCTACACCAATTATTTATGTCATTTTTAAAGAAAGAAGCCTTAAAATCAGGCCTGCATACGTCAGAAAATTGATTGAATCCATTATTAACATCCGCGGCGATTTTATCCTTGATTTTCTAGATAACAGTATTTTAATCAGAAGTGCATTTCAACTGGTGGCAAAAAATGTTTATGGTGAACTTTACAGCAAGGTTGTTGATCGCATGGATCGAAATATAAATTGGGATCAGTATGTAGGAGATATAAAAGATAAATTTTCAGAAATGGCCAATAATTGTTTTAACTATGGTATTTCTGAAGATAAAGGTGTTGTTTTAACAGGCCCTCCTGGCAGTGGAAAGACCTATCTTGTCAGAACCTGGCTTTCATCAAATCTAAAAGTCCATGATATCGCCACAAGTCCATCTGCACTTCAGGACCCAACAAGTCCAGTTCATGGTGCTGTTTCTAATCTTGAAAAAGTGTATGATATCGCAAAAATGATTGCGCCTACTATTATCTTTTTTGATGAGGGCGATGCATTGGCACCACGACGAAGTGCAACTGGCGGTCAACCATCTGATATATTGACCAATAAATTCTTAAATATTATTGATGGTGAGATCCCTTTAAATAAGGTCTTTACTGTTCTGACTACCAACCGGTTGGATATTCTTGACCCTGCCTTAATTCGTTCAAAACGGTTAAAAACATTAGAGATATCAGGCCATCTGCGCCAGAATGATATCTTTGACATTATTAAAAAACAATTTGAAGAGGTCCCACATAAACGTAAGTTTGAAATCGAAAAAATTATTGAAACCGCTCAAGGAATCTGTAATACGCCTGCTGATTACACCTCTTTTACAGAAAAAACCATTGCGCTTTGCAGTACAGAATATAAGGTGTTGCTGGAACTCCGGAAACTTAAACAGTCTACCAAGCAAGAAAAATGTGAATTTATCAAGCTTAATTTTAAAACCATTATTGGGATTTTGGATGCCGTTAAAGCGCCGCCATTAATAAAAACAAAAATAAAAAATGACCTGACAAATTTTGTTGAGCAATATGATAAAATACTTGCCTATGTGGAGCACATTATGTCTGAAGAGCACTATCCGCTTGTGGAAGCCCATCTAGAATCTACCCGAAGAGAGATCTCTCAAAGCCCGATTCGAAAAGGTGTGGTTCAATTAAATGAATTTTTAGAAACCGAGTTGAGCAAAGAACCCCAGGTTGGATTTATTATTGGTGTAGGCGCCAATGATATGTCCGGCATGCTGCTACCCATTGCAACAAGTCTGACTGGAAAAGTTGATGGGTCACTGATCATCGTAACCGGAGCTGTTTCGTCTGCTTCAGCTAATGCAGCAGAACTAGATATGGCTGTTCAGATGACAAGACAATCTGCTCAGGAAGCCTTAACCATGGTAAAAAACTATATCCAGGAATTAAGCCAGGATTATAGTATTCCCAGGATTTTTGGCGATTTTCTCCAACGATATTCCCTTCACCATCAATTGCTTTCCGCCTCCTATAATGTTGGGGGACCGTCTGCAGGATATGCCCTGGCTTTAAACACCTTATCCGTTTTATTAAGAATTCCTTTGTGTATTGATTTCGGCATTACCGGTGCACCCTGGACAAAAGGGGTTAAAAAAAATGAGGTCGGTGGCTCTGTAATCATTGGCGGACACAGAAAGAAAACTGAAAAAGTTCTTTTATACCTTAGAAGAATGTACATGCCATTGCAAAACTACAAAGACCTTGAGCCTGAATTTTTAGTAGGATATTGGCAACTAAAAAAAGATATCATTGCTGTCACTCATTTTGCCGATCTATTGCCTGAAGTATTGTTCCTTGATGATAAACATAACCAACAAAGAGAGGAACTCATTGAGATGCGGATAAAGCTGAAAAGTGAAAAATACTATGCCACAGACAGGACTCCTCATTTAAAAGAAAATATTATCCAGACAAAAAAAGTCATGAGAAAACGAGCTGAAGATGAAATCTTAAAACGTGTGCATGCCATCCGGGAATATCTTATTGACCCTGATAGGGAAAAATATAT
>JAUCGD010000571.1 GCA_030377945.1 Desulfobacterales bacterium HSG17 | reverse complement strand
GAACTAAAATGACTGAACAAGCATGGAAAACCCCTTTTTGGCCGGAAGGCGTTGCACACGATGTAACCAGTTACCATTATCCCCTGCCCCAGATTCTCGATGATACAGCTGAAAAATATCCAGATAAAGTCTATACAATTTTTAATGGTGCTTTCAGAACCTTTACCCAGGTCAAAGATACTGCCGACAGAATTGCAAATTTTCTTACTGCTCAGGGTATCAAAAGAGGAGATAAAGTTGCTATTTTTCTTCCAAACATACCCCACTTTCCTGAAGTTCTTTTTGGTATCCTTAAATCCGGTGCCGTGGCAGTTAACTGTAACCCTTCATATACACCTACAGAACTTAACTACCAGCTAAAAGATTCTGAAGCAAAAATGGTTTTTTGCATGGATCACCCTCTATTATATCCAAGCACTGTTGAGGCAATAAAAAACACCAACATTGAAACCGTGATTATTTGCAATATCAAATCCTACCTTCCAAAAATTAAAGCATTCATTGGAGGGCTTTTAAATAAAATACCTAAAGCCCCCTCCCATGAACCAGGACATTTAATGTTTGACGATATTGTTGCATCATCCAGCCCAAATCCACCTTCCATTGATTTCAACCCTGATGAAGATACAGCTGTCATGCTCTATACCGGAGGTACAACCGGTGTCCCCAAAGGAGCTGAACTGTCGCATGCAAATTTTACTTATGATCTTGAAGCTTGTATAGAATATTTCAGACTGGTCCATGAGGATGGGTGTAAAGCTGAAAAATTCAGGTATGGAGGATATCATACATTTCTTGGTGTTTTACCCTGGTATCACAGTTTTGGCATCACAAGTGCTCTGTTTTTTGCAGCAAAAACAGGCAGCAAGCTTATCTGCATCCCGGATCCAAGAGCAGGTAATCCACCATTCACAGGAGTTTTGGAGGCAGTACAAAAATATAAGCCAACTTTTATCACAGCAGTTCCAACCATATTTATAGCTTTTACAAACCATGCTCTTTTAGACAAATTTGACCTTTCCTCAATTATGGGATGTCTTTCAGGTGGTGCACCCCTGCCTCCAGAGGTGTGTCGACAATTTGAAGAAAAAACCGGTTCTATTATTTTTGAAG
Source organism: Desulfobacterales bacterium HSG17 (assembly GCA_030377945.1). Next base: position 1,026 of record JAUCGD010000571.1, on the reverse strand, counting down.
CATACGGGCTCACGGAAACTGCACCTGCTGCCTGTGTCAACCCTTCTTTTAAGGAAACGCGAAAAATTGGTTCCATTGGTTTTCCGATTCCAGGTACTGATGTTAAAATTGTTGACCTTGCAAAAAGCACACAGGAACTACCCCAGGGAGAAGATGGAGAAATTGCCATTTGCGGTCCCCAGGTAATGAAGGGCTACTGGAAAAGACCTGATGCCAATGATGAAGTATTTGTCCAAATTGACGAAAAAAGATATTTTCTAACAGGTGATATTGGAAATATAGATAAAGACGGATATATCACCATTACTGATCGAAAAAAAGATTTGGTTCTTGTTGGTGGATTTAATGTATATCCAAGAGAAGTAGAAGATATTATTTATACCAATCCCAAGGTTGAGCTGGTTGCTGTGGTGGGACTTCCTGATGAAAAAAGCGGCGAAATGGTCAAAGCCTTTATTAAACTAAAAGAGGGTGAAACTGCAACACAAGATGAAATGATGGCTTTTTGTAAAGAAAATATGGCCGGTTATAAACGTCCGAGAAGTATTGAATTCAGGGATGAAATTCCTGTGTCAAATATTGGCAAGGTTTTGAGACGGGTTCTAAGGGATGAAGAGTCAAAAGCTTAATCGACAGAAAAATTGAGAGTGCTGGAAAGTCAGACAAAGTTACCTGTGGAGATTTTGAATGAATAAAAAAGCTCGAATTCAAAAAATTACCCAGGTCAGTCTTCTGGCAAACATTGCGCTTTCCATCATAAAATTTATCATAGGAACCATGGGCAACAGCCAGGCGGTTGTTGCCGATGCCCTTCACAGTTTTTCAGACACATCTTCGGATTTTGTAATCCTGTTCGGGGTGAAATACTGGACAGCCCCTCCAGATGAATCTCACCCCTATGGCCACCAGAAAATAGAGTCTTTTGCCACAATTATTATTGGATTGATCCTGCTTTTTGTTGCAGGGAGTATCGGCTATAACGGCATAGTATCCTTATTGCCAACAGAACAAAACCAGCAGCAGAAT
>JAUCGD010000570.1 GCA_030377945.1 Desulfobacterales bacterium HSG17 | reverse complement strand
GTTTTATAGTGGGCAGGACGATGACCGGGGTATCAGGTGATACATATTCCTCAAAAGGCGGGTAGATTCTTGCCCATACCCGGCCTATGCCGTTTTCTGATTCTATCTGGCTGATTGAGATTGCGGCTGATGTTTCACTTTCTGTGAGGCTTCCGGGATTTACCAGGGCAGGTCCGTTAATTCCAGGAGGACTTGCATCCACTGAAAAGGAGATCCCATGATACCCAAAAAAATAAAACGCATACCCTACGGCGTAGCAGATTATGAAAAAATAAAAAACAACGATCTATATTATGTTGACAAGACTCATTTCATTCCCCTGCTTGAGCATTCACCTTTCTACATCTTCCTCATCCGTCCCCGTCGATTTGGAAAATCCCTGTGGGTGTCAGTCCTGGAAAACTATTACGACATTAACAAAAAAGACCGGTTTGAAGAACTTTTCCGGGACACATATATTGTAAAAAATCCCACAGAGGAAAGAAATTCATATCTGACTCTGACATTTAATTTTTCAATGATAAACCCGGATATACGCTTTGTTGGGGATTCTTTTGAACAAACAGGAAGAATGGTTATTGAAGATTTTCTGGAAAGATACAAATCTTTTTTTACAAAAACAGAACAGGATGAAATCCTGTCCTTGAGCAAAACTGAAGATCAGTTAAAAAAAGTCCTTTTCCGAGCCTCCATTAACAAACTTAAAATCTACCTGATAATTGATGAATACGACAACTTTGCAAACACAATTCTCAGCACTGCCGGAGAAAAAGCCTACCAGGAGCTTACCCACGGCCCTGGTTTCTTCCGCTATTTTTTCAACCTTCTCAAAGGAGGAACATCGCGGGGAGATTCCGGGCTTTCAAGATTATTCATAACAGGTGTATCCCCTGTGACAATGGATGATGTTACCAGCGGATTTAATATTGGAGAAAACATCACTATTAGTGAAAATTTTAATGAACTGCTTGGTTTTAATGAAAAAGAAGTCATGGAAATGCTGGATTATTATCATCAGACAGATATGCTGAAACTAAAACCGGATGTCTGCATGAATATAATGAAACAATGGTATAACAATTACCGGTTTTCGGAAGATTCTGAAAAGAGAGTGTTTAACTCTGATATGGTACTCTATTTTATTTTAAAAGCTCTTAACAGAAGCAATATGCCAAGACATCTTATTGACCCAAACGTCAGAATTGATTACAGCAAACTGCGTCATCTCATGCTCATAGACCAAAAATTCAACGGTAATTTCAGTGAATTGAAAAGCATAATGGAAACTGGGGAAACAACATGTAATATTGAATTGAGTTTCCCACTTGAGCAACTGACAAACAGGGAGAATTTCATTTCTCTTCTGTATTATTTCGGACTGATCAGTTTTAAAGGTACAGAAAGAGGAAAGGCAAAGCTTATCATACCAAACCTTACAATCAAAAAGCTGATGTATGGTTATATAAGAGATGCATTTAAAGATGTTGATATTTTCCGAATTGAGCTATGGAAATTCAGCGATCTGATAAGCAGGATGGCCTATGACGGCCAATGGCAGCCGGTGTTCGAATTTTTATCCGATGAAATAAAAAAACAGACATCAGTGCGGGATTATCTGGAAGGTGAAAAGGTAATCCAGGGATTTTTGCTTGCATATCTGAATATAACGGATTTTTTTCTCACACGCACAGAACAGGAAACAGGCAAGGGCTTTTGCGATCTCTGGCTTGAACCTTTTCTGGCAAGGTTCCCGGATATGCCCTTCGGGTATTTGATCGAACTGAAAGATATCTCCCGCACCAAGTTCACTGATGAACTGCTTCAGGAAAAGATTACAAAAGCAAAAGCTCAGTTAAAGAAATATGGAGAAGATGAGCGGGTGAAAATGATTGGAGAAAAGGTGACAGTTAAAAAGCTGGTTCTTGTTTACAAAGGGTGGGAATTGGTGCATATGGATGAGGTTTGAATCAGGATGGTCAGGATGATTTAAAGATACCCAGGATAAATATATCCTGACCATCCTTTTCAATCCTGACCATCCTGATTCAAACAACCATATCCGAACCATGATTAAATGATTGATATGATTAGCATGAAATTTCATAGTAAATCATTTAATCATGGTTAAAAAAAGGAATATG
>JAUCGD010000569.1 GCA_030377945.1 Desulfobacterales bacterium HSG17 | reverse complement strand
AAACAAGAAGAGGAGAGTGATGACAATGAAGAATAGGATCTTAATAATATCAGATACCCATTTTCCTTTTGCTATAAATGGTTATTTGAAATTTGTAAAGAAAGTATATAAGAAATATAACTGTAATTTAGTTATACACACAGGAGATTTGATAGATCAACATGCTATATCTTTCCATGAGACTGAGCCAGATTCTATGGGCTTTGAGTCAGAAAATAAGTTAGCTAGAAAAGAGATAAAGAGACTAGCTAAAACATTTCCTAGGATGAAGATATGTTTAGGAAACCATGATATGAGACTCTATCGAGTTGCAGCTAAGAAAGCTGGTATTCCTGTTAGATGTATGAAATCATTAGAGGAACTATATGACCTACCTAGAGGATGGGAGTTAGGAGAGGAGTTCTACATTGATGGTATTAAGTTTGTCCATGGAGAAGGTTATTCAGGGATGACAGGGCACATCAATAATGCTAAAGATTCAAGACAGTCAACAGTAATGGGACATTTACACTCCTTTGCTGGAGTTAGTTATTTAGCTAACAATAACGAATTGATATTTGGTATGAACGCTGGATGTTTAATTGATGCTAATGTATATGCTATGAGATATGGTAAAAAGTTTAAGTTCAAACCAACTGTAGCATGTGGTGTTATTATTGATGGAACACCACACTTAGAACACATGGATTTAGGGAATAAGGTTATAAGGGAGGATTAGTATGAGTGGTATAGGATTATGTCTCTCCAGTGGTGGTGCTAAAGGGTATGTACACATTGGTGTTATTGAGACAATGATTGAAAGAGGAATAGATATTGAACAGATCACAGGTACTTCTATAGGTGCTTTGATTGGTGGTATCTATGCCTATACAGGAGACATTCAACCACTTAAAAAATTAGCTTTAGGCATTACAAAGAAAAAATGGTATTTGACAGCACTTAAAGATTTCAATCCATTTGGACAGGGGTTATTGACTGGAAAACATATTATGAAATTATTTTCAGATTTGATTCCAAAGGATGCTCAGATTGAAGACTGTAAGATCCCTTTCTCATGTATTGCTGTTGATATTCTTACTGGAATGGAGACAGTGTTTGAAAGTGGTAGTCTAATAGATGCTATTAGAGCAAGTATTTCACTACCTTTAACATTCCACCCTGTTAAAAGAGGTCAAGATAGGCTTGTAGATGGGACTTGTATTAACCCTGCACCAGTAGATGAGTTGGATGATGATTTATCTAAAGTGTTAGTAGCTACATGTAGATCACATGGAATGAAGATTCTACCTAAATATAGTAAAGCTGGAGTTATGCACACATACATGTTAAACAGTACGGCTCAACTTACTAGATTAGCTAGTAGAGAGGCAGACCACACACTATGGTCACATGCTGATAATATTGACACATTAGATTTTTGGAAAGCTGAAGAAGGAATTGCAGAAGGTAGGAGGATGATGGAATATGTTGGAGAAGTTATTAACATCTAAAGGGTTTGCTTTTGATTGCGAAACCACATCAGAATCAGGCAAAAAGAAAGACAATCTACATTTTAAAAGAAATGAAATAGTTTGTATGTCTTTTGCGGAGAATAACATATCTTTCTCCTTAACAACTGCGGAGATTATGAAACAATACCAAGTATTTAAGGAATTGATGACTAACCCTAAATATAAGAAAATTGGACATAACCTTAAATTTGATGCAAAATGTGTGACAGGTCAGTTTAGTATTAAAGTAGATGGGTTATTTTATGATACTCATATTGCTTCATGCCTACTAAATGAAAATGAACCTCATGGATTAAAAGCATTATGTAAAAAGTATCTTGGTACTGAATGGGGCGAATGGTCAAAAGAACAAACAATAGAAGAATTGCTTGAGTATTGTAGATTAGATTCTGTAAATACATGGAAATTGGCTTTATACCAAAAACCTAAATTACAGCAACAAAGATTAGACAGACTAAATAATATGGAAGTAGAGGTGTTAAATGTATTCTATAATTCAGAGTGTAGGGGTGTTCATATTGAGCTTGATTATCTTAAAGATCTTTCTACGAAATATGGGAGATATATCCAGAAAATTGTAAATTGGATATACAGACACACACAAGAAGAATTTAATATTAATAGTTCCAAA
>JAUCGD010000568.1 GCA_030377945.1 Desulfobacterales bacterium HSG17 | reverse complement strand
ACACTTTGGGGTTGCTGGTGACAATCAATGTAAGATTTTTTGAAAAAACCTTTGCATGAAAATCCTGAAGATTCACCTGAAACCCTTCTATTTCGATTCTACATTTCATGGGCTTGTAATCTTCTTCCACAGGCCACCTTTTATTATACTAAAACATATTTAGTTTTCTATGTTTTATCTTATTATTAGATAGTTACAAAACAAAATTCAAGCTTATTTGATGCAAGTTGTTGATATTGTAATAAAATACTTATGACATGGTAAACAGATGCGGGCAGTACGGAATATCCGGGGGACCCAAAGCAATGGCCTGTATATGCGATGACGCAGGCAACTTATCAAGAGTCTGGATGGACAGGCGCGGACGGCATGGAATATCCGGGGGGACTCAAAGCAACAGCCTGCATATGCTACGACACTGACAACTTATCAAAAGTCTGGGTGGACAGGCGCGGGCGGCATGGAATATCCGGGGGGACTCAAAGCAACGGCCTGTATATGCGATGACGCGGGTAACTTATCAAGAGTCTGGTGGACAGGGGCGGGCGGCATGGAATATCCGGGGGATTCAACGCAACGGCCTGTATATGCGATGACGCGGGCAACTTATCAAGAGTCTGGGTGGACAGGCGCAGACGGCATGGAATATCCGAGGGAATCAAAGCAACGGCCTGTATATGCGATGACGCGGGCAACGCATCAAGAGTTTGGGTGGACAGGCGCGGGCGGCATGGAATATCCGGGGGCTCAACGTAAAGGTCTGCATATGCGATGACGCAGGCAACGTATCAAGAGTCTGGGTGGACAGGCGCGGATGGCATGGTATATCCGGGGGACTCAATGTAACGGTCTGCATATGCGATGACGCGGGCAACTTATCAAGAGTCTGGTGGACAGGCGCGGGTGGCACAGAATTAATTTTGTTAATTACAATTTTTCATTCATTGATTTAATGAGAAAAGTATTTTTAGGATTTGAGTTTATGTGTCTGCTCTATGGGCAGTAAAGTTTATGTGAAATCAGTCTAACCGCCCGGCGAAAACTTATTTTTCGGACAGACTGGCATCGGAAGAGAGCGACGATTAGAGCGGTTATGGCTACACACAGCAGGTGGGATCGAATGGCTCCTTCTTTCTGAAACTGCGTTTTGCCAAGAGATAGATATTGCTTATAATATTTAAAATGCATTTCAATTTCCCACCGTTTCTTATAGGATTTGTTGCAGATGAGTACGTCGTAAATAATTTTTCCATTTTTCAACTCACGGCGACGCACTGTCAATACCACCTGCCCGTAAACATGATGCTGTACGGAAAGCCTCTGATAACAGTGAGCCGCTTCCAAATATTTCCATTGACGGTCTTTCACTTTTTCAATAATTTCCGAAGGAGTCAACTGTTCGCCTTCGAATTCAAATTTGTGAGTATTGCCGGATTTGGTGACTATGCGAAGACCTGCGTCATTGGCGGTTTTCATTACTTTCGGAACACAGTAGGCACTGTCAAAAAGAATTTCGACTTCTTCAAGGCAGTATCCATTTTTATCGCATTCTTTTTCAAGGTGGAGAATCTCATCTCTTGCGATATCGTTTTTCGAACGATAGTCAGGATGCTCCTTCGGCAGCCACAGAACGAAAGACAAAGGAAAAACCATATCATCGGATACTGCCAATAGCAGGACGTAATTATAGCCCATGATATAACGGTCTTTTGCATGGTCAAATAGTTTATGTATGAATTCCATGCATTTGCCGTATTTTTCAACATTGGTATCATCGAAAATAATTCTGATTCTCCGGCGACTTTTCCCGGTTTCATCAGATTTATTAAATTTATCCATAAGTTCGAAAAAAATCGGCAATGTGAGCATACGGAGAAGTTTTTCAAATGCATCCGAATGCCGTATCAAAATTTTATAAAGCTTTCGTAGTTTCAGACCAGGTTTTTCGCTGAGTTCATTCAGTGAATCTTCTTCAAGGAATGGCAATAGTATAAAAACCCATAACCACTGATACATTGTAACCATTCACTCCCCCCACTATGAGATAGACGGAATAGCGCCAGGAACGATGCCTTTTCGACCTAATGCGATTGTTTGTGAGATGAATTCCCACGGATCAATGTTTCGTAATCGGCATGTTTC
>JAUCGD010000567.1 GCA_030377945.1 Desulfobacterales bacterium HSG17 | reverse complement strand
CAGATGATCTATATCATTGATCTATTTTTTTTTATGGACATTGTTCTGAATTTTTTCACGACATTCCGTTATCAAGGAATTGAGATCAAAGAGAAAAAAGAAACAGCAAAACATTATTTAAAAACCATGTTTACAGTGGATATAATAGCCAATATCCCCATTGAACTGATATTTATTCTTGATCCAATCAGGAATATCTATCATTTGCCACTGGTGTTATTACTTCGACTGCCCCGGTTACTCCGAATCGCGAGGATGATTCTAATTTTCCGACGCTGGGGAATCCTTACCTGGATCAATCCGGGCATTCTTCGAATCAGCAAGTTAATCCTGACTGTGCTGATACTTAACCACTGGCTTGCCTGTATATGGTTTTTGACAGCATCAACCGCCGGGTTTCCTGAAAACTGCTGGGCTGTTCGGGAGGCTATCCATCTCAGTACAGCGCCAACCCAGTACCTTCGATCCCTTTATTGGACAATAACGACAATGACCACAGTCGGTTATGGAGATATAACGCCGGTCCTTGACATTGAATATCTGCTGGCCATATTAGTCATGATGATGGGGGCATCAATGTATGCCTTTATTATAGGTAACATTGCATCTTTATTCAGCAATCTTGATTCAACAAAGTCAAACTTCTTCAATAAAATAGAATCTGTCACCCAATATCTCAAATCAAGACAGGTTCCACATGATCTTATTTTACAGCTTCGACGCTATTACGAATACCAGTGGGATATTCACAAAGGAGGCAAAGAAAATGAATTGCTTGACGATTTACCGGTGCAGTTCAGATTAAAAATACTGCGCCACCTGATCCGGGAACTTATTGAACAAGTACCGCTTTTTAAATACTGCTCCCCTGCTCTCAGAAACGAGCTGCTTACAGCATTAAAACCGCAAACATACGCTCCTGGAATTTATATTGCGAGGGAAGGAGAAACCGGAAAAGAGCTTTTTTTCATAAGTACAGGTCAAGCTGAAATCACGTCCGATAAAGGACAGAAAAAATACGGATTTTTCGAAAGTGGGGACTATTTCGGTGATTTGTCCCTTATTTTAAATGAAAAACGAACCGCCTCTGTAATAGCGGTAAGTTATTGTGAAACCTTTGTCCTGAATCGTGATGATTTTATCCGCATAAAAAAAGAATATTCTGAATTATCGGAAGTTCTTAAAAAGACGGCTTCTGAAAAAACCGACAAAATATCGGCATTGATATTAGATGGAGTTACATTATAAATAAATAAGAAAGGAGAACCTCGTACTATGACACAATACAATATTACGGATTGGTCGGATGATTACCTGATTGGTATAGAAAAGGTTGATAAGCAGCATAAACAATTTTTCAGATTAGCCCATAATTTTTTTACAGCGTGCCTGGCTGATGAAGGAGATGAGCACACACATAGCGCATTGAAAGCTTTGGGTAGTTATGCAGATCGACATTTTGCAGTCGAAGAAGCTTATATGGAAGAAATAGGATACCCGCGCCTTGAGGAACATAAAAAGTTACACTCTGAATTTGTTTTAAAATATAATGAAATGGAAATGGATTTCAAAGAATCCGGCCGCACTGAAACATTGGTTAACAAAATTTTGACCACTGTAATGGACTGGCTTAAAGAACATATTGCAACAGCAGATTATGATTATGCCGAATTTAAAGCTGGAGATTAAGGTACTACGAAAAAACGGCCATGCTCACCGTTTAGTCCAAAAATGAAAAAAAACATAGCATAAAAGGAAGTTGTTTTGCTATAAAAAATAATTATGAAAAAAAGAACAAGAGAGCAAATAGCCGAAGAACTATCAATATTCGAGGCAGCGTTTGAAAGTAATCCAGATGCCAGTCAACATGAGATAATTGAACAACTTGGAATTCCTCGGTCAACGTTGTGGCACTGGTTGAACCGCAAAGAATCCATTGATGCAGCACCGGAAGTGATAAATTTTTTTGAAAGTCCTGTTGGTACAGCTTTTCTTCATCGTTTGGTTTTAGCTGTCCATTTTATATTTACCTTATGCAACCCGCGTAGCGTCCGACCGATATGCCTGTTTCTTGAGTTGACAGGATTGAACAGATTTGTAGGCTCCTCCTATGGTTCCCAGCAAAAGGAACAGCACTGGCATT
>JAUCGD010000566.1 GCA_030377945.1 Desulfobacterales bacterium HSG17 | reverse complement strand
ATGACATATGTTATACCCTTGCTGATGAGCTGATCTACATCCATCAAATTATACAGGATAATTGCACGAAAAATAGCCAGGGGAATCAGCAAACCAACTAAAATGACGACATGGAAAGTAATGAAAGGCTGATCAAAAATAATATTGGGAAGAAGATATAAAAAAAGGTAGGGTGCGATTCCGGTAAACCCACCGCACATCATCAGTTTTAATTGGCTTTTTGCCAGGGGTGATTTTATTTTCCAATAATCAATAATATGTTTCAGCAGGGTTCCAACAATAAACCCGGGGGTTGCCCAATGGCGATAATGCTGCAGTATCCCCCAAAAGTTGCCAGAACCGCTGGATATCATACCGGCCATACAAATTGCAACAACAGGAGGAAGAAGATAAATAGCAGTGGTTATCAGCGGTCTGCCGGTTAAAAACTGGCGTTCGACCGGAAATTGCAACACAAAATGCGTCCATGCACTGAAAGCGAGCCAGTGAGCCAGAGTGACCGAAAAAAATGAAAAAGATAAAAAATTGGGGATTAAAAGACCAAAATGGAAGGGAAGCTTGTTAATTATAATCAAACTAAAAAGGGTAAACGTCAGTAAAAACAAATCAGCTGGTTGTTCTCCAGGCGATTTCAAAAGAGCCGTAATAACTAAAAACGTAAACATCAATACTATAAAAAACGAAAGCCAGACACCTTTAAAATAATCAACCAGCGTTATGGGAATAGTTTTACAGGCAATTGCCTTTTCGATTCCACTCTTTTTAATGGTAATGGTTTGGGGTAAAAAAGCTCTTTTATTAAAATCAAAGAGAGCCCCCAGAACAGAATGGTACCCCATCCCTGAGATCTGTGTAATGCAATCTTTTTCTGAAATATTATTTATCTGCTTGTCGATTTTTGAAACAATAAAATAATTTTGAGTCGCTTCCAATCTGAATCCCGGAGTTTCCTGGGATAAAATTACAATTGAAATAACAATTCCCCACAACAGTGGTAATAAAGCAAATAAAAGAAGAATACCATTGGGAAGAATCCAGCTATTTCGTTTTTTTGGCCTGACATTTGGGATGTTTTCAAACAGTCTGGTTAACACATTCATGTATGATGTTTCTTCCTTTGTAATAATTATGCTGTAATAACAGCTTTTTTCAGATATGGTTTATCAAGTTTACCCATGCTTGCCAAAGGTTTTATGGGAAGCTGGATAGAGGCAACAGCACCCATGCTTTCTTGTCTGTTTTTTAATGATATCCTGCCATTGTGGGCATTAATAATCTGTCGGCAGGCAGCAAGTCCCAGACCTAATCCATCTTTTTTTGTTGTAAAAAAATTGTTAAATACCTGGCTGAGAATATCTTCAGGAATACCACGGCCCTGGTCAGCCACCTTGATCAGTATAAAATCATTATCCTGCCGGATCTCAACTATTATTAAGCCCCCTTTTTTCATCGTCTGTTCACTGTTACGGATAAGATTGAGCAAGACCTGGGCAAGCTGCCTGAAATCAGCATACATGGCAGGCAGGGGTTGTGCAATATCCATATCAATTGTAATATCTGACTTATGATCCCCGGAGCGCTGCCATTGATCCAGCAACTGAGGAATTTTTTCAGATAAATTGATCTTTGCAAATTTTGGAGCTTTCTGTTTTGCAAGTTTTAAAATACTGTTTATGGACAAATTTAAATGCTCCACTTCATTTTTAATATAGTGAAGCATCTCCTGTGTAACTGCCTTTGATTGTTTGCCTTCTGAAAGATACTGTGCAGAACTGTGGATAATTCCAAGAGGATTTTTTAGTTCATGGGCAAGCATGGAGGTCATCTCCCCAATGGCAGCCATTTTTTCCGATTGAACATTTTGATCAAACATTATTTCAAGTTGTTTTTTGCTTTCAATTAACGATTCATACATGAACGAATTTTCCATTGCGATTGAAACATTATTAGCAAGCGTGGAAAAAATCTGAATCTCCTCTCTTGAATACATTTTAGAATTTGTCTTATTTCCCAGCAGGAGTACACCCATAACATTTTTAGAACTTGCCAGACAAAAGGCAACAGGACACTCCATAGAACTCATAAGTTTAATGATATCAGCTTGTTCAGAATTTGAATGACCTGTGTCATATATGCACAGATATT
>JAUCGD010000066.1 GCA_030377945.1 Desulfobacterales bacterium HSG17 | reverse complement strand
GCCGGGGTTCGGACTTTGTCTTCCATATTATAATATTTCCTTGTATTTATTTTGGAAATTTGATATTATAAATCTTTTTAAAAGTCAATAGGTTAATTGTTTCAACAAAATCCGTTAGAATCAGTATTTTTAAAATAATTGCAGGGTTCATGAAAGCACCTCTTTATTGTCTTTATTTTTACAGTCTACGAACGTAAATATGCTCATAATCAGGACTGCCGGAATGATGATCTTTGACAAAAAGTTGAAATTATGAATTGGGAAGTTGACTTGCATCCTCAAATCTGGAAAACTATTGTGTAAGTTTTGGCACTAGGAATTTTTTTTTATAGCCAATGACTATGAAAAGTGTAAACTGATAAATGAAGGATGCCTAATTTTGCTATAATTCCTTTTTTATATTAAAATCCTGTAACAGCTTAAGCGGAGGTATGGGGAAAAAATGAAAATTTTAAAAGTGAGATTTAAAAATATAAATTCATTAAAAGGAGAATGGGAAATCAATTTTGATCAGTCTCCACTTTCAGATGCCGGGATATTTGCAATTACAGGGCCAAACGGAGCAGGGAAAACCAGCATTCTTGATTCTCTATCCCTTGCACTTTACGGACAGACTGCCAGGGCAAAAAACTCTGATGATCTTATAGTCACCGGGGATAATTCAGAATCTTATTCTGAAGTTTCTTTTTCAGTTAACCAATCGGTTTTTAAATCAAAATGGTCTTTAAAACGATCCAAAGAAAATCGTTACCATCCTGACATGATGCTGACAGGTATAAATGGAGATGAAAAGATCCTTGAAGATAAAGTCAATACTGTTCGATCAAAAATTGCAGAGCTGACAGGTCTTGATTTTAAACGTTTTTGCAGGTCTGTAATGCTTGCCCAGGGTGAATTTGCTGCGTTTTTAAATGCTTTGGATAATGAACGTGCTGAAATTCTTGAAAAGATAATAGGGCCTCAGATTCTTTCCCAATACACCCAGGATACTATTAAAAAAACAGATGAAGAAAATGAAAAACTGTTAAAATTAAAAGAAAGTATTCAGGATTTTCATCTAAAAAAACCGGATAATATAGATGAGCATAAGGAAAATATTGAACGTCTGGAAGCAGAATACAACAAAACCGAAGAAATTTTGTTTGAATTAAAAGAACAAAAGGAAAAACACAAACATAAAAAACAGATTAATAAAGAATATGAGGACATTCAGCTTGAATTAGCAAATATACAAGATAAAAAATCACAGAAAAATGAGGAATTCACCCGTCTTAAAAAGGCACAGCAGGCTCTTCCCCTTCAATCAACTATTGAGCAGCATGATATTCATGAACAAAATGCTGCTCAAATACTTGGAAATAAAGAAAACCTGAAAACAGAGATTCCTTTACAGGAAGAAAAATTAAAAAATCTGGATCAGGCAAAGATTAAAAATGACCGGGAACTTGAAACAATAAAAGCCAGGCAGGATGAAGAAATAGAATCTATTGAAAAGGTAATAGGTTTTGACCTTGATATTGAATCTGCAAGAAAAGAGTTCAGGGAAAGAGTTGAACAATTGGAATCCCTGGAAAAAAAGCAGAATGAGAACTTAAATCTTCAATCTGAAACAAAACAAAAGATCATCGATAAGCAGATTGCCCAGACCGGTCTGGAAAAACAGCTTAAAGCAGATTCATCCAAAGAAAACCTTGGCAAAGACATTCCTGCTATAAAAACTCAAGTGGAACAGTTAGAACAAACACTAATACTTCAGACAGAAATTCAAAAAAATCATAATAATGAATTAAAAAATGAAAAAAAAGCTCTTGCAGCACAGGAAAAAATAGAAAACACAATAAATAAAATTAAAAACAAAAATAAAGCCTTTTCTTTAAAGATTGAAGAAAAAGAAAATGCTTTGCAAAATATGCTTAATGGAGATTCTGTTGAAGAGCTTGAAACTGAATACCAAAATCAAAAGGAAAGATTAAAAACCTGTAAACAGCTTGTTAAACTGGGTAAACAATTTCACAAGCAGGTATTGCAGAAGGAAAAACAAGGCACAAAAATACAAACTGCCCTTGAAAATGCCCAGTCAGAATATTCACAATTGTTAATTGAGTTTGAAACTGAGCAGGCAGTGAGGGATTCTTTTGAACATTCCATAATTATCTCAAAATACAAATCTGACCGGGAATTATTAAGAGCAAACGAACCCTGCCCCCTTTGCGGTTCAAAAGAACATCCTTTTATTTCAAAAGGGCTGCCATATGAAAATAATCCCCGCCATGCCCTTAAAGCCCAGGAAAAGAAATTAAAAGTTATTAATAAAAGGGCAAAATCTCTTTCATCACAAATTGACAGTCTGCACCAGGGAGAGCAGTTAGGCCATGAACTGCGTAAAGAATGGGAGTATTTATGCAGAACTATTGCCTGTGAATGGACTATTGATGATATTGATTCTGTTGTCAAAAATACCAAATCCTTAAAAAAAGAGCTAAAAACTCTTGGAAAGCAGTTAAAAGGTATAAGTAAGGTCAGGAAAAAAATAATCGGGTCACAGGAAAACATAGATAAAAATGCAGATAAAATTTCAGACAGGCAGATGGTACTGGAACAAGCTGTAAGTAATGCCAGTATTCAAAAAAATATTGTTACCAAGTTAAAAAGTGATCTTAATGACATAAATATAAAAGAAGACAAACAAAATCATATTCTTAATGAGTATTTTGAAAAATACGGTGAAACAATTCCTGAAAAGGGAAGGGCAGGGGAGTTGATTTTACGTCTGGAAACTGTGCAAGAAGAATATTTAAATCAAACGCAAGAGACAGAAGCTTTAAAAACCGAACTAAAGGACTTATCAGATCAGGCAGAAACTCTTCCACGCGAGTTGGCACAATTTAAAAACCAGGCTGACAACCTGGAAGTTCTGGTCAGGGAAAGTCAGGAAAAGCAAACAGAGCTGGAAAATATAAGGGCAGAGTTTTACGGTGCAGGAAATCCGGTTCAGGAGAAACAGATTTTTGAAGATAAAATCAAAGCATGTGAAGAAAAACAAAATCAGATAATACAGGAAACAGAAACAATTATACAGAAAATTGAAGAAAATCTGGAAAATTTGAAGCAGACAGAAGCTGAATATAAAAGCATTTGCCAGGAACTTGATTCAATAAAGAATCTGCTTTCAAGCAAGGCCATTGCATTAGGATTTAATAATATTGATGAAATCAGGGAACATATTCTCCCCAAAGAGCAGCAGCAGGCAATTGAAGATGAGCAAAAGGCAATAGACCGGGAATTAACTGAAGCCAAAAATAGATTAGAAGAAATAAAAGATAAGCTGGAACAAAGCAAGCTGGAACAGGAAATCCAAAAATCTTCGGATGAAATCAGCCTGGAAATTCAGGATATAAAGAAAGAACTGGATGAATTGAATCAGAATCTTAAATTTTCCCAGGAAATCATAAAAGATTATGAATCAAAAGAAAGAGAGTATAGGCAGAGAACAAAGGTTATTGAAGATCAGGAAAAAGTATGTGCTGAGTTAAATACTGAGAAAAAACATATTCAATCAGGCAATGAGCCTGAGATAAAAAAACGAATTCAGCATCTCATGTTTGACCATCTGCTTGAAAACACTAATAAGCATCTTGAGGAACTGAGCGGGCGTTATTATATCAGGGCAAACGGTGAACAGGGTCTGGGACTTGAAATTGAGGAAGCAAATCAGAATAGAGTCCGCAGATCAACTGCCAGTTTATCAGGAGGTGAAAGTTTTATTGTAAGCATGGCCCTTGCTCTGGGTCTTTCTGATATTGCTTCTGATAACAGGAAAATTGAATCTTTATTTCTGGATGAAGGTTTTGGCATGCTGGACGATGAAACCCTGTATAAAGTTATAGCTACCCTGAAAAATATTAAAGCCAATGGCAAAATGGTCGGAGTTATTTCCCATGTTAAGAAACTCGAAGATGAAATACCAACCCAGATAAGGGTAAAAAAACAATCAGGAGGAACCAGCCATATTGAAATTATGCCATGATGGATAATGACTGATTATCTCTTAATCATTAAATCATTGCAATATTTACAATTTAAACAAAAGGTTATCATAACATCTACAAAATTTGTAGATGTTATGATATTTGATTTAATAATTTGTATTTATTGTAAATATGTTTCTTTTGGCTCCTTTTTGCAAACCAACATATACAATAAAAATTATAGTCTACAAAATTTGTAGATTTGCTATATTTAAGCTACAAAATTTGTAGTAAAATGAAATTAGCAATATTTTTCTCATTAAATATAAAGTTACACATAAAATTATTTAGCAATATTTTAAGCATATTACAGAATACATCAAATTTTTATCAATAAATTTTTATCAAATCATAATCCTTGGCATCCATTCTGCATTAAACATTTGCAAGTCTGAAAAACTAATTAACCAAAAAAGCCAAACTCATCGTGAGGTGGGGACGGAAAACTACGGGTCTTAAAAAAGACAGCCGGGTTGCAAATCAAAAAATCCAATTTAAGGAAGGAGGTGCCGGTTGTTTTAAAGTAGTTTTTTGGTGACTTAATTTTTTTGTTGCAGTTTTATTATTAACTCTTATTTTTTATTTATTATTTACAAAGAAAAGCCAAACTCATTGTGAGATGAGGACGGAAAGCCACGGGTCTTAAAGGAAGATAGCCGGGTTGCCGACTTAATCAGCCATTAAGGAGGCAATTATGAAGAAAGCATTATTTTTAATTTTGACAGTATTTTTTGCAATGTTCTGGGTTAATTCAGCTATGGCATTACCTCACCTTCAATTAGATGCAGATCCAAGTATATATATTGATGGTTCTGGTGAAGGACTTTATGATGAAGACACAGTGTATGCAACTGCAAATCCTTTTAACTTATTTGCTTTAATAAATCCAGATCACCCAGCTTATAATGCAAGCGATATATACTATATTTCTGCAGCAATTGCTGGAGAAGAAAAAATTACTGAGGACATTAACTTTAACCTTGGATCTTTTATATTTAATGGCGTTACAGTTAATGTTACTGATAATGGTATGGAATATGGCACAGCACCACTGGATGAATTTATAACGTTAGATCCTATTAAGAATAACTATGAGTTAGGTTCTCATAGTATATATGACACATATTTCAAGGAGTTTTCATTTTCAGATTTCACAGGTACAATAGCTCCTTATAATGTTGAGCCCGGATCAACTGATCAACCTAGTAACTCTTCCGATTTGTCCTATAAACAATTTTTAGTTGATATAACTGGTTTAGCCTCTGGGTATTCAGTTCACTTTGATTTATACACAAAGAATGCTGACGGTACAATTAATAGCAATGCTCCTTTTTCCCATGATGTTCAAAGTGGTGGCGACACTGCCCCTGTACCCGAACCAGCTACAATGTTACTATTAGGTTCCGGTTTAATGGGTATTGGATGGACACGCAGAAAGAAAAAGAACAGCTAATCACAGCTTAAAAGTTATAAGATAGAATCAAAGGCAAAGCCTGTAAGGGCTTTGCCTTTTTTTGAACCATGATTAAATGATTAAATGATTTACTATGAATATTCATGGCCATCATTTAATCATTTAATCATGGTTCAAAATCCTTGTAGTTTCCTCCCCCATCTGCTATTAAACCTGTATGAATAATATTATCCAGAAACCATCATTAATTTTGGCATCACAATCTCCGCGCCGGAAGTATCTGCTTGAGCAGGCAGGGCTGACATTTGATGTTATCCCAAGCAGCTTTGATGAAGATTCAGTTGAACTTACAGAACCGGCAGATTACGTAAAAATACTGGCAAAAGCCAAAGCAGGAGATATTGCTGAAAAACATCCTGAATCCTGGGTTATCGGTGCTGATACAATTGTTGTTATAAATAATACCATCCTTGGTAAACCGGGATCACGGGATGAGGCAGGGGAAATGCTTAAAAGCCTCAGTGGTCAGATTCATCAGGTATTTACCGGGTATGCAGTCTGCTGTAATGCTCAGGGCAAAATATTTGCTGACAGCATTAAAACCGATGTTCAGTTTAAAAATCTTTCAGATGAAGAAATCCAATGGTATATCCATACAAAAGAACCTTTTGACAAGGCCGGGGCTTATGCCATTCAAGGGCTTGGAACTTTTCTTGTTAAAAGTATTAACGGGTCTTATACAAATGTGGTTGGCCTTCCTGTTTGTGAAATTATTGAAGTGTTGATACGGGAAGGTGTTATCGGCCTTCAATTATGAAAACCCAAAATATAAAAAAAAGTAAAATCCTGATACACATGTGTTGCGCTCCCTGTTCCATCTATCCTGTGAAAACTCTCAGGGAAAAGGATTTTGAAATCATGGGTTTTTTTTATCCCCATAATATTCACCCATATACAGAATGCCTCAAACGTCAGCAGGCACTTGAAACCTTTGCCGAACATGAAAAATTCCGGGTTATATGGGATAAAGAATACAATCTCATGGAATTTCTACAAAGCATTGCTTTCAGGGAATCAAACCGTTGTGCTTTTTGTTATCATGAACGTATAAAATCTGCTGCATTGCTTGCAAAACGGGGAAAGTTTGATTATTTTACAACAACCTTGCTTTACAGCAAATATCAAAATCATGAAATGATAAAATCCATAGGGGAATCCATGGCAAAAGCAGCAGGAGTTTCTTTTTATTACCATGATTTCCGTGAGGGATGGAAATACGGAATTGAAGAATCCAAACGACTGGAACTTTACCGCCAGCAATATTGTGGATGTATATATAGTGAGAGAGACCGATTTTATGAATGAAACTTGAATCAAACTTTTTTTAGACCTTCACATTTTTTAACCACAGATTACACAGATTAACACAGATATATTATGATTTTAATCTGTGTGTAATCTGTGTAATCTGTGTAATCTGTGGTTAATCTTTATGGTACAGGCAGGCATTCTTTTCTAATGTTCAATAATTTCATATTTTTCATAGTTGTACTGCTTATTTATACAACTTATCAGCCTTCGGAAACTCCAAATTTCAACTTTTCCGAAACCATGTCTTTGTTTATATTTCTGATATTTATATTTGTCTTTATAACATGGGCGCATTTTCAAAGACTGTTAAAACTGATTTCCAAGACTGGTTTATCTGATCTTGATACTCAATACAGCAATACCATAACCCGCCTGTCTGTTATTGCAATAGTATTATTTACAATTGATATATACCTGCTCAACCTGCCCGAATATGCAGGAGAAATCCCTGTTTTTGCAAGCCTGCCGACTTTGCAGGCACTTTTTTTTCTTATTATATTTATATCATATCTGGCTGCTATCTGGGCTTTTTCCTTTGAAATTTATCGCAAAATTTACGGAACCCAGATTTCACGCGGCTCATATATCCGTTCAAATATATCATTTTCAGCACCTGCTCTTTTACCCTGGTTATTGCTCTCAGGAATACATGATATTATAAATGTACTTCCCTTTGAAATACCAAAGCAGTTTCTTGCCTCTGCTGAAGGACAGATAATATATTTTCTAAGCTTTCTTATGGCTGTTGCCATATTCGGCCCTGTTTTAATACATAGATTCTGGGGATGCAGGCCCCTTGATAATGGATTTTCCAGATACAGAATTGAGACTCTGTGCAAAAGGGCAGGGCTTGAATATTCAAATATTTTATACTGGCCTATATTTGAAGGCCGCATGATAACTGCCGGAGTTATGGGGCTTATAAAAAAATTTCGGTATATTCTTGTGACCGAAGCCCTTCTGACCCTTCTCCGTCCTGAAGAGATTGAGGCGGTTATTGCCCATGAAATCGGACATGTTAAGCGTAATCATCTTTTATTTTACCTGTTCTTTTTTGCAGGGTATATGCTCATATCCTATGCTGCTTTTGATCTTATTGTATATTTGATTATCTATGCAGAACCTGTTTACAGCTTTATTATTCAATCAGGTTTTAAGCAATCTTCTGTAACATCTGCTCTGTTCAGCCTGATTACAATTCTCATGTTTATAATCTATTTCAGATATGTATTTGGCTATTTTATGAGAAATTTTGAGAGACAGGCTGATTGTTATGTTTATTCAATTTTTCAAACAGCCATGCCTCTGATTTCTACCTTTGAGAAGATTACACTGACAAGCGGTCAGTCACCTGATAAACCCAACTGGCATCATTTCAGCATAAGTGAACGTGTCGGATATTTATTAAAATGTGAACATGACAGGACATGGATTGCAAAACATGACCAAAAGATCAAAAAAAGTATAATAATGTATATTGCAGGCATGGTTATAATAGGAATAATTGGATATACATTAAATTTTGGTGAAACCGGGAAAAAAATCAGTGCAGGCTTTTTTGAAACAATTATCCAAAGAGAGATTAAAAAGAATCCTGATGATCCTGGATTATTAAGTATGATGGGAGATATTTACTATGAAAAGGAAAAAATTAGGACTGCCATTCAATATTATGAAAAAAGTATTGGATTTAAGGCTGACTCCCCACAGGTTCTTAATAATCTTGCATGGCTTTATGCTACAAGCAAAGATCCGGCGGTTTATAATCCTGAAAGGGCTTTATTGCTGGCAGTCAGGGCATCGGAACTTTCTTCTGAATCCCATGTAATGGATACCCTAGCAGAGAGTTATTATGTAAATAAAAGATTTGAGGAAGCTTTAAAAGCAGGGATAAAGGCTTTGGAATTGAGTAAAACAAAGCGTTCTTATTATGAAGAACAATTGGCAAAATTTAAAAATGCCATGTAATTGGCAACGTGCTGTGCTAAAAATAATTTTAGCATTCCTTTAATTAATACAAACTTTTCTTACCTGAATCATATCACAATTGCCTTGGAATATCTTTTCAATACCATCCTGCTTCAAGGTTCTCATGCCGTCTTTTATTGCCTGGGCTTTCAAATCTTCAACCCTTGACTGGGTCTGGATCAGGCGTTTCTGGTCATCGGTTCCAAGGAGCAGTTCATGCAGACCCATACGTCCGGCATATCCAGTCTGGTTACATTTGTCACATCCCTTGGGTTTGCATAAATATAATTTTTTTGAATATGGAAAATCCGCTCCCAGGTTTTTTTCAAAATCTTCCGGTCCATACTCCCTTTTAAGCTCATCATATTCTTCTTGTGAAGGTGTGAATTCCTCTTTACAGGCTTTGCATAGAGTTCTGACCAGACGCTGGGCAAGGATTCCCAAAATTGCATCAGCAAAATTAAAGGGGTCCATACCCATGTCCAGAAGTCGTGTAACACTCTCAGGGGCACTGTTGGTATGCAGGGTTGAAAACACAAGATGGCCTGTAAGAGAAGCTTCAACACCAATGGAAGTGGTTTCCTTGTCACGCATTTCACCAACCATAATTACATCAGGGTCAGCCCTGAGAAAAGCACGCATGGCAGTGGGAAAGTCAAAACCTATTTTGGGATGAACCTGTACCTGGCGCAGCCCTTTCTGGGTAATTTCAACAGGATCTTCTGCTGTCCAGATTTTAGTTTCAGTTTTATTTATATATGCAAGAGCTGAATGCAAAGTAGTAGTTTTACCTGAACCGGTTGGCCCGCATACAAAGATAATACCATAAGGCTGAATAACGATATTAACGAATTCATCATAATTTCTTTGTGAAAATCCCATCTTTGATAGAGGAATTGGATCACCTGCTGCCAGGATACGCATAACGATATCTTCAAGTCCACCCTGGGTAGGTATGGTTGCAACACGAAGTTCGATATCAAGCCCTCCGTATTTTTTAAAGGGTATTTTCCCATCCTGGGGCAGCCTGCGTTCAGCAATATCAAGGCCGGACATGATCTTGATACGGGAAACCACAGCAGCTTTATAGTTAAAGGGGATAGTCTGATATACTGAACATGCCCCGTCAATCCGTATGCGTACAAGGGTATTTTGTTTGCCAGGATAAGGCTCAATATGAATATCCGAGGCATTTCTGGCAAAAGCATCAAGGATAATTTTATTTACAAGCTTGACAACAGCACTGTCAGAGTCTGTAACTTCGCTGATATCTTCTTCTTCTTCAACAGCCTCGGTCTGTAACTGCTCAAGGATTTCATCAATATTGGCCTGTTCTTTTTCATCCAGAGTAAAATGATTGATATATTCAAGAATATCATCATGAAGAGCAACACAGAAATCAAGAGGATTTTTGGGGAACAAAGCTTTAATTGTATCAATTTTCTGAAGATTCTGGGGATCATCAACCAGGATGATAACCCTGTCTCCTTCACTTCGTAAAGGAACCCATGAATTTTTCCTTAAAAAAGGTATTCTCAAATTTTTAAGCAGTTCGCCTGGAATTGCTGCTGCATTGTCAAAGATAATTCCCGGAACTTCGTAATATTTTGCAAGGGACTCAATAACATCTTTTTTAGGTATTTTAAGGGTGCCTATTAAATATGATTCAATAGATTCTTTTCTTTTCTTGGCTTCTGTAATTGCCTTGGTAAGTTCTTTTTGGGTCAGAAGGTGTTTTCTAAGAAGATAGCTAAATTTATTATTAGCCTGCCTGGCAGCCCGCTTCTGGTTATACATGGCAATGCCAAGTGTTTTGCCCAGTTCTTTGACTGTCTGCTCATCCCGTTTTGTAAATGTACCGCCGTCTTTACGGTTTATAAGCTGGATTGCGCCCAGGAGATATTTATGAAAAAAGATAGGACAAGCAAGCATTTGCTTGGATTTATATCCGATTTTTTTATCCCAGCTATCATCAAATTTAAGTTCAGGGCTGATTTTCTTTAGTTCATCTTCATCGTAAACATTTGATACATTTATTAATTTCTGTTTATAAGCAGCATATCCTGCAATACTGGCAGTAGATACAGGAATACGAATATCACCTGTGTTAGTCCCAATGGCTATACGGGATACAAGCTCCCTTTTAACACCGTCAATAACATAAACCGTAACCCGTTCTGACTCAAACAGTGTAGCAATAGAATCTTTTAATTCAGCCAGAACATCTTCAAGATTATGTGCAGATTGGATTTTATTGCTGATCTGCTGAAATTTAATCCTGAATGCAACTTCAGGACTGACTTTCCCGGGTTTGCGGGCCGCAGGCCCTGCTTTAGCTTTACCTGGGGCATTAACATTTAAATGGGTAACAGATTTATTTGCTTTCAGATGGGTGGCTTTTGGTGTATTTGTTTTTCTATTCATTTTTTTATGCCGGCGCTTTTAATTATCTTAATTTTAATTGCTGTTCTGGTCATTATTTTGAAATTTATGATAATTATCATAAAGCTTTTTTGCCCCTCCGCCAATCAATAAAACTCCAAGTAAGTAAAAGCAGAAGTAAACAAAGACCATCATTGAAGAAAAACTTCCCATTTTTTCAATTTGGGGCATTTTCTGAGGGATTTCAATAAATACACCTATCCCTGCAAGGACAAGCATAACTCCCCATACCATTTGGATAATGAATTTATCTTTATTCATAATTGTACATAATCACGCCCTGAAGTGACGGAAATTAAATTTTAAAAACCAAATTGTTTTACAATAAATAAACTGTTTTAATTATAAACTGTTTTATATGACAGTGTCAAATAATTAACCACATTTGACTAAAGAATGCAAGAAAGAGATATATGTTGAAGTCAAAGGATTAGCAATAAAAATGAAAGGATTATTTTGAAAAACTTTCTTTAAGTTTGATTTGCACCGGAACTCCCAGATTTTCATGGAGATTATCTTTAAGTGACTTAATCTGATTTTCAAGAATTTTTATTTCATCTGAAAATAATTTTCCTTCCATGGATAGATAAATTTCAAGATAATTCTTTTTCCCAAGCTCTTTTTTTATAGAAATACAGTATGAAGGTGTAAAACCTAATTGAGATTTAAGACAATGCAATATCTGATTTTGATGAACCTTTACCCCGTTAATATTCAATATATCATCAGCACGAAAATCAAGCCATTCCATTCTTATTAATGAACGTCCGCAAAGACAGGGTTCGGTGATAAATGATGCACCTTCACCGGTTCTGAACCTTATAAGAGGAAAAGCCCGGATGGTTAGCGAAGTAAGAACCAGTTCTCCTTTTTCACCTTTGGGAAGAACATTTCCAGATTCAGGATCAATGATTTCAGGAAGAAAATGATCTTCGTTTATATGAAGTCCCTTATGGTGTTCGCACTCATATGCAATTGCAGGTCCAGGTACTTCGCTTAATCCGTAATGAAGCCATGTCTCCACATGAAGCTGCTTTTCTACCTGCTCCCTGAATTCTTTTGAAACAGGTTCTCCCACCAGGATCAGATGCTTTAAATTAAAAGCACTTGGATTTAATTTAAATTTA
This sequence comes from Desulfobacterales bacterium HSG17, assembly GCA_030377945.1. Next base: position 3,167 of record JAUCGD010000066.1, on the reverse strand, counting down.
AACATCTGTGCTGCCAGCTGAGAAGCCTCCGAAGGAGTTGTCACTAAAACAGATGTTTTATAATCCCTTAAAATCATTAATTGTTTTTCAGAAGAAATAGGAGTATTGGGAATAACGCCCAGTCCCAGGGATTCAGCACCGTCTTTATAATCTCTTCCCCAGTTTGCAAGCCCCGGATCAAGACTTATTTGAAGAATGTCATGGGATGTAACTCCGGCTGCTTTAAAAGCCTGGGCAACCATCTCCTTCCAGATTGTAAGATCCTGACGTGTATATCCTGTTACAGTTGGGTTTGACCCTGTTCCCGGAGCAGTATGTATGCGGACAATATCTCTCAAAGGAACTGCAAACAAACCGTAAGGATAATGCTCTCCAAGATGTTTTCTCTGCATAAAGGGAAAATCGGAAATCATAGCCTGGTTTTCAAGTACTGAAGGATCTCTGCCTGTTTCCCGTGCAATTTTATTCTGGCGGCTTTGATGAAACGGGACGTTTCTGTAAGCCCGGTTAAGAGTGCTTTGTAAACGTTCAAGCTGTAATTGTGCCCGGTCATCAGAATTCATATCCTGTTTATTTTTACCTTCCATCATCAAATTCCTCATAATCTTTTCCCAAATATGCCCTTTTAACCTCTGCATCTGAAAGTAATTCCGAGGCAGGTCCCTGTAAAACCATTTTGCCGGTTTCCAGGACATAACCCCGATCTGCAATTTTTAAAGCAGCCTGGGCATTTTGTTCAACCAAAAGAATAGTCAGGCCCTGTTCCTTTAATAAAACCAACGTTTCCAGTATTTTTTCAACCATCAAAGGAGCCAGCCCCATAGACGGTTCATCCAGGGCCAGAAGGCTGGGCCTTGCCATTAATGCCCGCCCGATAGCCAGCATCTGCTGCTCTCCACCTGAAAGAGTCCCGGCTGCCTGGGAAGATCTTTGCTTTAAAATAGGAAAAAGCTCTGTTATCATATCCAGATCCCGGTCAATTTCTTTATGCCTTTTTTGCCGGTACATGGTATAAGCCCCGAGCTTTAAATTATCCAGAACACTCATGGGAGGAAAAATCAGACGGCCTTCAGGAACCAGGCTTATACCTTTTTTTACAATTTTCGGAGGATCAAGCCCTTTTAAAAGTTCATTTTCAAACCGGATTTCACCTTTCCAGTTTGGAAGAAGTCCGCAGATTGCTCCCAAAAGTGTACTTTTTCCAGCTCCGTTGGCTCCTATAAGAGATATAAGCTCTCCCTTGCGAACCGAAAGACTGACACCTTTAACAGCCATTATCCGGCCATAATAGCATTTTAGATTTTTTATGCGCAGCATATCAGATTAAACCCAATAAAAAATTAATCATGAACTACATTTTTTAACCACAGAGAACACGAAGAAGGCACAGAGAGCACAGAGAAAACAAATAATTATCTCTCTCTGTGTTCTCTGTGGAAAACCTCTGTGCCCTCTGTGGTAAAAATAAATATTTTTATAATTTCCTATATAATAGATTAAGACTTTATTTTTTCCCAAGATAAGCAGCCATTACAACTTCATTTGACTGTATTTCTCTGGGTGTACCCTGTGCCAGCTTTTTCCCCTGGTCAAGAACAACAATCTTATCAGATGCGTTCATGGTAAGACTCATATCATGTTCTACCAGCATCAGGGTCGTGCCTCTTGCTCGAATCTTCTCAAGTAAATCTCCCAACTGCTTTGTTTCCACAGCATTAAGACCTGCTGCCGGTTCATCAAGCAATAATAGTTTCGGTTCCGATGCAAGAGCACGGGCTATTTCCAGTAATCGCTGCCATCCAAATGGTAAATCACCGCTCTGCTTCTCAGCATGAGAACTCAAACCTACAAAATCAAGAAGTTCCAGGGATTTTTCCAGTATATATTTCTCTTCCTTATTGTTTAAAGGCATTCTGGAAATTGCACCCAAAAAACCGCTCTTGGTTCTTACATGGCATCCCACCATAACATTTTCAATTACAGTCATGCTTTCAAACAATTCAACATTCTGAAATGTTCTTGCAATGCCGAGTTTGACAATATTATGGATTTTTTTAGCGTGTATTTTTTTTTCATTAAATGTAACAATACCCTGGTCAGGAACATAAGCCCCTGTAATAACATTAAACAATGTTGTTTTCCCAGCCCCGTTAGGCCCGATAAGCCCTAAAATGATACCTTTTTCCACTTCAAAGGAAATTTCGGACAATGCTTGAACACCGCCAAAGGCTTCGGATATTGTCTCAATCTTTAAGATGGTCTGGCTGCTTGACATATCTTTCCCTAGCATGTTCATAAAAATCCAGAATTCCCCTGGTCAGCCCCTGGGGAAGTAAAATCATAACCACCATCATTATAAGTCCGTAAACTAGCATCTCAAAATCAGAGAAAGCGTGCAGCCATTCAGGAAGAAGGGTTAATAAAGATGCTCCTAACAAAGCTCCCCAGACACTTGCCATTCCACCAATAACTACCATTGTCACCATACGTACCGAAACCAGAAAATCAAATGAGCCAGGACTGATAAAGCTGACAAAATGGGCATATAAAAAACCTGCAAGAGCAGATACAGCCGCACTGAAAACAAATATTTGTAATTTCAAATTTATGGTGTTAATACCAACGGCTTTTGCTGCATTTTCACTATCATGGATAGAACGTAAGGCCCTGCCCAATCGTGAATCTATAATCCTTTGGCAAAGTATGATAATTACAAGAACTGCAGCCCACACAAGATAAAAATAATTTTGCTCCGAAGCAAAGGATAAAGGCCCTATTTCCAGGGAAGGAATTCCCACAAACCCTGAAGCTCCTCCTGTTATACTCCATTCACGAAAAATAATAAAAGCAATCATTCCAAAACCCAGAGTGCCCATGCCAAGGTAATATCCTGAAAGCTTTAATGTGGGCATACCTACTATAAATGCAACAAAAACAGCTAAAAAAATAGCACAGGGCAGGGAGAGCCAGGGAGACAAATTGTAAGTAACTGATAAAATAGCTGTGGTATATGCTCCTATGCCGTAAAAAGCTGCATGGCCCAGAGATATCTGTCCTGCATAACCCATAAGCATATTCAGTCCCAGTGCAAGCAGGGTATTTATTCCAATGAATGTCAACACCTGAAGATAGTATGAATTTTTGACCAGAATCCCTGTCAGGCTGAT
>JAUCGD010000565.1 GCA_030377945.1 Desulfobacterales bacterium HSG17 | reverse complement strand
CCCACTTAGGACATGCCTATACAACAATAGCGGCTGATGTTTCATGCCGTTTTCACACAATGAAAAGCAGTGACTCGTATTTTCTTACAGGAACTGATGAACACGGAGATAAAATAGAACAGGCAGCCCAGAAAGAAAACCTCAGCCCCAGGGCTTATGTTGATAAAATCAGTATGCTTTTCAAAGATCTCTGGCCTGAATTGAATATTAATTATAATCAGTTTATACGCACAACAGACCCTGACCATATTAAACTGGTAACAAGTATATTGCAGAAAATCTATGACTCTGGTGATATATATTTTAGTGAGTATGAAGGCATGTACTGCTTTGGATGTGAACGTTTTTATACTGAAAGGGAACTGGTTGAAGGTAAATGCCCGGATCATGAAACCAAACCTGAGATTATAAAAGAATCCAACTATTTTTTCAAAATGAGCAAATATCAGCAATGGCTCATAGATCATATTAAGCAGAATCCTGATTTTATCCGGCCTGAAAGATATAAAAACGAAGTTCTGGCATTTCTTCGGGAGCCTCTTGAAGATCTTTGTATTTCACGGCCCAAAACAAGGCTTCAATGGGGAATAACCCTGCCTTTTGATGAAAATTATGTAACCTATGTCTGGTTTGATGCTCTTTTAAACTATGTTTCTGCTTTGAGCTATCCTGACGGGGAAAAATTTAAAAAATACTGGCCCCATGTTCAGCACATTACAGCCAAGGATATTCTTAAACCCCACGGAATTTACTGGCCTATTATGCTTAAAGCAGCTGGAATTCCAATATATCAGCATTTAAATGTTCATGGTTACTGGAACATAGATCAGAGCAAGATGTCAAAAAGCCTGGGCAATGTTGTGGAACCCCTTCAATTAAAAAATGTTTACGGCCTTGACGCATTCCGTTTTTTTCTTATGAGGGATATGGTATTTGGCCTGGATTCCAATTTCAGTGAACAGGGCCTGGTTCACAGGATAAACTCTGATCTTGCCAATGATCTTGGAAATCTTTTCAGCCGCGTAATTGCCATGACCCATAAATATTTTAAGGGAATAGTTCCCCAGCCTGACCAGGGTGCAGACAATGAGTTAATCCAGTGTAAAACAGGTGATCTTAAATCATATGCTGCAACTGCCATTGAAGAGTATGAAAAATCAATGGAAAAATTTGCATTTCACAAAGGACTGATAGCTGTTTGGGATTTTATCAGCCAGATGAATAAATTTATTGATGTAACTGCGCCCTGGGAACTGGCTAAAAAGAAATCTTCTCAAAAAGAACTTGAATCGGTTCTTTACAATCTCCTGGAAGGACTCAGAATAGTTTCAGGGCTTATTTATCCGGTTATGCCTGATACTGCCTGTTCCATGCAGAAACATCTTGGAATTGATATAATTGCTGATCCTGACAATAATTTTTACAGCCTTGATATTCTTAAAAAATGGCAGACTCTGAAACCAGGAACAACATTACCCAAATCCACAAGGCTCTTCCCCAGGATAGATATAAAAAAAGATGATTCACAGCCCAAAAACGGAGACCCTGTCAAACCTAAAATCAAGCCGATTAAGCCGGAAATCACCATAGATGACTTAAGCAAGATTGATCTAAGGGTTGGAACTGTGGTTAATGCCCAGGCAGTACCCAAAGCAAAAAAACTGTTGCAGCTGGAAGTGGATATGGGTGAGAAACGTACTATTATTTCAGGTATTTCAGGAAGCTATTCAGCTGAAGAAATGGTGGGAAAGCAAGTGATAGTAGTTGCAAATCTCAAACCTGCAAAATTAATGGGTATCCTGTCCCAGGGTATGCTTCTGGCAGCAGTTGATGACAAGGAAGTTACAATTGCAACCATTGACAGACCGGATAGTCCTGTTAAACCAGGAACCTGTATAAGCTGAAGACTGCTAGTAGTGAGCGCTTTAGCGCTCATTGCTAACTAAATGAGATTAAGAAATTTTATATCAGACATTATCGGAAATAAGAATTTCCACCGTAGGGTGCGTTAGGCGATAGCCGTAACGCACCGTTAATTTAAGGTTCTGGTGCGTTACGCTGCGCTAACACACCCTACAATATTTATTTCCGATAATGGATAGTGCCAAACTTTCAGTTTGGCACTCCTTATTTTTATCCCATCTTGAT
>JAUCGD010000065.1 GCA_030377945.1 Desulfobacterales bacterium HSG17 | reverse complement strand
TAATTTTCAATGTGTCAATAATTATTTTTACAAATTTTAAATAAATTGATATAGATAAGTCAGGAAAAAATGACCAATCTGTCTTTTTTTCACCATACCTAATCATTACTACATGTTGTTGAACGTGTAACATTCTTTTTGCTTGACTTGTATGCCTGATATTTATAAAAATAAATATTTTGTTAATTTTTGAATCCTGCATAAATTTGTTTCAGTCTAGTAAGGATTCGAAAAACTATGCTGGATTATTATTGTTATATTAATTATTTTAAAGGGGGAGAAAAAAATGAAATGGCGTAAATTTTTATCAGTAGCAGGCTTTGCAGCCCTTTTTTGCATGCTTGCAGTATCTGTGCAGGCCAAAACTTTGGTGTATTGTTCTGAAGGAAGTCCAGAAGGTTTTACACCTGCATTCTACACAGCAGGAACCACTTTTGATGCATCATCCAGACAGATTTTTGACAAACTGGCTATGTTTAAAACAGGCACAACAGCAATTGAACCAGGACTTGCAACATCATGGGATGTATCTGCAGATGGAAAAACCTATACTTTTCATCTTAGAAAAGGGGTAGATTTTCATTCAACAAAATTTTTTAAACCCACCCGTCAGTTTAATGCTGATGATATAATGTTCTCTTTTATGCGGCAATATGATAAAAATCATCCCTACCATAAAGTTTCCGGTGGAGCTTATGAATATTTCAATGGCATGAGTATGCCAAGTCTGATTGCATCCATTGTGAAAAAAGATGATTACACAGTTGTTTTTAATCTAACCAGGCCTGAAGCTCCATTCATTGCCAACCTGGCAATGGATCTCGGTTCCATTCACTCTGCAGAATATGCAGATAATATGATGAAAGCAGGCACTCCGGAAGATTTTGATCAGAAACCAATCGGAACCGGCCCTTTTGTATTTGTCTCATACCAGAAAGACTCTCAAATCAGATACGTTGCCCATGACACATATTGGAAAGGCCGTGCAAAAATTGATAAGCTTGTTTTCGCCATCACACCTGACCCTGCTGTTCGTTATGCAAAAATCCAGGCAGGTGAAGCACATATAATGCCTTATCCAAATCCTGCTGATCTTGCAGCAATTGCAAAAGACCCTAAAATTAAGTTGATGCAGCAAGAGGGATTGAATGTTGGTTACCTGGCATTTAATACAAAAAAGGCACCATTTGATAATGTTAAAGTTCGTCAGGCATTGAGTATGGCAATCAACAAACAAGCCATCATGGATGCTGTATTCCAGGGATCTGGTAAAATTGCTAAAAATCCAATTCCGCCAACCATGTGGTCTTACAATGATGCAGTAAAAGATTATGAATATGACGTGGCTGCAGCAAAAAAAATGTTGGCTGATGCAGGATTCCCTAATGGATTTGAAACTGATGTATGGGCTATGCCTGTACAGCGCCCATATAATCCAAATGCAAGAAGAATGGCTGAAATTATCCAGGCAGACTGGGCAAAAGTGGGTGTGACAGCTAAGATTGTCTCCTTTGAATGGGGTGAATACCTTAAACGTTCCAAGAATGGTGAGCATCAGACAGTTCTTCTCGGTTGGACTGGTGATAATGGCGATCCAGACAACTTTCTTGCTGTGCTCTTGGGTTGTGATGCAGTTGGTGGCTCAAACAGAGCTCAATGGTGTAACAAAGAATTTAATGATCTGATTATGAAAGCAAAACAGATTTCAGATCCTAAAGAGAGAACCAGACTCTATGAGAAAGCTCAGCTTGTTTTTAAAGAGCAAGCTCCCTGGGTAACCATTGCACATTCAGTTGTGTATATGCCCATGGCTAAAAATGTTGTAGGGTATAAAATTGATCCTTTTGGCGGACACGCTTTTTATGGTGTAGATCTTAAATAGTTAAGTTAAAAGTCAATTTGATGATTAATGGCGGTATGGCAATTCATTTTGCTGTACCGCTCATTAATTTTATTAAGAATGTGATTTTATTAAGAATGTGATTGATCATGATTCAGTTTTTTTTAAGACGATTTGTTCATATTTTCCCAGCTTTTATTGGTGTCACCCTTCTTACTTTTTCTTTGATTCATTTAATACCCGGTGATCCAGTTGAACTTCGAGCAGGAGAGCGTGGAATTGATCCTGCAAGGCATGCAGCCATAAAAGCGGAAATGGGTTTGGATAAACCACTTTATATACAATATTTCCGGTATATCGGAAATGTATTTAAGGGGGATTTAGGAAAATCATTTGTAACCAAAAAACCTATATTTGAAGAGTTTTTTACTCTTTTCCCGGCAACGCTTGAGCTCTCTTTATGTGCTATGATTTTTGCAGTATTATTCGGACTGCCTGCAGGCATAATTGCAGGGGTCAAAAGAGGAACCGTATTTGATCATACGGTTATGGGAGCCTCTTTGACTGGCTATTCAATGCCGATTTTCTGGTGGGGACTTTTAATGATTCTATTTTTTTCTGTACATCTGGGGTGGACACCTGTCTCAGGAAGGATATCAGCTCTTTTCTGGATTGATACGGATACAGGTTTTATGTTGATAGATGCCTTCCGCTCCAATGAACCAGGAGCATTTAAATCTGCTGTAAGTCATTTGATTCTGCCATCCATTGTTCTTGGAACCATTCCATTGGCAGTGTTTGCCAGGATGACACGCTCTTCCATGCTTGAGGTTTTAAAAGAAGATTATGTAAGAACTGCCAAGGCCAAAGGATTGTCCACCAATCGTGTAATTTTGGTACATGCTCTAAGAAATGCAATGATCCCTGTAATTACAGTTATTGGTCTTCAGACAGGTGTTCTTCTTGCCGGTGCAATTTTAACTGAAACAATTTTTGCATGGCCGGGCGTTGGGAAATGGATTCTCGAATCCATAAACAGGCGGGATTATCCTGCTATTCAGGGTGGAATTCTAATTATTGCCACTTTGATCATTTTTGTAAATCTTGGGGTTGATCTTTTGTATGGAATTATTAATCCCCGTATTCGTTACACAAGTTAGGAAAGCTTTTAAGATGAGTGAAACTACAATCATAGCCTTAGACAATGCAGCTCCACCCCATCCATTAAAAGAATTCTGGAAATATTTTTCTGAAAATAAGGGCGCAGTTATCGGATTGTTTTTTATTATATTTGCGATCATGGTCGCTGTTTTTGCCGATTATATCGCACCGCACAATCCTTTTGAACAATACAGAGATGCTCTTTTGCAGCCACCTATCTGGATGGATGGCGGAACCAGCAAATTTATCCTGGGTACCGATGACGTGGGCAGAGATATAATGTCAAGACTGATCCATGGTGCAAGATTAAGCCTTTTTGTGGGTGTTATCGTTGTAACTCTTTCCCTTGCAGTTGGAATTATTCTTGGTGTGACCTCAGGATATATCGGTGGATTTTATGAAATTATTGTCATGAGGTTCATGGATATAATCCTTGCACTGCCAAGTCTTTTGCTTGCCCTTGCCATTGTTGCAATTCTCGGCCCAAGCCTGCAAAATGCAATACTTGCCATTGCCATTGTTGTTCTTCCACACTATGTTCGATTGACTCGGGCTTCTGTTATAGCTGAAAAGAATAAAGATTATGTAACTGCTTCAAGAGTTAGTGGATCAGGCCCCTTTAGAATGATGTTTGCAGTATTGCTTCCAAATTGTATGGCACCTTTAATTGTCCAGGCAACTTTAGGGTTTTCCACAGCTATTCTTGATGCTGCAGCATTAGGATTTCTCGGTATGGGAGCCCAGCCGCCAACTCCTGAGTGGGGTGCTATGCTTGCCAATGCCTTGCAGTTTGTTCAGAGAGCCTGGTGGGTAGTGACTTTTCCAGGGGTTGCCATTCTTTTAACAGTGCTTGCATTTAACCTTGCAGGTGATGGCCTTCGGGATGCCCTTGATCCAAAGATGAAGCGGTAATGATTGTTTACCATTTGAGAAAGGAATTATGAGCCGGATATTAGAAATAAAAAACCTTTCTGTTGATTTTGACGGGTTTAAGGCAGTGGATGGTGTTGATATTACTTTAGACGAGGGAAAGGTTCTCGGAATTGTTGGTGAATCAGGGTCAGGTAAGAGTGTAACCCAACTTGCAATGATGGGCTTGATTCCTTATCCTGGAATTATTGAAGCCGATATTCTCTCTTTTAAGAACTATGATTTATTGAGCATGTCAAAAAAGAAGAAACGAAAAATCACTGGAAAAGAGATTGCCATGATTTTTCAAGAACCCATGACAAGTCTTAATCCATGTTTTACTGTTGAGTTCCAGTTGACAGAAGCTTTGAAAATCCATGAGGGAGGATCAAAAAAAAAGCGGCATCAAAGGGCTGTTGAACTGTTAAAACAGGTTGGAATCCCTGCACCTGAAGAACGCTTGAAAAGTTTTCCCCACCAATTGTCAGGTGGAATAAGCCAGAGGGTCATGATTGCAATGGCCATTGCATGTAATCCAACTTTACTAATTGCGGATGAACCTACAACCGCTCTTGATGTTACTATTCAAGCTCAGATACTTGATCTTTTACTTGATCTGCAAAAAAAGAATAACATGGCTTTAATCCTGATCACCCATGATATGGCAGTGATTGCAGAAACAGTAGAAGATGTAGTAGTCATGTATGCAGGTCAGGTTGTTGAAAAAAACAGTGCCAATAATATTTTTACATCACCGGTACATCCATATACACAGGCTTTATTGGGTTCTCTGCCCGAAAGAAATACCGATTCAAAAAGGCTTCCCACAATACCTGGTGTTGTGCCTGGGAAATATGACAGGCCATCAGGATGTCTTTTTCATCCAAGGTGTAAATTTGCCAGAGAAAAATGTAAAACCAATACTCCTTTATTAATCACAAACAATGATAGTGCAGTGAGGTGTCATTTCCCTTTGAAAGACGGAGCCCCGCAATATGCATGAAAAAACTATAATAACAGCCAGAGATCTTAAAAAATATTACACAGTTAAAGAGGGAACCTTTTTTAAAACTTCTGCAACACTGAAAGCTCTTGATGGAGCATCTTTTACCATTAAATCTGGTAAAACTTTTGCTGTGGTTGGAGAGTCCGGCTGCGGAAAATCTACTCTTGCAAGAGTGATTACCATGATTGAAAAGCCTTCCTTTGGTGATTTTGAAGTGGATGGAATCAATGCGGTAACTTCCAGCCCTGAAGAGATGAAGACTTTGAGAAAAAAAGTTCAAATCGTTTTCCAGGATCCTTACGGTTCTTTAAATCCAAGAAAAAAAGTTGGCGCAATTCTTGAAGAACCCATTAAGATTAACACCAGTTTTACAAAAGCCCAGAGACGAGAAAAATCCCTTGCCATGATGGAGAAAGTAGGGTTAAGTCCAGAGCAATATTCACGATATCCCCACATGTTTTCCGGAGGACAGAGGCAGAGAATTGCTGTTGCAAGGGCTTTAATGCTAAATCCTGCTCTGGTTGTGGCAGATGAGCCTGTCTCTGCCCTTGATGTTTCAGTACAGGCCCAAGCCTTAAATCTTTTCATGGATCTTCAAGATGAAATGAATCTTGCATATCTGTTCATATCCCATGATTTGAGTGTAGTACGGCTGATTTCAGATGAGATCATGGTGATGTATCTTGGAAGACCAGTAGAGCAGGGCAAAAAGGATATTATTTTTGACACCCCGCTTCATCCCTACACTATGGCATTGCTTGCTGCAACTCCCCATGTGGATGTCAATGCCAGAAGAGAGAGAATCAGGTTGTCAGGAGAAATTCCATCTCCTTTGAATCCTCCACCTGGATGTACTTTCCATCTTAGATGTGCTCATATGACAGACATGTGCAAGCAAACAGCACCTGAACTTCGTGAAGTTGGACAAAGAATGGTTGCCTGCCACCATGCAGAAAAATTTTAAACCTGTAAAGTTATTTAACTTATGACAAAGCAGGCTCAAGCAGCTTTTAAGGCAGGATTCCCGATTTTTATTGGCTATATTCCGCCGGCCATAGCATTTGGTGTACTGTCAAAAACCAGTGGTATAACACTTTTTGAATGTTTTTTATTTTCAACAGCAGTCTTTGCCGGTGCAAGCCAGTTTATGGCTTTAAATCTGTTAATGACAGGAATGGGGTTTGTTGGTATTATTTTAACCACTTTGCTTGTTAATTTCAGGCATTTTTTAATGAGTGCCTATCTATCCACACGCATTGATAAAGTTGCAAAAAAGTATCTGTTTTTAATGGCCTTTGGAGTTACAGACGAGACATTTTCTGTTTTATCATTTCAAAGAGGCAGACTTTCAAAGACATTTGTTTTAATTGTGCAGTTTGCCGCCTATTCAGCATGGGTCAGCGGTTCTGTTTCAGGTTATATCCTTGGCGGTTTTCTGCCAGAACTTTTAACAAAAAGTATGGCAGTTGCCCTCTATTCCCTGTTGCTTGCTATTTTACTGCCTGAAATTAGAAAATCCGTGAAAATATTATTACTGGTGGTGGCTTCTGGAGTGCTTAATACAATTTTAATTAAACTTGATTTTCTGCCCGATGGCTGGACCATTATTGTGTGTATTCTTGTGATATCATTTGCAGGATCATTTTTTATAATCCCACATCCAAATCAAAAAGAGGGGAGTCTGTGAGTAATCTTATCCCTCTTATTCTTGGCATGGCTGTAGTAACATATACTCCCCGGTTGCTCCCTTTTCTGTTTTTATCCAATAAAACAATTAACACAAGAGTGGATGCTTTTTTAAAATGTATTCCTGCAACAGCCATTGGTGCTTTGATTATCCCCGGTGTTTTAACTGCCACGCCAGATATGCCTCTGGCTGCCATTGCAGGTATGATTTTTACATTGATTGCAGGTTTATGGCGGGGAGGAATTATTATACCTGTACTAGGTTCTGTAGTTGTAACATATCTTGTTTTGTTTAGCGCTGCTTGAGTTTTCCATTCTGCAATTCAACAATACAGTCAGCAATCCTCTGTACCTGATCAAGATAGTGGGAAACGATTAGGATAGTACACTGTTTTTTCAGTTTTACCAAAAGATGTTCTATGGCTGTGGAAGCTTTATGATCAAGTGAGGATGTGGGTTCATCAAGCAGAAGTATTTCAGGTTGCAGGATCATGGCCCGTGCAATGCAAAGCCTTTGCTGCTGGCCCCCGGACAATTCAAGGGCAGAAGAGTTAAGTCTGTCAGAAACTTCATCCCAGAGCCCTGTTAATTTTAAACACTCCTCAACCATAATTTTATGCTTGGTTTTGTCGGTTTTCCCTGACAGTTCTAAGGGAAAGACAATGTTTTTATATATGCTCATGGGAAGAGGGTTCGGAGTTTGAAATACCATGCCTACCTGCCTTCGCAGGCGGGTTGCAGAGTATTGCCTCTGGTAAATGTTCTGGAAGCTGTCCCCAAATTTTATTTCTACCTGCCCTTGCAATGCACATCCCTGCGTTGTTTCCCATAAGCGATTAAGAATTGTTAGAAATGTGGACTTGCCGGAACCCGATGGTCCTGTAATCGCTGTGATCTTATGATCTAAAAAATCCATGGAAATATTATCCAGGATTGTTTTGTCATTATAGGAGAATGAAAGCTGCCTGATTTTAATTTTCTTTTCTTTTATAATTTCTTGTTTCATAATTATTTCAACTTTGAAATCCTATATTTTGATATCTGAATATAGGTTTATTCTTTTTTTGATAATAAATGCCAGGCTAAAGAGAATCAAACAGATTGTAAGCAGGATAATAGCTGCTCCGTAAGCGGTTGTCAGCTCTTGTTGATTTGAGTATTGAGAGGAGATATAATATATATAAAATGGCAGAGCTTCATAGTTGGAAAATATAGAACCGGGGATTCCAGTTGAAGCAACAACTCCGGTCAGCATTATAACTGCAGTATCTTCTGCGCAACGCCCAGTGGCAAGAATAACCCCGCTTATTATTCCTGAAAGAGATTGGGGAAGCAAAATTTTGATTATGTTTTGCAGTTTGCTTGCCCCAAGTGCAGGAGCAGTCATCCTCAATAGAACCGGTACTCCTTCAAGGGCTGCCTGGGTGGTGCGAATAATATAGGGGAGAACCAGAAAAGCAAGAGCTAGACTTGAAATCAACAGGCATGGATAAATTTGGTTGGAGAGGTTCTTATTTAGCAAAATTGTTATTGAAAATCCAAAAAGCCCTACCACAATTGAAGGAAGCCCTGCCAGAATATCAAAAAATATATTAAGAATTTTTTTTGTTTTACCTGTGGCATATTCAGCAAGATAAATTCCAGCTCCAAGTCCCATGGGAATTGCCCAGCAGATACTTAAAATAATAAGTAAAAAAGTACCAGTAATGGCAGGGAAAAGTCCGTTAAAAACCTGCCTTCTGAACAGCAATGCCTCAAGAGGTGGTGTTGTCCCAAAGATAAGTTCAAGGTTGAGAGTTCTAAAGCCTTTGATAATTAAAAACCCAAGGATACTGGCAAACGCTGTAAGCAAAATAAAAGTACAAATACTGGCAAACAATGCAAGGTTTTTTTCAATAAATATCCTCATAAATTTGTGTTCATCCCCTGTTGCGGGTAAAATTTACAATTAATGCAATTATGGATGAAAAAAGATAGAGGAAGATACCGCATGCAAAAATAGCTTTAAATTCCGGGCTGTTATAATCTGAAGCAAAAACAAGAGCAATATGGGATGTCAGAGCTCTTGCAGAATCTAATGGAGAACCTGGAACTTGAACGGCATTACCAGCTATCATCAGGGCGATAAGGGTGTCCCCCATGACTCTGCCAAGAGCAAGTGTTATTCCAGTGATAATTCCTGACTTTGAATTGGGCAGGGTAATATAAAGAAATTTTTGGATCTGTGTACCACCCATTGCCATGATTGCATCACCATATGACTTTGGAACTTGTGCAAAACTGTCACAAAACAGAAGAATCATGGTTGGAGAGACAAGTAGAGTCAGCATTAATGCCGCTGTCAGTACACACATTCCAGAACCTGCATGAAAGAAATCACGCATCAGGGGAACCAATAAAAAGATACCTACAAATCCATAGATAACCGTGGGAACACCTGTCATTATCTCTACTATTTTGCGCATAAATCTGCCTGGTTTATTTTTGTCCTCTAAGCTTATAAAAGCAGCACAGCCAAGGCTTAATGGAAAAGCAAATATGATGGTGAGAAGAGAAATAGCAATACTTCCTGCCACCATGGGGTAAATGCCAAATTGGTTGTAATCAGGTGCCCATGGTGTGGTAAGAATGGCAAAAAAATGACCTTCCCAAAAAAGCGGCAGTCCCGGGATCAGCAGGAATCCAAGGATGGAAAAAGTTATCACACAACTAAGGAAAGCTGAAAGAAAAAATAATGTTTCAATGATTTTTTCATGTCTCATTAAAATTATTTTACCGGAACAAATCCTTTTTGAACTACAATTTCCTGACCATCTTCAGTAAAAAGGTAATCAATAATTTTTTTTACAAGACCTGTGGGTTCTCCTTTTGTATTACTGTATAATCCCCGGGCAATGGTGTATTTACCAGATTGAACATTGGCAAGAGTTGGTTGAATACCGTTAAAGGCAACTGCTGCAATGGATCTGTCTATATGACCCACTGAAACATAACCGATTGCGTAGGGATCCTGGGAAATTACAGCTTTCATGGCACCGTTTGAAACAACAAAATTAGCATTTTTGGCTATTGTTCCTTTATTAAGTGCTTTTTTCCAGAAAACTGCTCTGGTTCCGCTTGCATTATCCCTGGTGTAAAGATTAATTTTTCTGTCATCTCCTCCTACTTCCTGCCAGTTGGTAATATCTCCACTGAAAATTGCTTTAACCTGAACTTGGCTAAGATCTCTGACTTTATTTGTTGGATTCACCACAATGCCAACTCCATCAACAGCCCACTTAAACATTTTAAGGCCAAAGAGAGTAATTTCTGTATCTTTTGCTTTTCTGCCGGAATTGCCGATATCAACCAGACCTTCTCCCACCTGTTTGATTCCCACTCCAGAACCTCCTCCTGCAATGCTTATATGAATATCTGGATTATGGGTCATGATACGGGCAGCAGCTTCTTTCATTACTGGTATATGCGCTGTGCCACCGGCGATTCTGATTGTTCCTTTTGCATTGGTAAACATATCCATGGAACCTGCAAAACTATTAATACTCATGGTCAAAGTGATTACAGCAACACAGGCAATAAAGATTTTTTTTGTTTTCATATTAGAGTCTCTCTTTTTTTGTAAATTATCAATTATGAACTATTTTTTTTGATAAGATATATGCATATTCTCGATATTGCAAATTGAAAATATCTATGATAAATATTGAATTCATTGAAAAATTCATTACCTGAACTTGGAAAAACAATTTTTGTAAAGGTATATAATCCATGGAAATCAGGAAACTTGAAGCATTCTGTAAGGTTGTGGAACTAAAAAGTTTTACCAGGGCAGCTCAAGCTGTCTTTTTAACCCAGCCCACGGTTACGTCACATATCCGTGATTTAGAGAATGAGTTGAATCAAAAACTGCTTGATAGGCTGGGACATGAAGTGGAGCCTACTCCTGTCGGGCGCATTCTATACAAATATGCAGACAGGATTCTTAAAATACAGATAGAGGCTGTACAAGCTGTAGAACAATACAGCGGCAACCTGATTGGCAGAGTCACCATTGGCAGTGGTACTATCCCGGGAACTTACATTCTGCCAAAGATGATTGGCATGTTTAACCGGAAGCACCCAGCCATCAAGACCACTCTGACTATTAACAGCTCCCGCATAATTGCGGATAAGGTATTGCAAAGAGAGCTTGAACTAGGAGTGATAGGTGCCCGATGGAAAGAAAACAGCTTGCACTGGACAGCTGTGTTTACTGATGAACTTGTTTTAACTGTTCATTCGAAACATCCATGGGCACAAAAAAAACAGAAAATTTTTTTGAAAGATATGATTACACAACCTTTTATTTTCAGGGAACCAGGCTCAGGAACACGAAAGGTAATAGCCCAGTTTTTAGAATCTAATGGATACAAAGAGACAGATTTGCTCGAAGTGGCTGAAATTGGCTCTACCGTGGCAGTCAAGGAGCTTGTCAAAGCAGGGGCAGGGGTTTCGATTATTCCCCAGCGCGCTCTTGTGGACGATATCAAGAGTGGTACACTGGTTGCAGTGCAGGTAACAGGACTTAAATTACAGCGTCCTTTTTATTTAATCCAGCGCAAAAATCGGGAACTCTCTCCTGTTGCAGGCACTTTTAAGGAATATCTGCTCACACAGGCAGCAAAAAAGGTTAAACAAATTTAATCGGTTTAATTAATCTGTTCTTAGGGCAGCCACAATGGGATATTTTATTTTCCGTCCTGCTTGAAGAGAAGCAAAATCGGTTTTTGGATTATATTTTTTTAAAAGCCAGAAAGGAATTTCCAGTCTGTTTAAACATAAATTCCAGATATTATCTCCATTTTTAACCTCATAGGTATCAGTGCTCTGGATAACAAAGGACTCAAAAAAGTCTTCTTCCATCTCCTTATGGAATTCATATCGCTGTTCTTCAAATTTCTGAGCAGTTGTGGCAGTTAAAGAAATTTTGATTTTCTGGTCAACAGTTATGGGCTGTCCGTAAGCAAATTTATTCAAAGATCTAATTTTTTGTGTTGGTATTTGCAGCCACTCTGCATAATGTCCCAGGGTCTCTTCTGTCTCAACCTTGATGACTCCGATCAAAACATTGCCCTTTAAAAACGTATTAAGAATTTTAAGATTGGCGGTAACAATATTTGGGTTTATAACAATTTTATCTTTTACAGGTATTGCAGGGAATTCCACAGGCAGCTCGGCAGCACCGTCAATGGGGTTCTCAGGTTTTTTATCCATGTTTTTTTCAGGCTTGATATCTTTTTTGATACTTTTTTGTTTAACCTTGGTTAGAGTAATTTCGTTTTTAACATAGAGGTCACGCATAACAGGAATCCTCAAGTTTTGTCCAATATAAATGGTTGCTCTGTGATTTAGCCTGTTTGCAAGAATAAGATCCTTCAGTGTTACAGAATGAATTCTGGCAATTGAACCGGCTGTATCTCCTTTTTGAACCCTATGGAATCGGCTGGGTTTTTGTCTGCTTTTATATAGTGCTGCCAGTTTATTGTTGAGATTTTGAACTGGTAGATTTTCAGGCAGTTTTAGATTATAGCCTTTGGGAATATATTTTTGTCCGTCAAAAACAGGTTTTCGCAGTGCAGGGTTCAGGGTTTTAATATCCTGGATTGAGCAGTTTAACATGTCAGTTAGATTTCTTACAGATAGAAATCCCTTTGTCTTGATAATCTGAAAGCTGACAGGTTTATTATATTGGACATTATCAAAATATTTTTCAGGATTTTTTGCTACAATTTTTGCTGCGAGAAATTCAGAATAAAAATTTCTTGATGCAAATTTAAATGAACGACTGCTATGGGATTCTACAATGTTTTCATAGGTTCCTTTTTTGCGTTTTGCCCGCTGCATACCAGCCAGCCCATGGTTATAGGCTGTAATTGCCATGGGCCACTCTCCCAATGCCGCATAATTTTTTTTCAGCAAACGGGCAGCAGCATCAGTGGAAATATACGGGTCTCTTCTTTCGTCTACAACATATCCAATTTTCATATATCGTCTGCCTGTAGAGCGGGTAAACTGCCATATACCGGCAGCCCCAAATTTGGAGTAAGCCTTGAAATTAAAGGAGGATTCAACACATGGAAGATAAACAAGATCTACAGGAAGTCCATGGGATAGAAAAATACGCCTGAATTCATCAATGACTGCTCCTGAGCGTTGAAGGCCCTTCTTGAATTGTCTGTTTAATCCGGTCTGGCATCGTATGTTATAGGCAGCACTCTTATAATCCTTTTGTGTTGCATTAACACCAAAAAGTGCTGTAACTTTTTTTGTCTCTGGATTTGATAAAAATTGGTTTGATAAAGATTTGTTCCCTTTTGAGAGATTTAAAAGTATATTTTTATATTTTTGAATTACAGCTTTTATTTTTTTTTTATTTTTCCGGCGTGCTCTTAAAGTATTTGAATCATCAAGTTTAATAACTTCATAAACAATTTCAAGATTGCGGTTGTCATGGATAACACCCTGGGATTTTGAATATTTTGTAAATATCTCTATCCAGAAGTCAACATTTGGTTTAATTGTTGGGTAAATAGGAAAATCAGAGTTTGAAGTTAAAGGTGGGGAGCCTGGAGAGCTGGTTGCAGCAGATAAATGTGTTAAACATACAAAATTAAAGGACAGGGTAAAAAAAGCAGACAAAGAAATATAAATAAGGATGTTCTTTAATTTATTCCAATAATGTAATCTCATATGATCCTTTTGCCGCAGCACGGCAGTACAATAATTCTGGTTGCATACTATAATCTGTTTATGGGTATATTGGCGAGTTTTTCTTCAAGATATTCATCCATAAGGTCTTTATATCTCTCGTCAGGATACTCTGTTGCGCATGACCTGCAGCAAAAATAGATTTTTACTCAGGTTCTTTTAATATATAATTTCCCGCCGCAATTCAGGCATCTTGCTTTTATTTCTCCCGGGGTATTGATATCTTTCACACTTTTATCTCTTTCAGGTTTTTACCCTTTATATTTTTTTATCTTGTGGATAAAATAGAGCTAAATATGTTAAAAGTCAAAAAGAACAATAAAAATTTTGTAAATTTGACAGGAGTCCTATTGAATAATGAATGACAAATATGAAAGATATAAACGAAATTATCCTGTTTCCTGGGATCAGCTCCACAGGGATACCAAAGCTTTATCATGGAGGCTCCATGATTTAAACAAAACATGGAAAGGTATTGTTGCAGTTACAAGGGGTGGCCTTGTTCCTGCTGCTGTCATAGCAAGAGAGCTTGGGATCCACTATATTGATACAGTATGTGTCAAAAGCTATGATTTTAAAGAACAAGGTGAGATGCAGATCTTGAAAAAAATTGATGACTCAGGTGAAGATCTTTTAATCATTGATGATCTTGTGGATACAGGAAAAACAGCAAAAGTTGTAAAAGATATGCTTCCAAATGCATATTTTGCTACTGTCTATGCTAAACCTGAAGGCAAGCCTCTTGTGGATCTTTATGTGACAGAAGTCAGTCAGGACACCTGGATTCTCTTTCCCTGGGATTCAGAATCTCAATTTGTAGAACCCATTGCAGGCAAATAATTTGCTTAGTGTCCGACCAAAAATCTGATAATTTGTTCAAGTAATAATTTCCCCCAACGCCGTAATTGGGCAAATTAGCAGTTTGTGACCGGCACTACTTGTCTATGATACTTTTGTGTGCCATTAACCTTATGGCGTTGATTTTAATAAAACCTTCCGCATCCTCCTGGTTGTAACCGCCTTCAATATCCATGGAAGACAGATCCTTGTTATAGAGGGATGAAGGACTTGTTCTTGCAACAGGATAAGCTGTGCCTTTATATAGTTTTAAAGTAACTTCTCCATCAATTACTTCTTGGCTTTTATCAATGGCTGCCATGATAAATTCCATTTCAGGACTGAACCAGAAACCATTATAAACCAACTCTGCAAGCCTTGTTGCCAGCATATCACGAAGGCGCATAACTTCCCTGTCCATGGCTACGCCTTCAATATCTTTGTGGGCTTCGTGTAAAATTGTTCCGCCAGGAGTTTCATATACACCCCTTGATTTGATCCCCACAAAGCGGTTTTCTACCATATCAAGACGACCTATTCCATTTTCTCTTCCAAGAGTATTAAGGTATTCAAATAATTCAAGGGCATCAGTCTTAACAGTATTGTTTTCAAGATTGGTTACCTTAACAGGAATGCCGTCTTTAAATTCAATTTTGATTTTTGTCGGTTTGTCAGGGGCCTGTTCCGGGGAGACAGTATGGGAATAAATACTCTCTTCACACTCATAGCCCGGATCTTCCAGGACACCAGCTTCATGGGAAATATGCAGCAGGTTGTCATCTTCGCTGTATGGCTTTGAAGCACTCTGTTTTGTAGGAATCCCATGCTTTTTAGCATAATCAAGAAGATCGGTTCTTCCCTTAAAAGCATCCAGGAATTTTTTATTCTTCCATGGTGCAATGACTTTGATTGCAGGATTAAGAGCATAATATGCCAGTTCAAATCTGACTTGATCATTGCCTTTGCCTGTTGCACCATGGGATACATACTGGGCACCAACCCTGTTTGCAATTTCTATCTGTTTTTTTGAAATAATGGGGCGGGCAATGGCAGTTCCAAGAAGATATCGGCCTTCATATATTGTATTGGCTTTATAAACGGGAAATATGAAATCAGTGACAAATTCCTTTTTCATATCTTCTATAAATACTTTGGAAGCACCGATTTTCAATGCTTTTTTCTCAGCTGCTTTAAAATCTTCTTTCTGACCTATATCAGCCATATATGCAAATACTTCATAGCCTTGTTCCAACAGCCATTTTAATATAACAGAGGTGTCAAGCCCACCTGAATAGGCAAGAACAACTTTTTTATTAGACATTGAATCTCCTTAATTTTTCAAAATTGATAGTA
>JAUCGD010000564.1 GCA_030377945.1 Desulfobacterales bacterium HSG17 | reverse complement strand
CCCATACAAGCCGCCCATGGCGGTTCTATGAATTAAAACCTGTAATAAGGAGGTGCTATGGAAGACACATTGACAGTGTTTACAGCAAGCAAGTACTGCAATGTTTCGTCAAAAACCATTATTAACTGGGTAGAAGCCGGGCATATCAAAGCTTATCGTACAGTTGGCGGACATCGCAGAATAAAAAAGTCCGATCTTGAAGTTTTTATGCTGAATCAGGGAATTCCCATTCCCATTGAAAAAGATGAAGAAACAAGAAAAAAAATACTTGTTGTGGACGATGACCTGATCATTGTTGAATCTATTGTACAGTCTCTTGAAGAAGATGAATTCAATTACGATGTAATTTCTGCTTCAGATGGTTTTGAAGCAGGCCTGCAGGTTAATCATTTTAACCCTGATCTTCTAATTCTTGACATCATGATGCCTGATATAAAAGGGTATGAAGTGTGTAAGAAAATCAAAACAGATAAGAAAACAAAACATACCAAAATTATTGTTTTATCCGCATACCTTGATGATGAAAAATTTGCAAAAATGAAAAAATATGGTGCCGATATCTGTCTTTCAAAACCCCTGCCCCTGGCAAAATTAAAAGATGAAGTAGCAGCATTACTTGGATTAAAAAAAAAAGGAAGTTCTAAATGACCTTGAAACAATCCAGTTTAAAACATGCTTTGAAAGAAAAAAGATTTGTTGTGACTTCTGAAGTACAGGTTCCCCTTGGTGATGAAGACTCAGACAGGCTTGTCGAAAGCCTTGCCAGAGATAAAGGAGTGGTAAATGGCTCATCAGCCCCAAAGACAGAACTTGAGGGTGTTGTGGGTGACACCATAAAAACCTGCACTCTTTTAACAAAAAATGCTTTGGATCCTATTTATCAGACCACCACAAGGGATAAAAACAGGTATCAACTGCAAAAAGACCTTATCAATGCCCATGAAGCAGGGGCTCAGAATCTACTTGCTTTTACAGAAGATTACAGAATTTCAGGTGAGACTCTTCAAGAATCAATGTTTTTTCATGTTGATTCAGGAAAGCTTATATCTGTAATGGAACATCTGAAAAAAGGAACAACAATAGAAAAAGTACCACTTGAAAAAAAAATAGAGTTTCTTCTTGGGTGTGGGGTTGAAATCCCCTGGGGTAAACCCATGCCAAAACAAGGCCTGGAAGAGATGGAAGACATGATGAATGCAGGTACTGGCTTTTTTTTAACAACACCTATTTTTGAAATTGATCATTTTGCCAAATTTATGCAACAGGCACAGCAGTTTGAAGTCCCTGTTATTGCCGAAATCATGATCTTAAGAACTGCTGGAATGGCAAAATTTTTGAACAGACATTTTAAACCCGGACTTGTGCCTGACTGGGCAGTTCAAAAGCTTTCAGGAACTTCTGACAAGCAAAAGGCGAGTATTGAACTTTTCACAAATATTGTAAAAAGCTTAAAAGATATATGCCAGGGAGTTCATATTGTAACCATTGGTGGTGTTGACAATCTCGGAGAGTATCTCAATGCAGCCGGATTAAGGCCAGATAAAGATCGGGTTTAAAATCAGATTTAGGCCCTGTTTAAATCAGGCCTGTTTAAAATAGCAGGAGAGGAGGATTTAAAGTGAAAATTATTTCAAAAGGAGCCAATTATTATGGAATCAGTTCTTGAATTTGAACAAAAAGAGGCCAAAGCTCTGAGGGATGAAGTAATTGAGAGATCTGGACAGAATCTGTCTGCCTGTTATCAATGCAGACGCTGTGCAAGTGCCTGTTCTGTAGGAGATGAAACAGATGGTTTAACACCAGACCGCCTCATCAGGATGATCACTGTTGGTGATATGGAAAATGCTCTTAATAGTGAACTGGTCTGGAAATGTGTCTCCTGCTATGCCTGCGGCATCCGATGCCCTAATGAAATACAGACTGGCAGGATTACTGAAACATTAAAGAAAATGGCAAAAGAGAAAAACCTTGAACCTCTTAATACCAAAGTGGCTCATTTCCACCATGAATTTTTCCAGTCAGGCATACGATGGGGTCGTGTAAATGAGATGGAATTTATGGGGTTCTATGAAATAAAAAATTTCATTGATGATATTAAAAATAAAAAATTCAGTGCAATTAGTGATGAAATCAAAACACAGTCAACACTTGCACAAAA
>JAUCGD010000563.1 GCA_030377945.1 Desulfobacterales bacterium HSG17 | reverse complement strand
GTTGGCAAAAATCCTTCGAGATTGCGAGGTTTCAAAGGAAGAATTTATTGCAATGCTGTAATTTTAAATAATTACAAATAAAAAAAACAATTTGTAATGAGAACAAAAAAAATAATTAATAACAAAATAAAATAAATGAAATACTCAAACGTTTATATTACATCTTTTGGCTATGAACTGGCACCAAATGTTATTTTATCTCAGGATCTTGAAAACCGGCTGGAACCTCTTTACAAACGCCTTTATCTTAAACAGGGGCAGTTAGAGGCTATTACCGGTATTTATGAACGAAGATTCTGGGATGTGGGTTTTAAAGTTTCAGAGGGAGCCTCTGCTGCCGGAAGAAAAGCAGTTACATCGTCACAAATCTCTGTTAATGACATTGGAATGCTTGTTTACTGCGGTGTGTGCAGGGACAATCTTGAACCTGCAACAGCATGTTCAGTAGCCAATGAACTGGGCGTTAACCCTGATACACAAATATATGATGTATCAAACGCCTGCCTTGGGGTGCTTAACGGCATTATCCAGACTGCCAATGCCATTGAACTTGGTCAGATACATGCCGGGCTTGTGGTATCTTGTGAAACTGCAAGGGAGGTTGTTGATATTGCCATTGACAGGCTTTTACAGACCCAGGACATGGAATTGTTCAAAAATACCATTGCAACCCTTACAGGAGGAGCCGGGGCTGTTGCCGTTCTATTGACCCATGAATCCCTTGGTCTGGGAGGGCACAGACTGCTCGGAGGTGTTATGAAAAATGCCTCGGAACACCACAGACTCTGCCTATGGGGACCGGATGCAGGTCGCTGTGTTGACGGAATCCATGTAATGAAAACCGATTCTGTGGGAGTTCTTAAAAATGGCGTGGCGCTTGGTAAAGCTACATTTGAAACATTTATAAAAGAAATGGAATGGCCTGTTGATAAACCTGATAAAATCATCTGCCATCAGGTAGGAGCAGCCCATCAGAAAACCATTCTTGAATCTGTTGGAATTTCAATAGAAAAAGACTTTACCACCTATCAATTTCTGGGAAATATCGGCTCAGTCTCTTTGCCGATTACAGCAGCTATTGCAGAAGAGCGGGGATTTCTTGAAACAGGCGATCTTGTGGGTTTTTTCGGTATTGGAAGCGGTTTAAACTGCATGATGATGGGACTTGAATGGTAAAAAAATATTATGAAAAATAAAAAAATTAATAAAGCCGGATTTCACCATCTATATCCTTTCCAATCTCATTTTCTGAATATAAAAGGTCTGAACTATCATTATCTTGATGAAGGAGACGGGGAACCTGTGCTAATGCTCCACGGCAACCCAACCTGGTCTTTTTATTATAGAAATATGGTTTCAGCCCTTTGCCCGAAATACAGGACAATTGTACCTGACCACATGGGCTGCGGTCTTTCAGACAAACCTGGCAGAAGCCAGTATGATTTTACACTTAAATCCCGTGTTGATGATCTGGAATATCTGCTTGACCGTTTAAACCTGAAAAAAAATATAACTCTCATGGTTCATGACTGGGGAGGCATGATCGGCATGGCGTATGCCCTCAGGCATCCTGAGCATATTACCCGTATCATAATTACAAATACAGCAGGTTTTTTTCCGCCTGGAAAAAAGAAACTGCCTGTCAGGCTTTGGATAATCAGAAATCTTTTACCCTTTGCAGTTCCTGCTGTTCTGGGCTTAAACCTTTTTTCCGCTGCTGCTTTGTATATGGCTCCATATAAAAGGCTTGCAAAAGATGTAAAAAACGGGCTGACAGCCCCGTATAACACCCCTGGAAACCGCCTCGCAACACTCAAATTTGTGCAGGATATTCCGGTATATCCACAAGATTTTGGATATAACCTTGTTAAATATGTGGATAATAATCTTCACCTGCTATCAAATATTCCCATGATGATCTGCTGGGGAAAGCATGATTTTGTATTTGATACAGACTATTATAATGAATGGAATCGCCGTTTTCCTGATTCCGAATCCCATTTTTTTAATGATGGAGGTCATTACCTTCTTGAGGATAAGCCTGATGAAGTTGCAGCATATGTTAAAGATTTCTTGAAAAAACATCCAACCTGATGTACAGTTAATAATGTTTTTCAATTTTTACTTATAGATGCTGAAATTAAGGCTGTAAATATAGATTTAAGAA
>JAUCGD010000562.1 GCA_030377945.1 Desulfobacterales bacterium HSG17 | reverse complement strand
TTGCAGGAGGTGCCCTGGTAAACTCTATTTTTGCAGAAGAAAATCTTATTGACGAGATTATCGTAACCATTTCCCCTAAAATTTTCGGTTTTGGCCTTTCTTTATTTACCCAGTTTTTCAACTTGTTTTAAATCAAGTTCCATTGAAATTTCCTGGGTAAATAAAGAAAGGCCAAAACCGAAAATTTTAGGGGAAATGGTTACGATAATCTCGTCAATAAGATTTTCTTCTGCAAAAATAGAGTTTACCAGGGCACCTCCTGCAAGAATAACTTCTGAAAAGCCCTGATTATTCAAATCTTCCAGAATTTTTTTCGGAGAGTCGTGGGTAAATACAAGATTATCCCATTGGGAATTACGGGTTTTATCCCGTGTCAGTATAATATTTTCCCTGCCAGCAAGGGGTTTTCCAATTGTATCAAAGGTTTTTGAACCCATGATAACTGCACCGGCTTTTCTGGATAGATCTGCAAAAAGTTTTTTATCTTCCTTTCCTGTCCAGTCAGGAAAATGATCCGGGCTTTTTCCTATTTTGCCATCCAGGGTAATTGCCATTAATACTAGTACTTTCATATTTATAATCCTTTATTGCCTTGATTGTTCGTTTCGACAAGCTCAACGAACGGTAGTATTTCGTACCTGAGCTTCTCGTGCCCTGAGCCTGTCGAAGGGCAGATTTATCAAGTTAACGATAGTGATAATATTCAACACCGTATTTTTTGGCTTTGTATGCTACTTTTCTTACGGTTGCCTTAAGAACTTTAGCTGCCTGGGAAATATTGCCCCTTGTATTTTTCATCGCATCAATAATCATTTCCTTTTCCAGATTTTCAACAGCCTGATCCAAGGAGAGATCAGGCAGAGTGCCGGATTCTTTGCCGGTTTGAAGTGTTGGGGGAAGATGATAACTGTGTATAACACCTTCTTCGCACAATAGAACAGATCTTTCTATGCAGTTTTCAAGTTCCCTGACATTGCCGGGCCAGTGATAATCCATGAGCATATCAATGGCAGGAGTAGAAAATCTGCGTATATCTTTATAATTTTCAGCAGAATATTTTTCAAGAAAATGATCTGCTAAAAGTAAAATATCTGTTTTCCGTTCTCTTAAAGGCGGCATATAAATGGGGAACACATTCAGGCGGTAATAAAGATCACCTCTAAAAGAGCCTTCATCAACTGCCTGTTCCAGATTTTTATTGGTGGCTGCAACTATGCGTACATCGGTTTTAATTGTTTTATGACCTCCGACTCTTTCAAATTCTCTTTCCTGTAAAACACGAAGAAGGTTTACCTGTACATCTGCTGTTATGGAACCGATTTCATCTAAAAAAATTGTACCTTTGTTTGCCAGTTCAAATTTTCCCAGTTTTTGTTTGATTGCTCCTGTAAAGGATCCTTTTTCATGACCAAAAAGTTCACTTTCAATAAGATTGGCAGGAAGTGCTGCTAAATTCATTTTAACAAAAGGTTTTTTTGCCCTGGTACTGTTATAGTGGAGAGAGTTGGCAACCAGCTCTTTTCCTGTTCCGCTTTCTCCTCTGACTAAAACTGTGGCATTGCTTTTGGAAACCTGGGAGATCATCTGGAATACCTCACGCATTTTATTACTGTTTCCAATAATATTATTTATGCGGTATTTATTTTCCAGTTCACCTTTAAGTCTTCTGTTTTCCTCCCTGAGCTGCTTTTTTTCAAAATGAATATTTTCCAGGTTGATTACATGGCGCTCTATCATGGTTGCAATAACAGATAATAGCTCTGTACCGCTTTTAAGCTGGTAGGATTTTTCATATGGACGGTCAACGCTTAATGCTCCGATAACCTGATTACCCTTGTTTATTGGGACACAGAAATAGGAAAGCTCCTGCTTAATCTTTCTGGAATCGGTTCTGTCCAGGAATAGAGGCTCTTCGCTTATTTTGGGAATGGCAACAGCTTTGCCTGTTTCAATAACTCTGCCGGTAATCCCTTCACCAAGTTTATATTTAACACGGTCAATAGCAGTCTGGGAAAGGCCGTGGGCTACTTCAATAATAATCTCATTACGTAATGGATGCAATAAGGTGACTGTCCCCCTGAGCATATTCATTGAGTCAGCTAAAATAGCCAATACTTTATATAATGATTTTTTCAAATCAAGGTGTTCATTAAGGGCTTTACTGATCTCAT
>JAUCGD010000561.1 GCA_030377945.1 Desulfobacterales bacterium HSG17 | reverse complement strand
CATCAACAATTTTTGATTTTAAATGCGGTCTACTGTTTGCCTGATCATATTACCAAATTTTACTACAAAGGTATGTTTTTAAATTGCACTAAAAACTAAATTTTGGTCTGTTCTGTACGCGCCCGGTATCTACTTAACTCAAGTTGAAAATGATTATCTAATTGGATATATAGATAATTTTGTGGCCAGTAGGTCTTAATTAGAAAATAGAAAATAATTTATTAAATCAAATGGTTAAGTGTCTAATTAACAAAAGTACATTATAACCCGGCGCTGAACTCGGACGCAAAAGGGTTCCGGTCGCTATCGCTCCCTCCACCCTTTTGCGCCGGTTAGCTTAGCGTTAGATTTTTATCTGCTAAAAAAACAGAACGTGATTTTTTGTACAATCTTCAATATCACCGGATAACAAGATTTCATGGAGAAATACAGATAATGAAAAACTATAAAATTTTAATAAATAATGAAACATATGAGAAAGCGATTTCTTATATGGAAAATCTGAAAACCGGAAGCAGTGCTGGCAAATATCTGCAAAAAAAATTAAACAACGTTGATATACTTCAAATAACACCTGTTAAATTTTTTGAACTGCTCATCGGAACCAAAATTCCTCAAATTTTTGCCGAAAGCTCAGTTTACGGAGACGGAACGGACTGGAATCAGAACGAACTCTCAATATTGGGTGATATCAACATTGCAGTACCGGTCACTGTGTTTGACAACGGTAAACATCATGCCCCTTCGATACAAAAAATTCCGTTCAAAGCAACCCTGCTTTTCACTCCAGGAGCGTTGCTGCGAAACGGCAGGAATAATATTCCCGCAGACTGGGAAGAAGTTACAGTGAACGGGAAAATAAACTCGGAAACATATTATCGTCTTTATGAAAGAAGACTCCTTCCTTTATTTATGTACGCAGACGAAGTTGCGGGAAGCAGAGGCAGAACAGCATTTATAACCGTTCCGGGACTCGGATGCGGTCAGTTTGCGGGTGAGTTCAGAGGGCGGTTGGGTTCGGAGCTTAAAAAAACATTGAAATTCTTTCTGAAAAATCACAGCAGCGATTTTTTAAAAGTCAGAGCGGTGTATTACGATCCGTACCGGGAATGCGAAAACGAAAGACATGAGATAAACGGAACAAGTTTTCTTGTCAGACCTCTGACAAAAGGAAATGAAAACAAATCTCAACTGTGCATACCTAAAGATTATGGAGAGTATGTTAACGAATTTGCAGACTGCGAACTGTTCAGTTTGGTAGCCTGGGATCATGTCTCGTGGCCAGGAAATGATTTCTATACCGGTTCCAGATCGACGGATGACGGAGTCAAGGCTGCCGCCACTGATGCGATGTATCTGTTAACAGGCATTGAGGGAAAGTATGATATTTCATCAAACCGATATAATCCGCCGTCAGAATATAAAAACTGGCAAGAAGTTGTATTCAGAAATAAAATCCGAATAGAAGTAAAAGAAAATTTCATTGTTTATCCATAACAAACTGATAAGACAAAGAACACCGAAAAATCTAACCCGGCGCTGAACTCGGACGCAAAAGGGTTCCGGTCGCTATCGCTCCCTCCACCCTTTTGCGCCGGTTAGCTTAGCGTTATAATGCTTTATTATTTTATTATTTCAAGACAAAACAGCAAGTTGTGATAGGAAATAGTGCCAATTCGTTTTTATTTATGAAATGAAAAGTAGTAGAAGTTCATGACGTTTGAAATTACTTTTACTCTTGCGAAGTGAATTTATGATCTTGATCATTCTCAACTTGTGCGGGAAAGTGAATGAAATGAAAAGCAGCAGAAATTCATGACGTTTGAAATTACTTTTACACTTGCGAAGTGAATTTATGATCTTGATCTTTCTCAATTTTTGCGGGAGAGTGAAAGAAATGAAAGACAGCAGAAGTTCATGACAATTGAAATTACTTTTACACTTGCGAAGTGAATTTATGATCTTGATCTTTCTCAACTTTTGCGAGAGAGTGAAAGAAATGAAAGGCAGCAGAAATTCATGACGTTTGAAATTACTTTTACACTTGCGACGTGAATTTATGATCTTGATCTTTCTCAACTTTTGCGGCTGAAAAAAGTGAGAATGACACAGCGCATTATAACCCGGCGCTGAACTCGGACGCAAAAGGGTTCCGGTCGCTATCGCTCCCT
>JAUCGD010000005.1 GCA_030377945.1 Desulfobacterales bacterium HSG17 | reverse complement strand
CCTGGCCCCTTTGTTTGAACTCATATTCGGTTATACGACGGATATCAAATTACTGGAACTTTCCAACCTTGATCAACCCATCATGCGCCAATTGATGCTGGAAGCGCCTGGAACCTACCATCATTCTGTCACCGTGGGAACGATGGTAGAAGCTGCTGCCGGGGAAATCGGGGCCAATCCTCTTTTAGCCAAAGTATGTGGATATTATCATGATATCGGAAAAATCAAGAAACCCATGTACTTCATTGAAAACCAAGCCCGGGGCAAAAACAGGCACGACAAATTAGCCCCATCCATGTCCAGCCTGATCTTGATCAATCACCTGAAAGAAGGCGTTGAACTGGCCAAAGCCCACAAACTCAGTCAACCGATCATCGATACCATCCGGCAACATCACGGTACCAGCCTGATCCGCTATTTCTATAACAAAGCCGTGCAATTAAAAGGCGATGATGCCATTAAAATTGAAGACTTCCGTTACCCCGGTCCTAGGCCCCAAACCCGAGAGTCCGGTCTGGTAATGCTGGCGGATGTGGTCGAAGCTGCCTCCCGTGCGCTTGAAAACCCGACACCCAGCCGAATTCAAGGACTTGTCCGGGACCTTTTCAATAATATTTTCACGGACGGTCAGCTCGATAATTGTGAATTGACCTTAAAAGACCTGCATGCCATTGCCAGTATTTACAACAAAATTTTAAACGGCATTCATCATCATCGCATCGAATACGGTGAAACCCCGACCCAGCAGCAAAATGGAAAAAAAACCAATGGCAATTCTGATTCAAAACAACCAAAAAAACGTACTGATCAAGGAAGCGATTCTGAGGCGGAAGGCACACGCAACCTTAGGCGCCTTGGCATCTCCTGATGCCGAGCTGTCCATTGTAATCGTTGATGATCCCAATATTTCTGACCTGAATGAAACTTTTTTAGGCCATCAAGGTCCGACCAATGTTATCTCCTTTCCCATGCAGGAAGGTGAAT
This sequence comes from Desulfobacterales bacterium HSG17, assembly GCA_030377945.1. Next base: position 46,962 of record JAUCGD010000005.1, on the reverse strand, counting down.
TTGCCGGTATCAATCCCAATATACTGGGAGATGTGGTGATTTCCGCCGATACTGCTTTACGGGAAGCAGAAAATGCCGAAATCTCTTTTGACGAAAGATTAGATCAGCTTTTAATTCACGGCATTCTCCACCTGTTCGGTTTTGATCATATCGATAATATGGAACAAGAAGCCCGGATGGAAAAAAAAAGTCAGGAACTACTTGAATTGACAGCGCGTATCGCGTAATTCTTCCGCGTTTTTAATTCATAAAATGGAAAACAGGAGGTACCATGGCAGGACTTGCCGTTAACGTCGATCATGTCGCCACACTGCGCCAGGCCCGTGGCACGAATTATCCCGATCCGGTCCATGCCGCTGTTTTGGCGGAATTGGGCGGCGCAGATGGGGTTGTGGTTCATCTGCGTGAAGACAGACGCCATATCAATGAACGGGATGTGCAGATCTTACGTCAAACCGTAAAATCCAAACTGATTTTAGAGATGGCCGCATCGCCTGAAATGGTGGGCATCGCTATCAATATTCAACCGGAAGAAGTGACCCTGGTGCCGGAAAAAAGGGAAGAGTTAACCACTGAAGGGGGCCTTGACCTATTGGTGCACAGTGCAAACGTGGCTGAAACCATTGCGACCCTCAAAGACAAAGGGATGCTGGTCAGCATATTTATAGATCCGGATGTGGACCAGGTCAAACTGGCCCACAAAATCAATGCCGATGCCGTAGAAGTTCACACCGGCGTGTTTTGTGATGCCAAGACCGATAGTGAAAAAAGAATCGCATTTAACCGCATTATTGATGCCGTTAAACTCGCCTCCAAACTGAGGATGGGTGTCCATGCCGGGCATGGAATCTGTTACAACTCCATCAAAGCCTTTCGCGGGCTTAGTGAAATCGATGAATTCAGCATCGGCCACAGCATTGTGGGTCGCTCGGTTCTGGTGGGGATGGAAGCTGCGGTTCGTGAAATGTTGCGATTGGTTCACGATCTATAATGCTGGAGACGATATAATGAAACTGGTCACCGCCGCTCAAATGCAGGCCATTGACCATGAAACCATTCATGAGTTCGGCGTTCCGGGAATTGTTTTAATGGAAAATGCCGCCCGGGGTGCCGTGCGTTTTTTTCTCGAGTTATTTCCGAATGCCGCCTTCCAAAGAATCGGTATAATGGCGGGTCGCGGCAATAACGGTGGTGACGGATTTGTAATGGCCCGCTACTTGGCCCAAAAAGGGTTTCAGGTAACCATTTTTCTGTTGGCCGACACCCAAAAAGTGAGCGGCGATGCCGCCCTGAATTTGAACCTCTTACCAAAGCTAGCGGTGCCGGTGTTGGAATTGAAAGATGATACAGCCTTCTCACAGCACCATTCTCAATTGGTACATCAACACATCTGGATTGATGCGGTCTTCGGCACCGGCCTGAACAGCAATGTGAGGGGCCATTATAAAACCGCTTTGGAATTTTTAAACCAATCGGGCCATCCGATTTTCAGTGTGGATATTCCTTCTGGTCTTTCCGCCGACACCGGAAAACCCAGCGGTACAGCAGTAAAGGCAACGGCCACAGCCACTTTCGCCTTTGCCAAACCAGGCCATATCCTTCTTCCGGGCGCCCTTTACACCGGAAAACTTAAAATTATTGATATCGGCATCCCTCCCCATATTGCCGATACCCAAAATACCAATCTACGGGTGATTACCCCTGGCCGCCTCAAAAAAGAATGGCGTCCCCGGAATTTGGACGACCATAAAGGCCGTTTCGGGCATATACTTGTGGTGGCCGGTAGTCCCGGCAAAACCGGTGCAGCCGCGATGACCGCGATGGCGGCCATGCGGGCCGGCGCCGGTCTTGTCACCCTGGCGGTCCCCAAAAGTATTCATAGCCAAGCAGAAATACTTGCGGTTGAACCCATGACAACGCCTTTGCCGGAAGAACCTGGTGGGGTGTTAGGATTATCTGCAACGAATGCGATTGACAAACTGCTCATTGGAAAAACCGTTCTGGTCATCGGTCCTGGCCTGGGAACACATCCTGAAACCCGGAAACTGGTGGGAGAATTGGTGGCAAATGCCACCATACCCGTCGTCGTTGACGCGGACGGTCTGAATGGCCTCACCCATCAACTGGATTGTCTGGCTCGATGTAAATCACAAATCATATTGACACCCCACCCGGGTGAAATGGCAAGACTGGTAAATCAAGAAACCGCTGCCATCCAAAACGATCGCATTAATATCGCCCTGCAATTTGCCGTCCACCACAAGGTTCACCTCGTCTTGAAAGGGGCAAATACCCTGATTGCTTCCCCGAACGGTATCATGGATATTAATCCAACCGGCAATCCCGGAATGGCTTCAGGCGGAATGGGGGATGTTCTCACCGGTCTGATCGCCGGATTTTTGGCCCAAGGATACACTCCGCCAAGCGCTTGTCGATTCGGCGTATATCTACACGGGACAGCCGCAGACCAGCTTGCCGTTATAAAAGGACCCCAAGGTTTTTTGGCATCGGATGTATCAACAATGATACCGGAAACCATCAATAGTCTGGTAAACCATCCACCCTCTGGTAATTGGCAGGCGATTTTTTAAAATCCATGAACAAATCCTTCTGCTATACGTGTACATCTCCTGATGAAACGATGAATTTCGGAGAAAAAACCGGCCGCCTGATCCAGAAACCGCTGGGGATCGCATTGCTGGGGGATATGGGCGCCGGTAAAACCGTATTCTGCAAAGGGCTTGCAAAAGGATTGGAAGTTCCCCCCGCCTTTCTGATCACCAGCCCCACTTATACCCTTATCCATGAATACCCGGGGCGGCTGCCCTTTTTTCATATGGATCTATACCGGATTGAGAATACAACTGATTTTGATGAACTCGGTCTTTTTGAACTCATTGACGGGAAAGGCGTGTCAGCCGTGGAATGGGCCGAGCGGCTTGATGAAACAGAAATCGAAGATTTTCTAAAAATTAAATTTGAAATCAACGCTTCAGATACTGATCGAATGCTGCACCTCAGCGCTGGTGGACAGATTGCCACTGATCTGATACGTAGCCTTGAAAATTTAGTTGGAGAATAAATTGTTATGACAAGAGGCAAATTATGGGATTAATTGTTCAAAAATTCGGCGGAACCTCTGTTGCTGATATAGACCGCATCCGGAATGTGGCCAAGCGCGTGACCCGTACATTTGATGCAGGGCATCAGGTGGTGGTTATTCTCTCTGCCATGGCCGGTGTAACCGACCATTTGCTCGGGATGGCCGATGATATCAGTGATGAACCGGACCGGCGCGAATTGGATGTTCTGTTGGCCACCGGCGAGCAAACCACAGCCGCCCTTTTGGCCATGCTGTTACAATCCACGGGCTACCCAGCCCGTTCTTTAATGGGCTTTCAAGCAGAGGTCCGAACAGATTGCGATTTCGGAAATGCTCGGATTCTGGACATCGGCGCCGACCGCATTCGGGACCTGATGGAAAACAATCACATTGTCGTCATCGCCGGTTTCCAGGGCTGTGATGCCGAGGGCAATATCACCACCTTGGGGCGTGGCGGTTCAGACACATCGGCGGTCGCCATTGCAGCGGCATTAAAAGCCGACGTCTGTGAAATTTACACGGATGTCGACGGCATCTATACAACCGACCCCAATATTTGCGTTAAAGCTAAAAAATTAGACCGGGTTTCCTATGACGAAATGCTGGAAATGGCCAGTCTGGGCGCCAAGGTATTGCAGATCCGATCGGTGGCGTTTGCCAAAAAATTCAATGTCCCGGTTCATGTCCGGTCATCATTTAGCGAGGAGGAAGGTACCATGGTCATGCACGAAGACGAAGGCATGGAAAAACTGGAAGTCAGCGGCGTTACCTATAATAAAAACGAAGCGCGCATCACTTTGAAAAAAGTGCCGGATCAGCCGGGTGTTGCCGCTAAAATCCTTTCGCCCATCTCTGATGAGGGCATCATTGTGGATATGATTATACAGAACACCCGTGCCGGTGGCCAAACGGACTTAACGTTTACCGTACCCCGGGCCGAGTTCAAACGGGCCCTTGAAATTGAGAAAAAAATTGCCGCTGAAATTAATGCCGAGGAAGTTATTGGCGATAAAAATATCGTCAAGGTTTCGGTGATCGGCGTGGGCATGAAAAATCATTCCGGGGTGGCTTCGAAAATGTTTGAAGCCCTGGCCCGCGAAAACATCAATATCATCATGATCAGCACCTCTGAAATCCGCATTTCATGCGTGATCGAGGAAAAATACACTGAACTGGCTGTTCGCACGCTTCATACGGAGTTCAACCTGGATAATCCAGTAAACGGCAACGGGGTTTAACCGGAAATATTTTATGCAAAAATTTTCCCCGGAACAGTCCTTATTCCTGTTGGTCATGGGAATATTAATCTTTGCGCTCTGGGCATTTCGCCAGTTTTTCAGCCCGTGAGCGCCTTCAATCATCACCTCTATCCGGGAAGGTGGCCAAAAGTGTAAGGCACGATGATCCTCCGCAATCTACCCATCGCCACAAACGAGTATGAAAGCATTGGCGACACCTCCACCCTGGCCGATCCGACGGTAGTGGAACACATCATCCATCGCCATGAATAATTAGTCGCCTGATGACCCAAGTGAATATATAAAAATGGTTGTTGTATCTGTAGAATAAATTGTAATGTTTTAAATCGAGTTATCTGATACATGAGGAATTGGCTGGGGGTTTCATGAACAATGATTTGGCCTTTATCATATGAACAAAGAGAAAGTACCAAGCATTAAGGCAAAAAAAGGGAATTCCCCTTTATCGATTGAAAGGAGGTAGTATCCGCCATGTGTGAAGACAAACAACCTAACCTTCGAGACATCTTTTCCAACCTGCAAAAGCCCATGCCTATGCATCGTAAGTTATGGCTGATCATGCACAACAATCTCAGAAAACTTCTACGACTTGATAACTGCTGTGGCAACCATGGCGAACCTGGATGTTGAAAGTGATCAATGCGGCCAGGTCCTGGTCGCTGATGTATCATTCGTAACAAAACCATCTGGAAAGTTTGGAGGGAGTTATTTAGCGAAATCAAGATCAAGGCACGAGAAGTTAGAAAGGACAAGGTGTTCTCATCGTCCACCAAAGTCCTTTCTAAACGAAATGAAGATAATGGGTTTTACGAAACCATTAGATTCAAAGGATACCTCTTTTTTGCGCCATGGTAAGCATCTGCTCAGCAGTAGTGGCCGGTGGTGTACGAATTTCGGCATCATCTTTGGGAACCAGTTTTAGGGCTTCCGTTGGACAGGTCGCGATGCACAGGCCGCACCCGATGCAGCGATTGTGATCCACTTTGACGATATCGTCCTCGGTCATTTTAAGGGCTTCCATCTGACAGCGTTCCAGACAGGTTTCACACCCGGTACAATCCTCGGCATTCACTTTTGCCCAATAATTTGAAAAAACCATCTCAGCGGGTTTGGGGTGTTGGTTCAACGCACGCAGCACCCCGCAGCAATCCCCACAGCAATTACACATGCCGGTGGGATTTTGGGAGGTGGCAGGCTGAACAACCAATCCGGCATCCCGGCATTTTTCCAGAATACTGATTCCCTCTTCCAGTGAAATTTTCCGCCCCATCTCGCGGTCCAGGTAATATTGTCCCATGGAACCGAACATAAAACAGGCCTCAAGGGGTTTACCGCAGTCGCTGGTGGTGATATCCGCCGCTTTCCGGCAGATACAGTCCGTAACCACAATAAAAGGCTTACTTTTCAATATTTCCACGGCATCATCATAGGCGGCCACATTACGGGTGATATCAATCGACTGGTTGACCGGGATGGTCCGCAAAAAATAATCCGCACTGGCCTGCATGGCCTTGTCAAAAGCTTCTTCGAAATACTGCCGGGCCATTTTCGCAAAATCAGTTTTCAGGTTTTTAACCTGGAATTCAAAGATGCCGTGGACAAATGGAATGGCCCCGTAACGTACGGAAGTTTCTTTTTTGAGCCGGAACAGCAATCCTCGCTCGGCCATGTCATCCAATTGCGCGGCCACTTCGGCCATCGGCCGCGCAAGACGTTCCGCCACAACATCCGGGCTTTCCAGCATTGGGGTCAAGGCCTGAAACAACTGGGCATCATCCTCGGAAAAAAGAAATTTTAAAAGCTCTAACTCGATACCGGATTCTGTTGCCGGATACCCCACGGAATATTGATCCAGTTGTTCTTGCAGTCTGCGATATAGATTCTTTTGCATTGTATGGTTCCTCATTTTTATTTATTGGTGGATTCCATTTTCCAACCACTCTTTTGTTTTATCTTCAGGATAGGTTTTTCCTAAGGGCAGGAATCGTGTTCTTGCAGTATCGGACAAGTAATATTTAATAAACGCTTCATCCGTTGAAATATACAATCATCCTTCATCCAACGCACCTTCAATTTCCTCTGCAATGCGGTCTGCGGCCGCCAAAGGATCTGCAGCATTGCGAATGGGACGGCCGATCACCAGGTAATCCGAACCCGCGCGGATGGCCTCTACTGGTGTCATGGTTCTTTTCTGATCATCCTGATCCACCTTTTCCCAGGTCGGCCGAATACCGGGTGTGACGGCCATAAAGGTCTCTGGGAAACGAAACTTGATTTGGGCCACTTCCTTGGGGGAACAAACCACGCCGTTGCAACCGGCCTCAAACACCATCCGGGCGCGCATGAGCACCAATTCTTGCATGTTGCCAGAAATTTCCGATCCAAACCCGATTTTGGACAGATCCTTCATCCCCACGCTGGTCAAAACGGTAACCCCCAGGACATTGGTTTTGCCGCCGGCGCCTTTTACGGCCGCCTTCATCATGGAAAGGCTTTCACCGCAATGAATCGTCGTCATTTCAATATCATGATCCACAATCACCCGCATGGCACGTTCAACGGTCACGGGAATGTCATGCAGTTTCAAGTCCAAAAAAATTCCGGCCCGGCTTTCATCACGAATCATGCGAATGATATCCGGCCCGCATTTGATGAAAAGCTCCAGGCCCACTTTAAACAATCCAACCCTGTCGCCCAATGACGTAACGTATTGCTGCGCCTCCGCCAGGCCCGGCACATCCAATGGAAATATAATCCGCTCTTTCCCGGCTTGATCCTGAACCGCCATTTACCCGTCCCCTTTTTGCATGATCCATTGAAAAACAGGCCTAAATCAGATAAATGACCTATTTTATGGTGTTTAACCTATGGCTAACAGATAGCGAACAATATATGCAACTCAATGACGCTCAAAAAAATAAACTTCAAGAAATACCGGGTGTTGATCGGATATTGGCGGCCTGCCAAAGCTCCGTTGCATTTGCCGATACTCCCATACAAGTTCTAACCGTTTGTGTGCGGGCACACTTGGATTCCCTGCGCACCCGAATTCTGCAAGACAAGGACCTTTCAGAAAATTTTGCGGAAGCGGAAGTCATTGCAGGTATCGAAAAACGGGTTCGTACGACCCTGGTCCCAAAATTAGTCCGGTGCATCAATGCCACGGGAATTGTGATTCACACCAACCTGGGCCGAAGCCTTTTAGCCAAACCTGCCCTGCAAAACCTATCCACCATCGGCGGCCATTATTCCAATCTGGAGTTTGATCTCGCTCAGGGAAAACGCGGTTCCCGCTACCAGGCGGTGGTGGACATCATTATCGAATTAACCGGGGCTGAAGCGGTCATGGTGGTCAACAATAATGCTGCAGCCGTGTTGCTGTGCCTGGAAACAATCGCCCGGGACCGGGAAGTCATTGTATCACGGGGTGAACTGGTGGAAATCGGGGGCTCTTTCAGGGTCCCGGATATTATGGCCAAAAGCGGCGGAATTTTAAAAGAAATCGGCACCACCAACCGGACCCACCCCAAAGATTACGAAACTGCCGTAAACCCAAATACCGCCCTGTTGTTAAAAGTCCATACCAGTAATTTCAGCGTGGTCGGTTTTACCAAATCCGTTTCAGTGAAAGAACTGGTGGAAATCGGGAATACACAAGGTCTCCCGGTCATGGAGGATTTGGGGTCCGGCACCCTGATCGATTTTTCTGCCTTTGGTTTTCCGCCGGAGACCACAGTGCAACAAAGTGTTGCCGATGGTGCGGATGTCGTCACCTTCAGCGGAGACAAGCTTTTAGGGGGACCACAGGCCGGTATCATTGTCGGGAAAGCGGATATAATCGACAAAATCAGGCAAAACCCCTTAAACCGTGCGCTCCGAATCGACAAGTTGACCCTTGCGGCCCTTGAGAGCACTCTTCGCCTTTACCGGAACCACGCCCAAGCCCTTTTGGAAATCCCCACCCTGCGGCTTTTGACACAACCCATTGATGAGATCCAAAAAAAGGCGGATCAATTACAAACCCTTTTGGAACAATTGCATTTACCAGATTTGGCCCTTACCCAGATCAAAGCCGATTCCAAGGCCGGGGGCGGATCTTTGCCGCTCCTTAAATTACCCAGCATCTGCCTTGCCATTTCATCCGCGCGGATCTCCACCGCCCGGATTGAAAAATATCTGCGGGCAGCTTCCCCCCCCATCATCGGCCGGATTGAAGATGATCGTTTTATCATGGACCTGCGAACGATCTTTGATGATGACCTGGATTACATTGGTAGCGCTGTGAGTAAACTCTTCACGTCCGAACCATAGGGAAAAAGCATTGACCATGGCCCGCAACCTGTGCCAAAGACCCTATGTTTTTACAACGGTTTGAACGATGCCTTGACAGGTGAAAGCACTTGATTATCCGGCATTTGGTATTAATTTTTGCGTTACACCTGATTTAATAGGAGAAGGATATGCCCATTTATGAATATCATTGCGATGACTGCGGCAAAGATTTTGAATGCATCGTCTTTGGTAGTGAAACCCCTGAATGCAAGCATTGCGATGGCAAAAACATCAAGAGAATGATGTCCGCCTGCGGTTTTCTCAGCAAGGGAGCCGGGGGGGAAACAGTTTCAACTTCTGCCGGGGCTTCATCCTGCGGCAGTTGCAGTGCCACCAGCTGCGGTTCCTGCGGCCACTAATGGAATATCAACAGGTGGAAAACCAACGCGTGAAAAATCAATTAATCATCGGTACCAGGGGCAGCAAATTGGCTTTATGGCAGGCCGAATGGGTCCAAAATGCTTTGATGCAAGCCCATAACGGTTTGGATGTGACCCTGCGAGTGATTAAAACCAAAGGGGATAAAATTTTAGATGTCCCCCTGGCCAAAGTCGGGGGCAAGGGGCTTTTTGTCAAGGAAATCGAAGAGGCGTTGCTCGCCGGCGAAATTGACTTGGCGGTTCACAGCATGAAAGACATGCCCGCCCTCATTCCGGACGGTTTGATGATCGGGGCCGTACCTTTGCGGGAAAACCCCTTGGATGTAATGGTCTCCCATTCTGCTGAAAGCCTGCAAACCCTGCCAAAAGGTGGACGGGTGGGTACCAGCAGCCTGCGGCGGGCATCACAAATTCTGCACCTGCGGCCGGATATCCAAATAGAGCCCTTGCGGGGGAACCTGCAAACAAGGCTTCAAAAACTCACTGATTTAAAACTGGACGCCATTATCCTGGCGGCTGCCGGAATGATCCGCCTCGGGTATGGGGATCAAATCAAATCCTTTATTCCTGCTTTAGAAATGCTGCCCGCTGTTGGACAGGGTGCCCTTTGCATTGAAACCCGAAATAATGACCCACAAGTTGATGCCCTGATAAAACACCTTGATGACAGTGTCACTCGCATGACCGTTTTTTGTGAACGCGCCTTTCTTCATCGACTGGAAGGCGGTTGTCAGGTCCCCATAGCAGCCCATGCTGTCCGGCAGAAAGGGAATCGTATCTCTATTTCGGGTCTAGTGGCCCGGACCGACGGTTCCAAGGTACTTAAAAAAGTCATGGACGGAGATATCGATCAGGGTGAGTCGTTGGGAATTGCACTGGCCGAATCTTTGCTGGCAAGCGGTGGCGAAGAAATCCTGGCTGAATTGATATAGATTTTGATAATCCATATTTTGATACGCCCTGTTCTCCAATTTAAAAGGCAAATATACGATGAATGAAAAAGGTATGGTCTATCTTATCGGCGCCGGTCCCGGTGATCCGGATTTAATCACCCTCAAGGGCCAAAAATGTATGCAAAAAGCCGATGTCGTCATTTATGATTACCTGGCCGCTCCTCAGCACCTGGCATTTTCCCCGGAAAACGCTGAAAAAATCTATGTGGGCAAAAAAGGCGGGGATCACACCCTTTCCCAGGAAGGCATCAATGCCCTGTTGGTGGAAAAGGCCAACCAGGGGCATTGTGTGGCACGTTTAAAGGGTGGTGACCCTTTTATCTTTGGCCGCGGCGGTGAAGAAATCGAAGCTCTTTTGGCTGAAAACATTTCTTTTGAAGTGGTTCCCGGTGTAACTTCCCCCATTGCCGCCACTGCCTACGCCGGAATTCCCCTAACTCACCGGCGATTTACGTCAAGCGTCGCCTTTATTACCGGCCATGAAGACCCCACCAAAAAAGAATCCTCCATCAACTGGTCGGCCCTGGCAGAAGGCATCGGCACCCTGGTTTTTTTAATGGGGATTAAGAATTTACCCAATATCCGGGACAACCTTGTAAATGCCGGAAAATCACCCCAAACACCGACTGCTGTGGTGCGATGGGGCACAACCCCGAGACAAAAAACCGTCCAGGGCACATTGGCGACTATTCACGAAAAAGTCCTGGCTGCCGGGATCAAAGCACCGGCGATCATCGTTGTGGGTGAAGTCGTTCAATTGCGGGAACAAATGCGCTGGTTTGAAAACCGTCCCCTTCTGGGCAAGCGTATGGTAATCACCCGTTCAAGGGCGCAGGCCAGCAACCTGGTGGAACAACTTGAGGCCCATGGAACGGACTGTATGGTATGTCCCATGATCAATATAATACCCCCGGATGATTTTAGTCCTTTGGATACGGCCATTGGAAATCTTTCCGATTATGACTGGATCATCTTCACCAGTGTCAATGGGGTGGATTCGTTTTTTGAGCGTTTATTTGCCGCCGGATTAGATGCCAGGGTAATAGGTTCCGTCCAAATTGCCGTTATTGGTCCGGCCACCCGGGATCGATTGCGCTGCTTTGGGATCAACAGTGATATTCTACCTGACAGTTACCGGGCGGAATCCGTGGTTGAGGCGTTTCAAAATGTAAACATGAAAGGCAAAAAAGTATTATTGCCACGGGCTAGAAAAGCAAGGCCTGTGATACCGGTGGAGCTTTCCAAAATGGAGGCAATCGTTGATGAGATTGCCTGTTATCAGACCCACACCGTACCTGAAAGCAAGTCGCAATTGATCACCGCCCTGACTGAAAAAAAAGTGGATCTGATTACGTTTACGAGTTCATCCACGGTCGAAAATTTTATAGAGATGATGTCCGGATCAGATAAGCAAGCTCTTTTAGAGGGTGTGATCCTGGCCAGTATTGGCCCCATTACCACTCAAACCGCGACAGAACATGGTTTAGACGTGCAAATTGAAGCTGAAAAATTTACCATTGAAGGATTGGTGGAAGCCATTTTAGACCATTACCAGGCCTCAAACGATTAGTGCTCATCCATATTCAAAATGATCACACCCACTTGATAAAGGATCATCGACATTGAGGAGTTGTCTCTCTTTTTAGCCTTAATCCCGGTTCATCACATCAGCCACTTCTTCAGCAATATGAAAAAGAACATCAGTCTTTCCCCGATAGTTGATCTTTTGATTTCCATTTGAAAAATCAATATCCACAGTACAATCATATTTTTTGGCTGCCGCCTTTGCGATTCTGGCGATAACTTCTGAACTGACATCTATTTTATTGAGTGAAATTTTATTTTTCATCGTATTATTCCTTATTCTATATCCGTCGAGAGAGCAGATCCGGAAAACACACCAAACTTCCCGAGAGTACTTTAGAAATCCTAAAATTTAAAAAATGAACTGCATTATTCCAAACCCGAGCCTTCAATATTTCAAATGCATTATTTGTACCAAGTCACATGATCGCCAACAATCAACATGTCAATGAATACGTATTTCGCATTAAATTAATGACTTAAAAATACCTTTTAACATTGCCCGACAATGATCCAACAGCAATTTTTTAAACGGGATTAGTGAATTTTTTTCATGATTATGGAAACTAAATATCCACTTTTTATGAACACAACCGATTTCAGCCCTGCTTGTCCCTTTTCTTTTGATAGGGATTCTCGACTGTTTTCCATCTTAAAAATGGTATCTGTTTTTATTTAGACCACCTTATAATCTTCTTTGACGCCTGATGTATAACAGTATTGACGGGTCTGCTTGACCGCCACCCCATAATGCGAGTACAATAGAAAATCGTTGTAGAAAAAAAAATCAGAAGATCATAAATAACTTGCCGTCTGCTTTTTGAATTTATTGTATTTTTTTAGGGGGCTTAAAGTTATTTTATATGCAAAGGAACGTGATATGGATCAATACCTAAAAAACCTGGATGAAATAGTTGATAAAATCGCTGCTATCCAGGAATTGATCATCACCAACATTGTTCTTTTGGGTCAAATTCCGGCGCCGACATTTGAGGAAGCGCGACGGGTCCAATTTTTTATGGACCGCTTGGCGGAGGTTCAAATTGATGAATGCAGTACCGATGATTTCAACAATCCCATCGGTGTTATCCGAGGGACGGAGCGCAGCAAACCGGCGATTTTTGTAACCTCTCATCTGGATACGGCCTTTGTCAGTGATATGGAGCACAATTTCACCATCAAGGAAAACGCCATCCACGGGCCCGGACTGTTAGACAACTCTGTTGGAGTCGGGGTCCTGATTTCCCTTCCTGAAATTCTCAAGCGGCTGGACATCCAATTCAAGTCCGACATTATTCTGGCCGGGGTCACCCAATCCATGGGAAAAGGGAATCTGCGCGGCATCCGTCATTTACTTAAGCATTGGCGAAAACCCATTCGGGCCGGGGTTATTATTGAAGGCGGAGAATTGGGCCGCCTCAATTATTATTCAGATGGAATGGTCCGCTGCGAAATCGTTTGCAATGTGGAGGCGGCAAGCCGCTGGGAACGGCGTTTTCGGCCCAACGCCATTCTGGTTTTAAATGATGTGATCAATCAAATCCTTCAAATCAGACTGCCCCAAAGACCACGCTCAAGAATTATCATCGGCAAAATCAAGTGCGGCTACAAACATGGCCTGATTGCTTTTAAGGGCAAACTCGGCTTTGAAATTCAAAGCGATTCCGATGAAATGGTAAAGATGCTCTTCAATGATATCAAAGACATCATTGATGGTATCCGCCATGAACATAACGTGGAACTGGTTTTAAAAACGATTTCATCCTCCAATGCCGCCAGCCTGAAGTACAATCACCCGTTGGTGAAGACGGCCGTGCGGGTCATGCATCGATTGGGACTGGACCCTTTGAGTGAACCGTCTGAATCTGAATTGAGCATTTTCCTGGCCCATAAAATCCCATCCATCACTGTTGGGCTTACACATGGGTACAATTACCACCTGGAAGATGCGTGTATGGAAATTGAGCCGATGTTTCAAGGGATTGCCCAAATCGTCGGTATTTTACTCGCCATAGATCAGGGAGTTTGCGATGAAGTCTGAATGGCTGCACCATAATACCTTTCATTACAGCGATTTTAGTAATCTGGAAGAACTCGTAAAGGCAAAGGAACGCAAAAAGCTGACCATCTCTCTTTGCCTGCCCACCCTGAATGAGGAAAAAACCATCGCCAAGGAAATCCTCATCATGAAATCCGAGCTCATGACCCGTTTTCCCCTGCTGGATGAAATCGTGGTCATCGATTCCGGCTCCATTGACCACACTCGCCAGATTGCCGCCAGCTTTGGTGCGGATGTTTACCTGGCCAATGAGATCCTGCCGCATCTGACGCCCTTCAAGGGTAAAGGGGAAAACCTCTGGAAAGCGCTCCACATCACCAAGGGGGATATCATTATCTACCTGGATGCGGATATTAAAAATATTCACCACCGCTTTGCTTATGGACTTTTGGGGCCGCTTTTAACCAGCGATACCATCAAATACACCAAAGCCTTTTATGACCGACCCATCGCCATCGGACAAAGCCCCATCCGGGCCACTGGTGGCGGTCGAGTGACGGAGCTGGTGATTCGGCCCTTGTTCTCCCTTTTTTTTCCGGAATTAACCCAGATTATCCAACCCCTGTCCGGTGAATATGCCGGTTTTCGTGAAATTTTCGAAAAAATCCCCTTTCCCATCGGTTATGGGGTTGAAACCAGCATGATCATGGATATATATGAAAAATGGGGATTAGATGTCATGGGTCAGGTAGATCTTGAAAGGCGGGTCCATCGCAACCAGGACACCAAAGCCCTTGGCCGCATGGGCTTTGCCATTATGACAACATTTTTAAACCGGATGAAAAACCGGGGGCTGATTAATTTAAAAAAAGAATTGTATACGGAAATGATTCAATTTAAGCTCATTAAAAATCAATATGAGCCGGAAATGTTCCAAATGCCGGAACAAGAGCGGCCACCAATTCTTGAAGTACCTGAATACCGGGATAAATTTAAGGAATGAGCGACGATCTCCCCCCCCCCGATCCATCAGCACCAAAACCCGATATCAACTCCGTTGGATTGACCGACAGGTTTCAACGACGCTTGAATTATTTGCGGGTTTCCATTACCGACCGGTGTAATTTACGTTGCCTGTATTGCGATACCCGTCCACGGGAACAGATCATGCCGTGTGAGGAAATCCTACGGTTTGAAGAAATCCTTGCCGTGATTAAGGCCGGTATCGGTCTGGGTATTGAAAAAGTCCGAATTACCGGTGGAGAGCCGCTCGTTCGACGCGGCATACTTGATTTACTAAATCAGATATCGGATCTACAGGGTTTGAAAGATATTTCCCTGACCACCAACGGAGTGTTGCTGGAAAAATTCCTGTTGGAATTACAGCAAACCAGAATCTCCCGCCTTAATATCAGCCTGGACAGCCTGATCCCAGCCCAATTTAAACAGATCACCGGTGAAGACGTTTTCAAACGTGTATGGCATGGTATTATGGGCGCCCTGGAAGCTGGTTTTTCCCCCATCAAAATCAACATGGTAGTGATGAGCGGTATCAATGATAATGAAATCACGGATTTTGCCCGCCTGACCCTCTCATATCCACTGGAGATCCGGTTTATCGAGTACATGCCCATTGGTGGGAACCGGGTTAGTGATGCCCGACCGATTTTGGGAGATGAAATTTTAGCCCGCATAAAGACCATCGCCCCGTTAATGCCCCTATCCACAGGAGGTCGTCTGGACGGGCCTGCGGAGCGATTTCAATTTTCCGGCGCGCCCGGTATAATCGGTTTAATCCGGCCCATCAGCCATCATTTTTGCAGCCAATGTAACCGATTGCGCTTAACCGCCGCCGGTGCCTTGCGATCCTGTCTTTTAAGCGAAAACACCGTTGATATTAAAACCGCTCTACGCAATGGCGCGACCTATACGGAACTGCAAAAAATACTGCTGACCGCTGCCCGAACAAAACCCCAACATCATGATTTGGCAGATCATGCGCCAGCCCTAAAAACGCTGATGTCAGCCATCGGGGGCTAAAGCATTCATAATTCCATAAAAAAATCTCAAATCATTCAGCCAGGACATAAAGCAGCGGAATTGTGGCTGGCAGCAATTCCGCCTCCTGAATTTTGAATCCGGATTGCAGCAAAAGATATAGGAGCGATTCCTTTTGGAACCGATGATATGCTTTAAAACCTGTAAAATCCACTAAGTGAGATATTAACAGGGATGACAAGTGCTGGCCATGGCAAAAAGTCGGGGCGATTAATTTGCCACCGGGCTTCAACACCCGGCGAATTTCACT
Organism: Desulfobacterales bacterium HSG17; assembly: GCA_030377945.1. Next base: position 31,044 of record JAUCGD010000005.1, on the reverse strand, counting down.
CAATGCTTTTTCAGGGGTTGTCATGCAATGCAAGGCATTTGCGCAAACAACAGCATCAAACGTATTCCTATCATATTGAAGCTGATAAGCATTCTGAACATCAAACAAGACGTTTTCCGCGCGGTTCTGCCGGGCTTTTTCCCAGGCTTTGGCAATCATTTTTTCAGACGTATCCACCGCTTCCACAAAATCACAATAATATGCCATACGAAGGGCAATATCACCAGGACCGGTGGCCACTTCCAGGGCTTTTTCACAATGCCCGACATCTTCGGCAATGCGGTCTAAAAGATTAGACCACCCCGGTACCATACGCCGCACGATAAAATCATATACCCCGGAAATACGATCCCAAAATTGGATATTCTCAGGTAAATTCATATTAATCTTCCTTTTAGCCTAATATCCTTCAGCCTTTTCTTCACATCACCCCATAGGCTTTCAACTTTTTATGCAGGGTTTTTCGGGTAATCCCCAAACGGCGGGCCGCCTCGCTCTTGTTGCCCGCAGCCGCTTCAAGGGTCTGTAAAATAGCCTGTTTTTCAATTTGCTCCAAGGGAATCCCGCCATCCACCGATACATGCATATCAGGGGATATCCCCTCAAGGCTGGAATCTTCTTCCGGTAAAACCGGAAAATCCGATGTATCCAAAAATTCACCCCGCGCCAGCACTACCCCGCGCTCAATGGCATTCATCAGTTCCCGCACATTGCCAGGCCAGTCATACCGGATCAATCCTTCCATGGCTTTGGGGGTGAATCCTTTCAGCGTCTTTTTGTTGCGCTCGGCAAATACAGTTAAAAAATGGGATGCCAGCAAAGGAATATCCTCACTCCGTGATCGTAATGGGGGGACATCAAGGGTTACTACATTGAGTCGATAATACAAATCCTCCCGAAATGTACCACTTTGCACCATCTGCAAGAGGTTCTTATTTGTTGCCGCAATCAAACGCACATCCACACTGATAACCGATTCTCCTCCCACTCTGGTGAATTCTCGTTCCTGCAAAACCCGTAATAATTTGGCCTGCATGATAAGGGGCATCTCACTGACTTCATCCAAAAAAAGACTACCGCCATCCGCCTGTAGAAACCGCCCCTCCTTTCGCCGATCCGCCCCTGTAAAAGCACCCTTTTCATGACCAAACATTTCCGATTCCAACAATGATTCGGTAATGGCGGCGCAGTTGATGCGGATGAATGGTTTCATTTTGCGAAGGCTATTATAATGGATGGCGCCGGCGATCAGTTCTTTACCGGTCCCGGATTCACCGGTGATCAGAACCGTGGCTTCGGAAGGGGCCACTTGGGACACCATCTCCAAAAGCCGGGTCATGGGCATACTGTTACCGATAATGTTGCTGCGATCAAAACGGTCGGAAAGATCTCTTCTGAGTGTCCGATTTTCCTCCTTAAGACGGGTGTGCTCCACGGCCCGTTCAATGGTCAAACGCAACTTTTCAAAATCCAACGGTTTGATCAGATAATCATGGGCGCCATTCTTCAAAGCCTCAATGGCGGTTTCCACGGATGAGAAGGCTGTCATGATAACTACCGGAACGGACGGGTTATGGTTCTTCATCTCCGCAAGGGCTTCAAGGCCGGACATCTGAACCATTCGAATATCCATAAGCACAAGATCGAACACCTGCTCTTTAACTTTGTTCACCGCTATGCTTCCATCATTGGCTTCAACAATGGTATACCCCCACCCACCCACCAAGGTTTTCAACATGATCCGATGGGCGTCATCGTCATCCACAACTAGAACATTCGGTTTTTCCATAATCATCGATCTCCTTGGTAAAGGCGTATTGGGCAGGCCTTACAAACTCTTGGGCAATTGAATTGTAAATGTTGTGCCGGTTCCTATTTGGCTGAGGACCTGAACATTGCCATCCATGGCCTCCACAATATTATGAACAATGGCAAGGCCCAGCCCGGTTCCGGTGGACTTAGTGGTAAAATACGGATCAAAGACCTGGGCCAAATCCTCCGGCCTGATGCCCTCACCGGTATCGGAAATGACAATTTCCAAATTTTTCGCCTTACCTTTTTGAGAACTGACATTGATTTGTCCACCTTTTGGCATCGCTTCCAAGGCATTCAGTAAAAGGTTCAACAGCACCTGCCGCATTTGGTCCGGATCCACCAAAACCTCTTCAGGCGTACCTGTTCCTTGATATTGCAAATGAACATTGTTTTCCTTGGCTTGCTGCTCCACTAGTTTAAACGCATCTTCCACCAACCCTTGAACCTGGATCTTTCGCGGGGAAACGGAAATGGGGCGTGAGAATTCCAATAACTGGGTAATCACACGGTTAAGGCGTTCCACTTCCTGAACCATGATTTCAGCAGTTTCTCGGTCTTGATCAATGTCTTTGTATCTTTCCTTGAAATATACGGCAAAACCCTTAATTGAACTCAATGGATTTCGAATTTCATGGGCCACACCGGCTGCCAGACGCCCTAACGAAGCAAAGCGTTGATGACGAGCCACTTCTTGGCGCAGGTGACGGATTTCCCGTAAATCCCGTAAAATGACAATAACGCCGCCACTTCCGCCTGATTCATCTTCAAACCTGCTGATACCGACTTCTAAAGGAATGCGTGTTCCATCAATTCTGAGACAATCCAACTCGATTCCCGCTGTTTTATCTGTTTTCAGCGCCATTTCCATGGCCTTGATGATTTCGGTAGGCAATACATCCTTGGCCTTTTGACCCAATGCTTTTTCCGCCGAATGGCCAAAAAATTGTTCGGATTGCTGGTTCCAGTTCATGATCCGCCCCGTATGGTCTAAAGCCACTAACCCCATGGGCATCTTGTCTGCCACATTATCGGAAAAGGCCTTAATCCGTTTCAATGCTGTCTGTGTGGTTCGATAATCCTGAATAAAAAATAAAAAATAAAATCCGGTGAAACCCAATATTAATAAAACCACTCCTAAAATAACGGCATTCTTTACGGCGGCTGTTTTGGCCAAACGAATGGATGCCATGTCCAGACCCACAAAAATGACTTGCTTGGTTTTCGGATCAGCAGGATTCTTGTCCTCAAATGCCCGCCCGCCTTGGCCAAGCATCATGTTCCGCATTTTTCGGTGCGGGTGGTGAAGGGGCGTAAACCGACGGTATATCTCAAAAACAGGTTGATCAGAGCCCTGGGCTTGAATGCGCCACTGCAAGACATCGCCTTCAGACAAACGGGCATAGTCCAAATCCGGATCATATGCGGAACCGATTTTTGAAACATCATTGTGGGCCACAATGTTCCCGACATCATCCGTAACCAGAATATGAACGATGTCTTTCTGATCCGCTGTTTCCGAAAGCAAAATTTGCAATTGAAACCCGCGCATAGCACTACGCATACCAGTACGAGTGGCTGCTTCAAAAGAACGGATCAAAGCCGCCCCTTTTTCCACCAGCAATTGTGTATTGCGCCGCTCTTCCTGCCTCATATTGCTAATGGTCAAGGCCATAACAATGGGAAACAACACAAGGCTCGCTCCGATGATCGCGATAAACATCAAGTGCCGATTGTTGTTAGCAAGCCTTCTTCGCATGACGCCGCCTTTTGAAAAAATATGAGCAAATCAATGATTCCCTTATAACAAAAAAGTAGGAACAGTAGCTGTTATAGCAGGTTTGATGCCAAACCCTTGTTAAAGGGTACAAATTGCCTATAGTGGGAGGCATAGCAGCTTAGAGTTCTTGCTGTTTTTAATGAAAATCATTCAAGTTGGATACTAATTATCCAGCTGAATCTCAAGCAAAAGCATCCAAATGGATATTTACTATCCATTCTCACTCCTAACCATCCTGAACGACTTTTTGAAAAATCAATAAATATTATTATTTTCAATATGTTAAAATTATTCTGACCTTTTCTCCAAAACTGGCACCGGGATTGCTCTTATAAAGCGTTAAGCAGGCGTAAAAGCCGATTAACAATATCCACTCACCTTTAAAGAGGAGAAATTTCATGAAAAAGCAAAAATGGACTTTGATGGTCATTGGGCTTTCACTTTTCGTAGCAGTCGGTTTTTCAAGCATCAGTTTTGCCGGACGGGGCTATGGTATGATGAACGGCCAAAACAGCGGTAATAATCGCGGCAGTTGGGGAATGAACAACATGTACGGAAATCTGAGCGATGCTCAAATAACCGAACTGCAAAAAGAGCAGCAGGCTTTTTTTCAGGCAACCGAAAAATTGCGCAGCAACCTTTATCAGAAAAATCTGGCCCTGGCAGCGGAAATGGCCAAAGAAAACCCAGATGTAAAAATGGCCAAATCCATCCAATCGGAAATCTCTGATTTGAGTGCTCAAATGGCGCAAGAACAATTGGCTCATCGCATTGAATTGCAAAAGAGATTTCCGGAATTGGCCAGCCAAGCTTCGGGCATGGGTTTTGGCCGAAAGGGAAATCGCGGTACCAATGGCGGTGGTCGCGGTATGCGGAATAATGCCTGTCCGGGTTGCGCCTATTAAGCTTTTCTGATTGTGGGTGGCCGTTATAAACCTATACCACTCGAATCATTCAGTATATATAAAGCCGCTTTTTTAAATTCATTTTAAAAAGGCGGCTTTTTTATTGTAATGCGATACAGATACTGCCAATTACAAAACTTGAAAATATAAAACCAAATTATCTGAAAATGATGATAGCAGAGCCAAAATTAACAGGGGAAACCACCGTGCACCAACAGGATATCCGAGAAACTGAAAAACGATATCAAGCTGTACTGGAAGCGGCCCAGGTCGTTTTATGGGACTGGTTCCCCGATGAAGGTCGATTGGTCATAGATTCGATCTTCTGGGAGCAGTTGGGTTATAACCCCGCGACCATTGATCCAAGACTTGATACGTTTCTGGCATTAATCCCTGCCGACGACCGATCCAAAATCCAGGAAAACCTTTCAGCGCTATATCACCGGCAAACGAAAAAAATTGTACTTGAACTTCGCCTTAAAAGTAAAATAGGGGATTTTCACTGGTTCATTCTGAAAGCCGGCTGGATTGAATCCACCGGCTCAGATAGCCGTATCATCGGTGTTCTCCTGGACATTTCCACCCAAAAAGAGACTCAAAATCTTTTATATCAACGGGAACAGCAATTGTTTCAGGCCCAAAAATTAGAATCCTTGGGAACCCTGGTGGCCGGTGTTGCCCATGAAATCAACAACCCCATCAATCTCATTACATTAAACGTACCCTTGTTCAAAGAAATCTGGATGGATGCGCTTCCCATTGTACGACAAGCCCTTGGGGCACATCAGGATCAAAAAATCGGAGGGTTGCCTTTCAATTACCTGGACAAAAAAATGGATACCCTGCTTTCGGATATGGGGCTTGCCGCTGATCGCATCGTCCAGATCGTGGCGGGATTAAAAAACTTCGCCCGTCAGCAGGATGTCTTGGCAAAAAAAAGTGTTAACCTCAATCAATCCGTGCACAACGCCCTCCAACTGGCCAAATCCACTATTCATAAACAAAATATCGAATTGAATCTGAAACTTTCCGAAAAATTACCGGAAATCAAAGCCAATGACGTGGCCATTGAACAAATCATCATGAATCTTGTGGTCAATGCCTGTCAGGCTATTTCGCCCCATTCAGGACAGATTACAATCGAAACCGGAACAAGCGATGATGAGAACAATGTTGTTCTACAGGTTGAGGATACGGGTTGTGGTATCATTCCGGAAATCGCTGAGCGTATTTTCGATCCATTTGTAACTTCCCGACAAAATTCCGGTGGGACGGGATTGGGTCTTTCCGTTACGTATAATCTGGTAAAAAATCATGACGGCAATATTCGATTCGAATCGAAAAAGGAGGAAGGAACCAGATTTACAGTAGATTTTCCCGTAACTCCTCCAAAAGCATCTATCAAAATACTCATCGCCGATGATGAACCCAGCATTCGCCGACTTTTAATCCATGCCTTTAGGAATATGCCCCATTACATCATTGAGGAAGCGGAAAATGGGGTTGAAGCCATGATTAAAATTGGACGTTTTCATCCTGATTTGCTAATTCTGGATTTTCGCATGCCTCAAATGGACGGATTGGAGGTCTGCCGTACGTTAATGCGCTCACCGGATCTGGCAGATATCCGAGTCCTGATCATTTCCGGGCATACGGACACACCCGAATTCAATGAAATCAAGGACCTGGGATTTACTGATATCCTGGAAAAACCCGTCAGTATCAAACATTTTACAAATACGATCGAAAAACTCACAATGTCATTAAAAGAATAGAAGGAAACCATGCTTCCTCACCCTGCTCCCATTCTCATCGTTGATGATGATATCGGATTGCTTTTAAGCATCAGTACTACCATCTTAAAATCAGGTCTTCCCGAACCGGAAACAACAAGCGATCCCCTGGCCGCCCTGAAACTTGTGGAACAAAATACTTTTCAGGCAGTCCTGATCGATATCAATATGCCGCGGATGAACGGTTTGGAATTATTGGAAAAAATTCAGATTCTGTCCCCTGAAACAGAATGCATCATGATCACCGCCATGGATGATGTTTCCATCGCAGTAAAGGCCATGCGACTCGGGGCATTTGATTATTTAGTAAAGCCTTTGGACAGTGAAAAATTGTTGATTTGTATCAACCATGCCTTGGAACGGTATCGTCTTCGACGTGGTATCAATTTATGGGAAAATCGCCCCTCATTCGCAGATCTCAAATACCCGAAAGCATTTTCAGAATTGATTGCCGCTGATGAAAGCATGGCCCTGATCTTTCATCAGGTGGAGAACGTATCCGGCACAGATTACCGCGTTGTTCTCACCGGGGAATCCGGCACCGGCAAAGAACGGATTGCCCGCATCATCCACAACCTTAGTGATCGTTCCGGGTTTCCTTTCATACCGGTCAATATGGCGGCCTTTAGCTCTACTTTATTTGAAGAGGAATTCTTTGGTCACATGCGAGGCGCTTTTACCGGTGCAGATCGAAGCAAAACCGGTTTTTTTGATGCCGCCCATCACGGGACTCTATTTTTAGATGAAATCACAGAACTGGATCTCTCTCTCCAGGGAAAGCTATTGAGGGTTCTTCAGGAAGGAGAATTCTATCCCGTGGGCAGTACGCGACAAAAGAGAATCGATGTAAGAATTATAGCGGCCAGCAATCGGGATATCCATGGGCAAATCCAAAACGGCGAATTTCGGGCTGATCTATATCATCGCCTAAATACAACCCATATCCATATACCGCCATTGCGAGAACGAAAAAATGATATTCTGCCCTTGGTGCGACATTATCTATCCATTCACCTGGCTAAAACAGGAAAAACCATTAGTCGTCTCACAGCAGATCTTGAACAAGCCCTCATTGCTTATGATTACCCGGGAAATGTGAGGGAGCTGGAAAATATGATCGCCGGTGCGGTCCTTTGCGAGACAAGTGATGTACTCTCCCCTACTGCTTTTGACAAAGAGCTCTTTCACCAAAGCTCCACCAGTGACTGCCTCGGAACAAATATTTCCCTTGCGGAAATGGAAAAGCAACATATTCTTTCCGCCCTTTCCCGCTGTAACAGCAATCGTACTCAGACGGCCAAGTCTCTTGGCATCGGCCTGCGCACCCTGCAACGCAAATTGAAAGCATACGACAAAGAAGGCGACTCACCACTTGCTTAAAATCCCTAAATAACGCTTGAACGAAAACTGTCTTTTCCGTTTATATCGATTCGTATCAACCGGATAGACAAAAACCGTTGTTGTGCCCGAGCACGAATGCTCATAGTCCTCACCTCAGCATCTTTCGTATGGACAAGTTTAGATATATAAATGAATTTTATGCCGATCTTGCGGCCTCCCATCCAATCAACGCCTTTTTTCTAACAGATCCCCAGCGATATTGATTGATTTTTCCAGATTTTGTAATCACGCGATGACAAGGGATTAGGTAAGCAATGGGATTGATGGCAATTGCGCTTGCAACAGCTCGAAATGCTTTGGGACGTCCGATATGGACGGCAATGTCTTGGTAGCTTACTACCAAACCCTCGGGAATGCCGAGTAGCGCTTTCCATACGTTTATTTGAAAGTTTGTACCTTTAAGGTGTAAATTGAAAGGACTTGATTTTTGATCTCTATCATATCTGAATATATCCTTTGCAATTAAATTGATGGGTTCATTCTTTTCAGTGTAAACGGCTCCAGGCCATGTTTCATATAACTGGTTCAGCGCATCAAGGCGGCTATCTCCTTTTACAAATCCAAGATGACAGATGCCTCGTTTTGTAATGGCAAGCAAACATTCGCCGAACGGAGAGTCGCAGAAATCATAAAATATTTCCAATCCCGCCCCTTGCTTTTTAAATTCTCCAGGTGTCATTGCCTCGAAGGTGACAAATAAATCATGGAGGCGACTGGGACCTGAAAGGCCTGCATCTAGGGCTGTATCAAGTAGGCTTTTGGAATCGGCCAGTTTTTGTTTTGTATAAGCAAGTGTCATATACTGTTGAAATTGAATCGGACTTATTCCTGCCCACCGCTTAAAGATACGATCAAAATGATACTTGCTAAGGTGAACACTTTCTGCAATTTTTTCCAGTGTCGGTTGGGATTTAAAATTAGCCTCTAGATACTGAATGGCCTTTTCGATTCTTTTGTAATCGTCCGATTGTTGGGAATAATTGTATGAATGCATTCCAACTCCCTTTCTATCATAAAGCTTTCAAATTTTTCATATTCAAGACATTAGCGCGTATAATAAAATTAACCACCCGAATATTGCTATAAAATTTAGCAATATAGGGGTTACTTGTGACTCCAATTACTGTTTACTAATCAAGAATAAAGCAGGATATTCTTCTGACAGACAACTAAACATTAAGGGGGAATATGATCACATTAAGCAATACCCCAAACCGGAACTTGGCAGTCTCTTTAGGGTGCTCGTGAAAAATTCTGAAGACAACGTCCTGGAGTAACCGCTGTCGTTGTGGGCTTGGCTTTAGGGAGTATGGCCAAATATACAGCTTTTATAGAACAATGCCTCTATTTTAAATGCCGCCCCTTGAGGATAAAGCGTTCTTCAAAAATCGAATCGTCCAGATTGCCGTTGATAGTTCGGGAATTGATTTTAACCAGGGTCAAATGTTTGTTTTGATGATGAATAACTAAAATTCGACTCGGCCTCCAGGCTGCCGCTTTCACGTTCTCGTACCCGTGAAAGGTCAAGGTGCGGATTAACTGTTCATTGCTTCCCTTTTCTGCGACCTTTAAAACCACCAGACGCTTCTCCTCCAACCAAATTATTCTTTGCGGTCTTGCGCCTGCATCGGCATTTAATGTCACTTGAATTTTCAGACAATTGAATGACTGGCCGTCATGTTCCAGGGTTTCAGCCCCCAGCATTTGATAATTAAATTTTTCAGGGTCCATATCGGTTAAATCATCCAACCGTAAATCCGTACCCAAAAGAAATTGGTCCGCTCGTCCGGCATCCAGTCGCTGCATTTTTTGTTCTTTTGGGTGAAACAACCATAAATCATTGGGCTGATCCTTGTGCTGCCGGATTCGAATGGCCATGCCCGCCATATCCGCCGGTTCGGTTGCTGCTAGAAGAAAACGGTGTTGATCCTCCCCGAATTTTTTGCTCCATAATGTCATCTTTATTTTCTTTTCCAGTTTACGTTGGTCCCCGGCCATCCCTTTCCTGATATCATAAAGAAAGAAAGTCATTTTTTGGACCTCATCCGAAACTTCGTGCAATGCCTGCCCCTGAGCGATAAATTTCTGCAAATCCATCTCAAGTGCCCAGATATTTGCCGATAGTACGAAACTCGAAAAAAAGAAAACCATAAAGCGGAAACATTTGTTCATGAACGGACTTCTCCCCTGTAGGATGTCTGTACTGATAATTTACTGTAATTGATGCGATCGACAAATGTCACAATTTTAAATAAACGGATCAAACCCATCGATTAAGACGTCTGAAGGGGTGGGGCTGATATGGGGGGAATGGGAATATTTTTATGAATTCATTATTTATCTCCGTCCGAGGGTTGAACCAGGCTCAATATCCGCGTATTTGTGCCTGCATAATTTACGGTGTGGTAATGACTGATGGAGAGAAGACGTTTGGTAGTGAGACTCAATTTTTCAACCTCTTCCCGAAGGTGTTTAATTATTTTGGTTTCTGCAAAATCCTGTTCCAAGAGATCAACATACCCCAAGCCCGCCATCAGAGGCTGATTCATTTCATGACAGACAGTACCGATGGTTTCAAGGGCATGCACACAGCCCAATATTTCGCCGGATCGACAATTTTACAATGCCTTATCATCCAGCCCGGCAATACTATTCGCAAAACGGTTGCACCACAAAACTTGCCCGACTGCGTCCACCACCATGACCGTGTTGGGCAGATGATAAAGAATTTAAGTTAGATCAAGTGATCCGATGCCCCTTGCCAAGCACTCATTTGATGTCGAATATGCCTGTTCCATCAATAGCCTTATAAGTAATAATTACCAAACGGATTGTATTCCAGCTAAAATTTCAGCTTTCCCCACTGGTTTTTCCAACACGAGGTCAGCGCCTACGAATTTAGCGGTTTTCAGTGAATAAAAAGGACCCAAACCTCCTCCACCCCCCGAAATTGCAATAACTTTAGTATCCGGAAAATCTATACGCAGCGCTTGAATGATCTCAATGCCTTCTTTTTCCGGCATGTAAAGATCCGTAATCACCAAATCAAAAGAATTTATGGTCCAATGCTCCTCAGCCTGCCGCCCATTTTCAGCCGTCATCACCGAAAAACCTTCTTTTTGTAACATTCGCGCCAAGTAACCCCGCACTTGTAAATCATCGTCTATGACTAGCACAGTTTTCATGGTCTTACCGCCTCCCTTTGCAACGGGCTCTCAGCCCGATCCACTCTGTGTTTCATTTTGACCCAGACACCATCGGCTGCATCAACAATTGTTTTCAATTTCACCGGCTTACTGAAATAGTTATCAAAACCGGCTTCCCGGCAATCCGCCAGTTCAAACAAGGCATGCATATCCTATAATAGCAAAAATTGAAGCCTTGGGATGATCTAGGCGAATCAGGCCGCACAATTTGAGACCGCTCATTTCCGGCATGTGAAGGTCTAAAAATATCACCGGGTATGATATTCCTGCACCGTGGCCTGTTCCCCGTTTGCAGCAACATCGGCGATATATCCGGCGTTATGAAAACAAGCTCCAACATATTCCGGATAGATGCTTCATCATCAACCACGAGAACTTATCTCTGGTTCATTCATCACTCCTAATTACCCTGTTTCCACGGAATCCAATTTTATTATGCACAAAACGTGCCAATATTTTTAGTATGCTAATTTTTTATTGGATTCATTTAATTTTGATGTGGATGGAACATCCTCAGAGATTTTTATACAACAAAAACATCACGTTATGAATCGACACAATACTAATAACTTGTTTTTGATAAACCGATTACAACAATGGGAGGGGTAAAAGCGAACTACATGAAAAGACTGAAAAATCAATAGGATTGCGCCATAATGACACTGTCACAAAGCAAACGACCAATTTTTCAATAAAATTCAACACATTAGGAACAATGCTAAAAATGCCACTTTATGCCAAATTGACGGGGGGGGGATCAATCACCAGGGTGCCCTTTAGGCTCATCCAGGATCTTCCGGACCTTTTGGGCCAGTTCAGATTTAACAACCGGCTTCATTAAAAATCCTTTTATACCAATGGTCTTTGATTTTTCATCGCTTAGCATTTCACTAAACCCGGTACAAATGATAATCGGTATATCCGGCCTGATTGAAATCAACTCTTTGGCGAGTTTATCACCCGTCATATCCGGCATTGTCATGTCCGTAACAACCAAATCAAATTTATCCGGATTCCCCTTAAAAATTCCCAATGCCTCTAAGCTGGCTGTACAGAAGGTCACATGGTAGCCGAGTCGTTCCAGCATTTGTTTTTCAAGTCTAGCGATAGGGACTTCGTCATCAACCAACAGAATCCTTTCTGTGCCGGTTTCATCGGGTTTCACATTGAAAGCCGAAACAATTGGAGAGGATTTCGCCACTAGAGGTAGATATACAGTAAAATTAGTACCTTTTCCCACCTCACTGTAAACTTTAATATCCCCATCATGCTCTTTGATGATTCCGTAAACCACGGCAAGTCCAAGACCGCTTCCCTTTCCTTGTGCTTTGGTTGTGAAATATGGGTCGAAAACCCTGTCTATCACATCTGCGCCGATGCCGCACCCGGTGTCGACAAATGATATCCTTACATATTTACCTGGAGACAGGGAGATAGCTGCAAAGTCATCCTCTGCTAAAATAATTTCCCGTAGCTGTACGGATATCTTTCCGCCTGTTTGTTCAACAGCATGATAAGCATTGGTGATGAGGTTCATGGCGACCTGGTGCACTTGTGAAGGATCTGCCTTTACCGGACCGCAATCATTTTGGATATCTTGATCGATAACGATGTTAGACGGAATTGTCGAACGGCTCAACTTGAGGACTTCTTTTAGAATCATCTGTACTTTAATGGGCAGCATCTCGTGTTCTGTCTGGCGGCTGAAGGAAAGGATCTGTTTTACGATATCTCGCCCCCTTTTACCGGCTTGTAAAATTTCTTGGACATTTTCGTACCCCATGCTGCCTTCAGGAAGATCTTCCATGAGCATTTCAGAAAATCCGATGATCGGGAACAATATATTATTAAAGTCATGGGCAATTCCACCGGCCAGATTGCCGATGGATTCCATCCTTTGAGATTGCTGGAGTCTTTTTTCGAGAACCTTATTTTCTTCTTCTATTTGTTTTTGTTGGGTGATGTCTTTAAAAACACAATGGGTTTGTTTGAATTCCCCATTTGAGGTACGGCCAATTTTTCCTTGAAGCGATATCGATATATAAGAGCCGCCTTTTTTTCTCATCTCAAATTCGACACCCATAATTTCTCCAACCGCTTTAAATTTTGAAAAATTAGCTTTGAAATGATCTTGCCAATCAGGGTGCAGTAATTCACTAAAGTTTCTACCAATCACCTCTTCTCTTGTATATTCTAATAAATTCAACCAGGTTTCATTTACTTCAGTAAAATAGCCTTCTCCATCTAATGATTGATAGCTCAATGGTGCGTTGTCAAATAATGACTTGAACCTTTGCTCGCTCTCAAGGAGTAAATTTTCCGACAGCTTACGCTCCGTGATATCACGAATGAATACAAAGAATACATCACTACCGTCTTTTGTGTAGGTTGTACTAATTTCTACATCAATAATATTGCCGTTTTTATGCTGATGCTTGGTTTCAAACCTACCGCTTCCTTGCCTTATAACTTCTTCTATGCGTTGCTCTATTTCTGCTTGTGAAAACAATGCCTCAACATCTAAAACAGACATGTTTAAAAGCTCATCCCGGCTATGGCCGATCATATTGCAATAAGCAGCATTTACGCTGAGCAATTTTCCCTTTGTATCAATAATCCAGAAACCATCAATTGAGATTTCAACTGTTTGCCTGTATCGTTCTTCATTCTGTTTGTGCTCTATAAAATAGCGCCTCACTCCCAGAAAACCAAAATAAATGCCGACGATTCCGATTAACCATACCAAAATATGGGTTATCACGAATTGCCTTATTTCCCTGCGCTCGTGAATAAGATAAGGCGACATGGGAACCGACACCCCAACACCGCCTCGAACATCGCCAACCTTGTAGTCCTGATAACCATGGCATTCCAGGCAACCCTGTTCTGTTATCATGGGTTGGATTAAACGCAGGTAGGGTTCTCCATCGATCTCGACAAATTCAAACACCTCTTCCACTCCGTTTTCAAATGCTGTAAGGGCGGACCTTTCCCATTCATCCGGGGCGTTTTGAGGCCTGAAAGGTTTCAGACTGGTGATACGGCCTCTAATACCATAGAGTTTCGAGTAATCCTCCATAATTTGCCGGAGCATATACGCCGGGCTCATCAGGGTTAATTTCTTGCCCGATGGGGTTGAAATATCACGTTCACTCAAATGTTTCAGATTCGGGTTGGGCGGGGTCCTTTCATCTGTGGGAACATAAACTCCACCATGCGAGGTTACCCATAGGCGTATCGAGACATCCTTGTTGAAATGCGCATGCGCTTCTTTGGTCATCAGTGCGGTTGTCGTTACTTTTCGTTGTTGAATACTCCAAAGACAAGAAACGGCAATAAGGCACGTCCAAATGATGACTATTAATGAAGCATAGCGCACAATTATAGTGACACTATGTATAGGCTCAGTTGAGTTTGCATCCATTTTTTGAGCATTCATAAGAAAACCTTCAATTCTCAAAGAAGTCTGGACGATTAATTTTAAGGTTCAATTAAAATCCACTCTTGCAGGCAGCGAAACTAATTTGTTTAACGAGGGGCGCTTTCTTTGTTATCCAGCACCTCTCTCAATTTTCGAACAAGTTCCTTTCTTACGACAGGTTTCATCAAAAAGCCCCTAATTCCCATGGCTTCAATTTTATCATCAGAAATTTTCCCACTGAACCCGGTGCACAGCAACACGGGAATATCAGCACGGATTGTAATCAACTCAGATGCCAGTTGGTCACCAGACAAGTTGGGCATTGAGTTATCTGTAATGACAATATCAAATTTAGAAGGATCCGCCCTGAAAGTCTCTAATGCGTCCAAACTGCTTGTGTGTGAAACGACCTGATACCCCAATCGTTCGAGCATCCGCTTTTCCATAATCGCGATGGCCTTTTCATCATCCACAAGCAAAATTCGTTCAGTTCCGCCCTGGATAGGATCGGATATCTTGGAATTCTTTGGTAGGGCATGACTCATTTCCATCGGTAGGTATACATGAAATTCTGTTCCCTTACCCGGTTCGCTGTTCACTTGAATATCGCCACCGATTTTTTTTACAATGCCGTGTACTACGGAAAGCCCCATACCCGTACCTTTACCCGGCTCTTTGGTGGTAAAGAACGGATCAAAAATTCTTCCCTTTGACTGGCTGTCAATTCCGATACCGGTATCGCCGATGGTTAAGCAAGCATAGATGCCTGTCTTCAACCCTGACTTCAATCTGTCTTGCTGGTCCAATTCGATCTGCTCTAAACCCACCTCCAGTATCCCGCCGGTGTCCTCCATGGCGTGATAGGCATTGGTGGCAAGGTTCATCACAACCTGATGAATTTGGATGGGATCTGCTTTAATGATCATTGGATGGGTCTGAAAATCCTGTTTTATGCTGATAGTCGCCGGAATTGTTGACCGGATAAGTTTTAATGCTTCCTTGATGACCGACTGAATCTTCACCAGTTTGACTTCATTCCTGTTTTGGCGAGAAAATGTAACGATCTGTTTCACGAGGTTTCTTGCCCTCATGGCTCCATTCATAATTTCAACAAGGCTGTCATATAAAGGGCTTTGTTCAGTGATATCATCCAGCAGCATTTCCGTATGACCGACAATGGGAAAAAGGATGTTGTTGAAATCATGGGCAATACCACCTGCAAACGTGCCGATGGTTTCCATTTTTTGGGATTGACGTAATTTTTCCTCCATTGCGATCATATCGGTGATGTCCCGCTTAACCGCCACAAAATTTATAATTGCCCCCTCACTATTAAGCACCGGTGAAATCGTTGCTTCCTCTGTATATAATGAGAGGTCCTTTCTTCGGTTGACCAACCTGCCGTGCCAGACCCCCCCTGCCGTGATCGTCTGCCACATTTTTTGATAAAAAAATTCATCTTGCTCGTCGCTTTTCAAAATTCGCGGATTTTCTCCCATCACCTCTTCTCTTAAATAGCCGGTGTTCCGCTCAAAAGCTGGATTCACATATTGCATATCACCTTCATTATTTGTAATCATAATGGTTTCCGCGGATTGTTCAATGGCTGTCAGTAAGCGCTCTCGATCTGCCTCCATCCGCTTACGATGGGTAATGTCCAACAGCGTTCCGGTGACTGCCGACTGACCGTCAACAATTATGGAGGAGCCGAAAACCTCGACAGTGATTATGCGGCCGTCATTCTTTAACCCGTTAAAAGTATATTGAACGGATTTTATTTCTCCGGATATTCTCCTTTGAACCTGTTCTTCGACTGTGGGTCTATCATCTGGATGCACAAGGTTGTGAAAAGACATATTATCAAGGCATTCTTCAACGGTGTAACCGAAGATTTCAGCAAATTTTGGATTCACGTATCTGAGGATGCCGGCTTGAATAAGATAGATACCCACAAGTGAGTGCTCGGCAAAACCCCGAAATTTCTCTTCACTTTCCCGCAATGCCTTCTCTACTTGCAAGCGGTCTATCACCATTTCGTTGGTCAACTCCGCGATCATTTTAAACTCCTGTAAATGAAGATCACTCGAGTTTATCATTATTTCGTCGGTGTTTGCCTTTTTTAAAGATAACGAGAAGATTTCAATGGTTTTTGCCATTTGATTTGAAATACGTTTAGACCAAAAATAAATCAGCACTAAAAGCAGCATCAGAATAAAAATGCTTTTGATGATTTTCGTTCTAAGACCGTTTTCCATTGCTTCTCTTTTTTTTGAAATTGCATTTTCAATCGTATCCAGGTAAACGCCGGCACCTATGGTCCATTCCCATTCAGGAACCCCTAGAACATATGAAATTTTAGGCGACGGACTTAATACATCTGATTTATGCCAGGAATAGTGAACAAAGCCGCCCTCAGGGTCCTCAGCGACCCTTCGTTGTTCCTGAATAATTTTTACTCCATTGGGATCAGTCAGGCCCCATATATTATTGCCACCTACGGTAATTTTACTGTTTGAAA
Organism: Desulfobacterales bacterium HSG17; assembly: GCA_030377945.1. The sequence goes on along the minus strand of JAUCGD010000005.1, from coordinate 14,208 downwards.
AAAGTGACCCTCCACTAAATGTACTCCCAAAAAAATAGCTATCTAATCCAAATCTAAGGCCTGCAATACGGTTGAGTATTTCATGTTGATTTTGCATCTCAGCATCAACAAGATATTCTCCAGTTCCGAAATACCAATCCAACGGCGCAAAATGTTTGACAAACGATATTTTTGGAAAAAGCAGTGCCGCATCTTTATTCGGTTTGCTCCAATAATCTGTAACAAAGCCTTCTCCGGATTTTTTTATGATTTCAATTTCATCCCGTATTACATAGTTTCCTTTCAAGTCTTTAAGATCAATCAGGTTCTGCCCCTCAAATTCCGGTTTTATGGGGTACAGTTGCTCGACGCCATCCATTGAAACAGCAAAATAATATCCCCGCCCGGCATTGAATCGAATGGGCCGTAAAGCATCTTTGATCATGTTGCCGATTTCCGGAAGAGTTTTGGACGTCTTGTTTTGCTGGAATATGTTTAACGCTATTGCGTGGGCCTCATAGACACGTTCCTTAAGGGTGCGTTGCATTTCCTGATCGGCTTGATTCATCATATACCTGATATATCGAACCACGCTTTTTACTTCGGACTTGAGCACTTCCTTTTGAGATTCAAGATATTCCAACCGCAACGATTCCGACTCTGATTTGAATGTGGAATATTCATCGTGTATCCAAATCACACACCACAGTCCAATGGAAACCAGTGAGAGGATAATCATATTACTAAAAAATTTAGATTTAATACTTTTATTTAAAAGAGTATTCATCATCATTTGTTATCCTTCAGTACGAATAAAATCAGCCCTCATCCAAAACCCCTCGAATTATTTTTTAAAATTTTGTTCATGATAAAAATTATTTTTTTCCACCTAAAATCTTGTTCAATAGATCTGCCAATTGACTCTTTGTAAAAGGCTTGTGAATAACACCGCAAAAACCATAATCCTCATAATCGGCCATAATGGTGTCATTGGAATAACCGCTGGAAACAACGGCCTTTACATTGGGGTCAAGCTTTAACAATTCTATGACCGTTTTGGCTCCTCCCATGCCACCCGGAACCGTAAGGTCAAGAATAACCAAATCGAACCGGGCATTGGTTTGATTAGCTTGACGGTATATATCAACGGCTTGGAATCCATCTGTTGCAAATGCGGTCTCGTAGCCCATGCGGTTCAGCATTCTCCCAACGATCTTTAAAATCGATTCCTGATCATCCATGATCAGGACCTTGCCATGACCGGTGTGTCTGGGTTCTTGTTTGTCCTCGGCTTGGGTAACCGACTTTAACGAAACAGGCAGGTAAATAGTGAAGACAGTTCCTTTTTCACTCTCAGAAGAAGCGGAAATACAGCCGTCATGTTTTTTAATGATCGAATATGCTGTTGCCAGTCCCAGACCACTGCCCATTTGCTTGGTAGTAAAAAAAGGATCAAAAATATTTGCAAGATGCTTTTCCGGGATACCTAAACCTTGATCTTCAATGGTTATTTTAATGTAGTGCCCCCCGGGTATGGCAAAGTCATTTTGATCTTGGATTTCATTATTCTCAGTACATAATCGTATAACACCGCCATTCGGCATGGACTGATCCGCATTGATGACAAGATTACCGATGACTTGATTGATTTGGCCGGCATCAACCTCTGCTGCGTATAGATTTTCCGCGAGATTAAACTCACAGCGTGATTTAGCCCCCCTGGTAATAAAGCGGGCGGACTCTTTAACCAATTGGTTTATGTCCGCCAATTTTTTTACAGGTGCACCCCCTTTAGAAAAAGTAAGAAGCTGTTGAGTCAATGCCTGTGCTTGCATTGTGCCTTCTTGAATTTCCAATAAAACATCAAATAATTCCTCACCTTGCTTTAATTGTGATAAACCATATGAGGCATTACCGGAAATAATGCTGAGCATGTTGTTAAAATCATGGGCAAGCCCCCCTGCCAGAGTACCTATGGCCTCTATTTTTTGATTCTGTTGAAGTTGCTCTTCTATTTTTTTAAGGCTGGTGACATCCTGAACAGTACCAATTAACGAAATCAATTCACCTGCAGCATCATGCACTGCATTTATTTTAGTAGATAAATAGTGGATCTGCCCCCCATTCTTGTGAATACGATAATCGATACTTTCAGGGAAATCTCCGCTCTCAATTTTCTTATACGCAGCATCAAAAATCAGTAAGTCCTCATCAATAATTAGTTTGCGAATCTTCTCGGAATTGGGTTTGATTTTTTTTTCAATACCAAAAATATTATAAATCTCATCCGACCAGTACACCTTACCGCTTTTTAGCTCCCAGGTCCAATTCCCAAGCTGGGCAATCTTCTGTGCATCGCGCAAATTTATTTCACTGATCCGAAGCGCCTCCATCGCTATTAGCAGCCGGTTTTCAGTTTCCAGCTTTTGAAAAACCTGATGAAAAACTTCGGGCAAAATTTCAGATAGATCAAACGATTTAATCAAATAGTCGGCAGCACCCAGCTTCATCATCTCAACGGCAATTTTCTCATCGCCTTGCCCTGTCATAACCACAAACGGTACCTGACGATCATGTTCAATCAAAAAATGAATTAGCTCTATGCCGGTCATATCAGAGAGTTGCTGGTCCAGCAGCAGTACTTGATGAGTGTCACTCGTAATCAAATCAATAGCCTCTGTTCCGCTGGATACCCCCTGCACATCAAAACCGGATCTGCGCAGGGCTTTTTGAGCCAGTTTATTCAAACCCTCATCATCTTCTACAACCAGCACCCGCTTCGCTGCGATAATTTTATCGATCATTTTTGGATACCCGGTTCCCATTTTCATTACCTGATGCTGTCTCCATTAATGGCAGGAACCTGTACGACTGAAAGAAATAATCCCAGCTGACGAATCGCATTCACAAAATTATCATACTCAATCGGTTTGGTAATGTAATTGCTGCAGCCAATGGCATGGCAGGCCTCTATCTCTCTTGGGTCATCCGTCGTGGTGATCATGATCACCGGCAGCATTCGTAATTCCGCATCCGATTTTACCTGTTTCAATACCTGAACCCCATCCACTTTGGGCATGCGAATGTCCAGCAGCAACACATAAGCGATGCCGGATTGACGATGCAATCCGCTTCCGCGCTTATAAAGGAAGTCCAATATTTCCCGTCCATCCTTAAAATGAACTACTTCATTCACAATTCCAGAACGCGAAAGATTTTTTTTAATCAATCCTGCATGGCCTTCATCATCCTCGGCCACAAGTATTACGACATCTTTATTCATCATAAATTTTCCTTTTTATATTTTGGATGTTTGCCTGTCGGCAGGGTCACAAAAAAACGGCTGCCTGAACCAATTTCCGATTCCACCCAGGCCCTTCCCTCAAGTCGGTTCATCACCCATTTAACGATGGTCAATCCCAATCCTTCCCCCTCACTATTTGACGGATCAAGTCGGTGAAATATTTCAAATATTTTACCCAGGCGATCAGCTTCAATTCCAATTCCATTGTCCTCAACACAATAAACGTTTTCACCATTATCAATCCATCCAGTCAAACGAATGATTCCGGGACGATGCGGATCAAGATATTTCAATGCATTGCTGATAAGGTTTGAAAATACCTGATTTACTTGAAGGGCGTCGCTTTGGCATTGCGGCAACTCTTCGATCTCCAATTGAACGCCCGAATCCTTGATTTGAAACTCAATAGAATCAATGACAGATGAAATCAGTACATTCATGTTCAAGGGTTCAATTTTTAATTCTGCCCGTCCTGAACGGGAAAGATGGAGTACCCCTGTAAGAAGGTCATCCATCTTAGATGCACTGGTTCGTATAAAATGGATTGCCTCGGGAATGTCTTCTTTCAGTATGGGTGTAATGGCGGGAAGGTTTTCGGCTATGCGACTGTCATCAAGCACGCGGTAAAGATCTTCGATGGCGTAATTTAATTCTTTACTGTACCCGTCAATGTTTACCAATGGTGTACGCAAATCATGGGAAGCGACATAGACGATTTGCTCTAACTCGGTATTTTTAGCTGCCAACGCAGAATTGAGACGCATGCGTTCCTCTTCAGCAAGTTTCCGCTCCGTAATATCGGAAAAAATACAGGCGAATTGATTGGGTATCGGCTGGAAGGCCGTCACCTTAAAATGTTTGTCCAATTCCTTTGAATAATTCTCAAAAAAGGCCGGTTCCCCGCTCAGGGCAACATGACCAAAGGTCTTGATCCAATGAGATTCTGTACCCGGCATTGCTTCTAAAACAGTATGGCCCACGATGCTCTCAGCCTCCAGACCGGTCAAGCGTTCAAAAGCCGGATTGACTGCCAGATAACGATAGTCTACCGGCTCTCCATCCGCATCACAGATAATTTCATGCACAGCAAGACCATCCAGCATTTCACGGAATAGGGTTTGATAATCCTGTTCAAATCGTTTGCGGTTTGTGATATCGTTTACAAACCCAAGAAATCGATTCGCCCCAAATTTAACCGCCATGACAGACCAATAATTCAAACTGCCATTCTTCTTAATAAAAGATAAATCTCCGGATGCTTTTCCGGTTTGAACAACCCTATTAAAATGTTCCTCGGCTTTCTTGTGATCTTCATCTGGAATAAGATCCATCAGATTCATTTTTAGCAGTTCACTCCGGGAATATCCGGTAATAATTTCAGCCATATCATTGACTTCAATGTAGCCTCCTTTTTCATCTGCCACAAAGATTCCATAAGGGGCGTTTGAAATATAGCTTCGAAATTTTAATTCGCTTTCCTGGAGCGTCCGGTCGGCTTGCTCTAATTCTTGAACTCTTTTTTCCAATTCTTGATAGGTTGGTTTTTGATCCATAATAAGGCCCTATTCATATTTCAATGAAAGAACATAAAGTAATCAAAGAAAACAATGGTAAAGGAAAAAAACTTACTTCATTCCAAATATCAAGCAAAAGGTTTACCAAGACACATTTTTTCGCACATTCATGGGAATAAATAAACGATAATTTTCAAGCTTGAATTCAGACAAAACCGCCCGTATAGCACCCTGATAACCGTTAGCAGCCAATACGCTGAGCATTTTCTGCACTGCATGTGATTACACAAAAGCTCTCAATTCTACTGGTTTCAATTTGACCGGAAATGTAATCAATTTAAAATTCTTTTGAAAATTAAAAGGGGAGCAATGGAAGGCGGATGAGTCATTATGACTTATTAATAGTTTTACAACATATATATTGTATAATTTCAAATGGTTAATCGATTTCTGTCAAATCGGCACAGGCTATGCCAAAATGACATGAAGCATGGGATCCCAAATGCGCAATCCCATTTTTTTAACTAACCCTTTTTGCCTCATCCAGGACTTCTCGAACCATTTGAACCATCTCGGACTTGACCATTGGTTTCATCAGAAAGCCCTTAATACCAATCTCCATTGCCCTTTTTGAGTTTATAGTATTGCTGAATCCTGTACAAATGATGACTGGAATATCTGGTTTTATGGAGATCAATTTAGCGGCCAACTGGTCCCCGGTCATATTGGGCATTGCCATATCGGAAATGACCAAATCAAACTCACCCGAATGGGCCTTAAATGCAGCCAGGGCATCAATACTGCTCGTTCGATCGGTAACCTTATAGCCCAGACGTTCGAGCACTCGTTTTCCAAGTCGCGCAATGGGTTCCTCATCATCCACCAGCAAAATTCGCTCAGTGCCGCCTTGAAGGGCTTTTATCTTTTGGGTAGATATCATTTCAGGAATTTTAGACATTAAGGGGAGGTAAACATTAAACGTAGTCCCCTTGTCCAACTCACTCTGAACTTTGATTTGCCCAGCATGTTCATTGACTATTCCATACACAACAGCCAGTCCGAGGCCCGTCCCTTTGCCTTGTTTCTTGGTTGTAAAATAGGGCTCGAAAATCCTGTTCATAATCGCCTCATCGATCCCACAACCAGTATCTGCAACTGATAACAGGACATATTGGCCCTGATCAAAAGAATTGCCATCCGAATCGTTATGGTTCACTTCAATTTCATCCAAATTGACGGTTATTTTCCCATTGGTGCCTTCCACGGCATGAGAAGCATTCGTTATTAGATTTATAATAATTTGATGTAATTGGGTGGGATCTGCCAAAACCAGACCGCAATCATTTTTAATGTTCTTCAAAATTTGAATATTCGTGGGAATGGTTGAACGGCTCAGTTTAAGGACTTCTTTTAATACTGTTTGAACCCGGATCGGTATTTTCTTGAGTCCCGACTGACGGCTGAATGCAAGAATTTGTTTTACTAGTTCGCTCCCCCTTGTAGCCGCATTAAAAATTTCCTGGGAATTTTCATACTCCATGCTGTCAATAGGAAAGTCTTCCATTAACATCTCCGACATACCGACGATCGGAAATAAAATATTGTTGAAGTCATGTGCGATACCGCCGGCCAGATTGCCTATGGATTGCATTTTCTGGGCTTGCCTGAGACGCTCCTCTGTTTGTTTTCTCTCGGTTAGATCACGAATTATGGAAACCCATCCGAGGCGGTTGCCCTTATCATCATTTAATTCTAGTTCAGTGTGTTCTGAAGAGAAAATAGTTCCGTCCTTACGCTTCATTGAAAATTCGAACGTCTCCAAACATCCGTCCATATCGATATTTGTATTTAATTGGCCCTGAAATTCTTTAAAATAGACTTCGTCAATGTGCAGTTTATCTATCGATTCACCAATGATTTCAAAGTTTTCATATCCGAAAATTGCCCTGGCGGCATTATTACATTCCACTATCCGTGACGGATACTCCATATTTAAAACAAAAATTGCATCTAAATGACTGTTAAATACCTTTTGAAATCGATCTTTTGATTCCCAGAGCGCATCTTCAGATTGCTTACGTTCGATTTCAGATGCAATCCGCATAGAAAAACTACTTAGTATCGATTGCGATTGGGGAGAGGAATCCATGGGTTTGTCATCCAGAATGGCTAAAACGCCTAACACTTTATTTTTATTATTCGTTAATGGAATGCCCCAATAACTTTCTGCTTCCATTTCCACCAAAAGGTGATCCTCGGGAAATAAATTTTGAATATTGTTTGAATAATAACAGGGGCCTTTCATATGTACATTTGAGCAAGGGGTTCCCTCGAGTTTATACTGAAAATTTTCAATAAATTCACCATTACCCCAAACAGCTATCGTCTGAGCAACAGAACTGTCATCCGAGTTGATCTGTGCAATTAATGCATACCTTACATCCTGGGAGATCGCTAAATGACGAACCATAAATTTAAAAAATTCCTGGTCGGATATATTTCCTGTTTCTGCAATCAATCGAAGCGTTTTTTCCATCTGCTTACGTTCGGTTGTGTCAAGGATGGTGCCGATCATTCCACCTACGTTTCCCTGACTGTCATGAAAAAGAGCTTTGCTGATAATTGTATCGCAAACACTTCCCTGGGCGGTTTCAATCTGAGATTCGAATTGCACGTCCTCTTTTTTTTCCAATAGCTCCGCATCTTTGGTGTGAAGAATATCCGCCAGCGCCGGCGGGAAAATATCAAACATGGTTTTACCAATCAGCTGGTCCTTGGTCTGGCCGAAAAAGATCTCGAAGGACCGGTTGAATCCCAGGTATTTTCCTTGCCTGTTTTTATAGAAAACCGGAATCGGGATCTCATTGAGCAATGAATTCAGAAATACTTCTTTTTCCCGTAGTGCCCTTTCAACCCGCTGACGCTCAAAAATTTCGAGCGTCAGGTTTTGGGTGTTCCGGGTGACTTCACTCCTCAAATACCACAGCCCTGCAGCAGCTAAAAGGAATAATACGGGGATCGTAAATACGATCAATGACCTGACAATTACCATTAAGGGGACTTGGGGCTGCGGCAAAATCGGGCCAAACCATTTATGGTACAATTTATCATAAGTTCCATCTGAAATTACAATCGATAGTCCTTCATTCAGGATTGCCAAAAGTTCTTTGTCACCCTCCTGCACGGCAAAACAGAACTTTTGCTCAAATCCGCCCAATGGTGCTGATTCCGGTTTCAGATTGGTTTCATGAAATGAATTTATGCTGACGATATTGGAAATGTTCAATTTATTGATAAGCTGCAAACCGACGAGGTGCTGAACGAGAATCGCATCATGCCTGCCTTTTGAGAGCAACTGCATGGCATCTTCATAATTATCGACTAATATCAGTCTGTCGGACAAGTTCTTTTTTATCGCATATTCATGAGCGGTATCACCACGCATTACAATAACTTCTTTGTCTCTTAAATCAGCCTCACTGTAAATTTCCTTTTCTCCCCTGCGCACAAAAGCAGTGCCATGCATACGCAAGTAAGAGGCTGTAAAATCATATACTTCATCCCGCTCTTCTGAAAATGAAACCAAGGGAAGCACATCAAGTTGCCCGTCTACCAGTTCCTGTTTGATTTGATACCACGGAGCCACCTTGAAATTGACCTTAAGATTGACAGCCCTGGCAACAGCCTTCAGCATATCTACCGAAAAACCGTCAGCAGTGCCATCGATCCGGGTCAAAGCAAACGGCGGATAACCAATTTCACTGGCAGAGATAAGGCTGTGGGGACTTCTTACTGGGCTATTGGCAGCAATTACTTTAGACCCCAGTAAAACAAGTGCAATCACCACTGGGATTAAAAGGCACTTAATCAGGTGCTTTCGAGATAGCATTATATGCCTCTTCAATAATCAATCCTTACACAATTACGTCATCTGCTAGGCCGCAGATGCGATATCGAACAGGCCTTCCATGTCCAGTATCAATCCAATTCGGCCGTCTCCCAAAATGGCGCCACCAGCGATGCCCTTCGTATTTTTGAAGGTCTCACCGAGACTCTTGATCACAATTTCCTCTTTTCCCAAAAGCTCGTCGAGCAAAAGGCCTCGTTTTTGATTCTTATACTCAACCGCTACCACTATTCCCTTGGAAGGGATCTGCGTGTCACCTGCCACATTGAAAAGCTCGTGCAGACGCAGGATGGGTATCAAGGTTCCCCGGAATTTAATCATTTCACCCTGCCCCTGTACTGTATAATACTCCTTTTCCCTGGGCCGCACCGACTCGACAATCGTCATGGTTGGTATGATATAGCGTTCATCGCCCACCCGAACGACCATCCCTTCAATAATCGCCAATGTCAGGGGCAGTGATATGAAAAAAGTAGACCCTTTTCCCGGCGTGGATTTAATTTCCACTTGCCCTCTTAGCTTCTCGATCCCTTTTTTAACGACATCCATGCCCACACCCCGGCCGGACACATCAGTAATTTCCTTGGCAGTGGAAAATCCCGGTTGGAAAATCAGATTGAATATTTCCGGATCAGAAAGGGTCTGCTCCTCTGTAATGAGATTATTGGCAAGGGCTTTTTCGATAATCCGTTCTTTGTCAAGCCCTTTACCGTCATCGCTAATCTCAATGACGATGTTACCGCCCTTATGAAACGCCTTAAGCTGGATTGAGCCCATCTGGTCTTTTCCGACAGCAAGGCGATCCTCGGGTTTCTCCAATCCATGATCCACGGAATTGCGGATCATGTGCACCAGGGGTTCGTACAATTGTTCCACTACATTGCGATCAATTTCAGTATCCTCCCCGCTCATATCCAGATCGACCTTTTTCCCGGACATTCGGGCCAAATCGCGCACCAGCCGTACCATTTTTTGGAATGTATTTTTTATCGGCACCATGCGCATGGACATGGCTGTTTTTTGGAGGTCAGATACGATTTTAGTCAGTTGCCCCATGCTTTGATTGAGTTTGGTGTCTTGGGATGCCTGTACATGATCATTTTGTTTTAAAATGGACTGTGTAATGACCAGTTCACCGGTCAAATCAATCAGGTTGTCTAATTTTTGGGTATCCACCTTTACCTGAAGATCTGCGAACCGTTTGTTTTTTTTCTGGTCCCGCAAGGCAGCCATAACTTTTTTGGGTTCTGCTATTTTTTCATCCATCAGAATATTACCGAGTTTCGCGCCCGGCTGTTCCCGCTGCTTATCCAACCCCTTTTGCAAGTCTTCGAGTTTGATGGCACCGGAATCCACAAGAATTTCACCGAGCGGTTTTGATTCTCCGGTCATTGCCCGCTGGGATACCTTTTCAATCTTCTTAATCAGGGGCTCAATGTCGATGTCCCCTTCCAGATCATTGCTTTTGCTGATAAGGATGCCTTCCAAGTGTTTGATCATTTTTGTGAGCAGATCCACGGATTCAAGAATTACATCGGTAATCTCCTCGCTAATAACAAATTCACCATTACGGGCGCTGTCCAAAAGATTTTCCGTGCAATGGGAAAGACGGTTCATTTTACTAAGGTTCAAAAACCCGGAAACGCCTTTGATGGTGTGAAACGGCCGGAAAATATCATTAATGGTATCCTTATTCTCCGGGTCTTGTTCCAGATCAATCAACCCGATTTCAATTTTTTCCAAATTCTCAAGGGATTCCATGACAAAATCAGTCATGATTTCAATATCATCATCGCCTAAGGGGGCGTCCACCGCCTCTGTGGGTTCTGTTACCGGGTTCATGCTGTCCCTCCCTTTATTTTCTGATATATGGCCGGACGAACATATTTGTAAGACTGCTTGAGTCCGGTAAGACTCTCCGAATGTCCCACGAATAAGTATCCGCCGTTTTTCAAACACGTATGAAACTTGTTGATCAAATTTTCCTGGCAAAGACGGTCGAAATAGATCATGACATTTCTACAGAAGATAAAATCAAAGGTCTCGGGAATGGAAAACGCGTCCATTAGATTGACGCGCTTGAATTGGATCAACCGTCGAATTTCAGGTTTGACCCGCAAATAGCCTTCCCATTGTCCGACTCCTTTTTGAAGATACTGCCGGTGCATGGCCAAGGGAATTTGATCTGTCTTGGATACTTGATATACACCCTTTTGGGCCAAATCCAGCATACGGGTGGAAATATCCGAGGCCAGAATTTTGATATCCGCCTGATACGCATCACCGATCTGCGATAACAACCAAAACGCCAAGGAATAAGGCTCTTCGCCACTGGAGCAACCGGCACTCCACACGCGAATATTCAGCTTTCGACTCCCATTGCTTTCCGCTATGATCGCCGGCAAGACATCGCTTGAAAGAAATTCAAAATGTTTTTTCTCCCTGAAAAACCGCGTTAGATTCGTGGATACGCAATCCAGCATCAGAGTGAGCTCATCGCCTGAGTCCTCTTCAGTCAAGTATTTATAATACTGCCTGAAATCAGACATACCGTTCTGCCGGAGGCGCTTACCCAAACGAGCTCTTAAAAGCTCTTTTTTATCATTGCTCAAATTGATGCCGCATTCATTGTAAACCAGGTCGCGGAACATTGAATATTCCTTTTCGCTGAACTTAAGCGGCTGCATTGTCGGCATCTCCCTTTTTCCACCGCTCCAATTTAGTGAAAGAATCATGTACGGTTCGACGCAAGAGCTCCAAGCTGATTGGCTTAATGAAATAATCATCAAATCCGGCCTCGCGGCAATCTGCCAACTGAAATAAGGAGGAGTACCCTGTCATGGCGTAAATCAATGCCATGGGGCGGTCCGCCCGAATTTTACGGCCCAGCTCCAAACCGTTTGTACCGGGCATATTTAAATCCGTAAAAATAATTTGAACGTTATCTTTTTCAAGGATGCCAACAGCCGTGTTTGCGCTATCCGCCATAAGGACGTTGAACCCTTCCTTTTCAAAAACGCGTTTAAACAACATCCGAATAGTCTCCTCGTCATCTACGCATAACAATTTTTTCATACTCATTATTGTCTCCTCATTACGATTTTCCATATATTTTATTTAATTCAACCTTCACCATTATAAACTCCGTTCGCCGTTGCAGGGCTGCAACGTGAATCATCCAGCACTTGTCGGATTATTCGGGCGACTTCCTTTTTAATGACCGGCTTTTTCACGAGTGCGCGGATGCCGTAGCTCGATAATTGTTTTGCATTCATGACTTCGCTAAATCCTGTAAAAAGAATGATTGGGATAGCGGGATCGATCTTTCCCAGTTCAATGGCAAGCTCAATCCCGGTCATGTTTGGCATGGTCATATCTGTGAGTACCAAATCAATTTTTGCATGATTGGCTCGAAATGCTTCCAGCGCCTCAATACTGCTGGTTCGTGTGATCACCGTATAACCCAGTCGAGAAAGCATTTTTTTCTGCATGCGGACGATAGGGACCTCATCATCCACCAGCAGAATCGTTTCGTTTCCAAAAGGTGCCTTATCATCAAAGAATGTTTCCTCCGGCTCAATGATATAGCTAATCAAGGGTAAAAAAATCTGAAAAGTCGAGCCCTTACCCGGTGCGCTATCAACGATGATCTGACCACCGATGCTTTTAACGATTCCATGCACGACGGATAATCCCAGACCCGTACCTTCGTTAGTGCCCTTGGTGGAAAAATAGGGGTTAAAAATCCGCTCTATTGTTTCCGTTGCCATACCGATGCCGGTATCACTGATTGCCAGACGTAGTAATTTGGCTGCGGAAATATTATGACTCCCGGCAGGCGTTTTGTCGGGTGTCAAGTCGGTTTCCTCCAGCACGATTTCCAAGATGCCGCCGCTCTCGCGCATGGCATGATAGGCATTGGTGCAAAGGTTCATGACAATCTGGTGGATTTGTGTCGGGTCTGCCACAACCATTCCGTTAATTGAATTGATTCTTTTCCTGATCTCAATGGTTGATGGGATGGAATGCCGCAGGAGTTTTAAAGCTTCCTTGATGATAGGGCCGACATTCATGGGTATGTTTGCCAGTTCCGTCTGGCGGCTAAAGGCCAAAATCTGTCGAACCAGCTCTTTGGCGCGATTGGCGGCCTTAAGCACTTCGGTCATATTCTCATAAATGATATTGCCCTCATTGATTTCATCTAAAGCCATTTCCACATTCCCTATGATGGGAAAAATGATATTGTTGAAATCATGAGCGACCCCCCCGGCAAGAGTCCCGATGGCCTCCATTTTTTGGGCCTGGCGTAGCTGCTTTTCAAGGTCCCGTTTTTCCTGTTCATGTTTTTTGCGCTCAGTTATGTCACGGGCAATCCCCTGGGTTCCCAAAAAAGCGGTTTCTCCTTTTTGCGTGCACGCATACAGGCCGTTGGCAGCAACCAGCAGAGTCGTTTCCGGTATTGGATCGGTTCTGATGTCAAACATGATGACCTGATCCCATTTAGCTACCAACCGAACTTCCAGTGATTTTGTGCCGCGATCACCGGTTCGACGTTCGTTGATTTTAAAAAATGCTTTTTCATAATCATCGGGATGGATGATCTCAAAAATATTTTTCCCCATCAGCTCCTTTTGCGAGTAACCGAATTTTTCGATGGCCTTGCTGATAAAGGTGATATTTCCATCCACATCCAGCCGATAAATGATATCTGGAATGGTCTCTAAAATGGAGTGGATCGTTTGCTCGGATTGCCTCAGTGAAAAAGTGGTTTGCTCGTGGTCCTTAATTTCCGCCGTGAACTTTTTTTGGAGGCGGTTCATCTCCTTGGTATGGTTTTGGGAAAAAGCGGATAGTTGCTGGCGAAGTTGAAGTATTTCAGCTTCAAGAAGCTCCTGTTTATCGGATTCGGGCCGACTCTTTTGCTTGAATTCAGATGCTGGATGAATTTCTCCTGTGCTGTTTGGTAGCTCTCCCTCATTCAAGATTTTTGTTCGCAATGGCGGCATGGTCGCTCCTTGTCCTGTATCCGAAAATGATTTACGATCAAATGACCGGTAGGCCATATGATAAGGCCCACCGGTCATTTTCAATCATTAGAAGTCTTTAAAATCATCGTCAAAAGGAATGACCTGTTCCGGATTGATTTCCTGTTTGGCGATCACAGGTAATGATTTGGTGTTTTGGCGATTCACGGGTAATCTGGTTTGATTTTGGCGATTCATCTGAACACCAGTGTTGCTGTTTTTTTTACCTTCCATAATTTCCATCATGATACCTACTTTGCTATTCAGTTCGCCTGCTTGAGAAGACAATTCCTCTGAACCAGCCGCATTTTGCTGGACCACACTGTCCATTTGAGTTACAGCGTTAGCGACCTGACTGACCCCTTCTGCCTGTTCTTTGGACGCAGAGCTTATCTCGGCAACCAATGATCCAACCTTTGCTGAACTTTCAGTAACCTCCTTAAAGGCCTGGTTGGTCTTTTCAACAAGGTCGGCACCACT
>JAUCGD010000560.1 GCA_030377945.1 Desulfobacterales bacterium HSG17 | reverse complement strand
CTGGCCTATGGAAATACGATTTGGTGATCTTTTATTAAAGCAAGGTATTATAAATAAAGAACAACTCGAAAAAGCCCTGCAAGAACAGAAAAAAACCGGGTTGAAACTGGGGCAGGTACTGACCTTTAGAGGTATTATTAATGAATATCAGGTTGTTAATATGCTTTGTGAACAGTTAAACATAGAACGGTTCCGACCTGAAGCATACCCTCCTGATAAAAATCTCAGCAAATTAATATCATCGGATATTGTTAAAACACACCAAGTCGTACCTGTAAAATTGGAAGGGAATTTACTGTCCCTTGCAATGATAGACCCCCTTGACATTGAAGCAATTGATTTTATCGAGGATCATATTGAAAAAGAAGTAAAGGTAATTGTATGTGCAGAACAGGAGCTAAATGAACTTGTTCGTCAAATATATGGGGCAAATATTGGTATTAATGAATTTATAAACACTATCCAGCATTCGGAAGATATGTCTGAAGTAACGGATTGGGCAGGGAATCCTGATCTTGAAGTAGGCAAATTAAAAGGCATGGCTGAAGAAGCTCCGGTTGTTCGCCTTGTTAATGAAATTTTATCTCAGGCAGCCCGTGAAGGAGCCAGTGATGTCCATATAAGTCCTGAAAAAGATTCTGTTCAGGTAAGATTTCGTATAGATGGTAAACTCCACGATGTGCCTTCTCCTCCCAAAAGCCTTATTTTACCAATAGTATCAAGACTTAAACTATTATCAAATATGGATATTGCTGTTCTAAGACTCCCCCAGGACGGACGTTTTACTGTTAAAATGAATCACAAAGAAATAAATATCAGGGCATCTACCATACCTACCATACATGGTGAAAATCTTGTTCTCCGCCTCCTTGATACAAGCAGCGGGGTTTTTTCTCTTGACCAGATAGGAATGTCTGAATCAGATATTCAAAAAACAGAATTGTCTTTAAATAAACCCTATGGGATGATTTTAAGTACAGGCCCCACAGGAAGCGGAAAAACAACTAGCTTATATTCAATTTTAAAAAATTTGAACAAGCCGGATGTCAATATTATTACACTTGAAGATCCTGTTGAATATCGTGTTGACAAGATAAGGCAAACCCAGTTAAATCGTAAGGCAGGTATGACATTTGCCAGCGGGATAAGATCAATACTTCGTCAGGACCCTGATGTAATAATGGTTGGAGAAATCAGGGACAGTGAAACAGCTGGCATTGCAGTTCAGTCTGCTCTTACAGGTCATAAAGTGTTAAGCACTCTTCATACCAATAATGCAGCAGGAGCCATCACCAGGTTTTTAGATATGGGAATAGCCCCGTTTCTTCTTTCTTCCGTTTTATTAATATTGATTGCCCAGAGACTGGTCAGGCAGGTATGCCCATTTTGCAAAGAACCTTTTGAACCTAATGATGCTGCTTTAAGATATTGGAATATTGATAAAAATGAAAGTGAAAACTGTGTGCAGGCCAAAGGGTGTTTTAATTGTATGAATACCGGGTATAAAGGCCGGACAGGTGTTTTTGAAGTGCTTCTTATTGATGAAATGATTCAGGATATGATTATAAGAAATAAATCAGCACATGAAATCACTCTCTCAGCCCAGAGAATCGGAAAGCTTAATACATTAAAAGACAATGCTGCTGAAAAGGTAAGATCAGGGCTTACAACTATTGAAGAAGCCAGTTCAGTTGTCATGTTATAGCAGGAGTAAATTGTATGAAATATTCTTATCAGGCTTTTAATGAAGAAGGAAATATCATATCAGGCACCTTAAATGGCGTATCAAAGGATGCAATAAATACCGCACTCTTGGATATGGGAGTTCTTCCATATAAGGTTAAAACAATAAATGAATCTTCTTTTAACTGGTCTGGCATACTCAATAAATTTAATTCTGTAAATATCCGTGATATTATAATCTTTACCAAACAATTCAAAACTCTTGTTAATGCCGGTGTGCCCATGATTGAACTCTGGCAGATAATGGAAAGCCAGACAGAAGATAAAAAACTGAAAACAATTATAAAATCAATGTCCAATGATGTCAAGGAAGGCGCCAGTCTTTATGATGCTTTTAAAAAGCATCCCCAGACTTTTTCTCCATTATATTGCAGCATTATCCAGGCAGGAGAAAGCAGCGGCGCTCTTTCAGACGTGTTAGCCCGTCTTA
>JAUCGD010000559.1 GCA_030377945.1 Desulfobacterales bacterium HSG17 | reverse complement strand
TAATCAAGATTGCTATTGATAAATATATTGTGCCCCATGATTCAAATATAGTTCTGGATACTAATCAAAAAATTCACGGCGTAAGCCTTGCAGCCGGGGTGTTTTTCATTATTATCATCCTTAATTTTGTTTTTAATTTTATCCAGGTCATGATTATGGAATATGCTGGTCAGGGTATTATGCACGACTTGCGAGTAAAGCTGTTTGCACATATTCAAAACCTGCCCATATCTTTTTTTAATAAAACACCTATTGGACGGCTTGTTACAAGAAACACCAATGATATACAGAATATGCACGAATTGTTCACCTCAGTTATTGTGTTTGTTTTTAAAGATGTATTTTTACTTGGGGGAATTGCCCTTGTTCTGTTGAGCATAAGATGGCAGCTTGCCCTTATCTGCTTTACCCTTCTGCCTTTTGTAATATATGCGTCTTTTTATTTTTCGCGCAGGGCAAGGGATGCTTTCAGAACATTAAGGATAAAAACCTCGGAGATTAATACCCGGTTTTCAGAAACCATTGCAGGTATCAAGGTTATCCAGATATTCAGACAGGAGGCGCAAAATTATAAAAAACTGAAAAAAGTAAATCATGAATTTTATCTTGCAGGTATGGAACAGATTCGCATCTTTGCAATGTTTATGCCTCTTATTGAATTGTTCAATTCAATTTCCCTGGCCCTTGTGATTTATTTTGGCGGAGGCAGTGTTATCTCTGAAAATATCAGTCTGGGTGTTTTAGTGGCTTTTATTTCATATATGCGGATGTTTTTTACTCCCATACGTGATATTTCTGAAAAATATAATATCCTGCAAAATGCAATGTCTTCGGCTGAACGGATTTTCATGATACTGGATGAACCTGTGAGAAAAGACCGGGATAAACTGAATGATGTGATTAAATCCGGGAAGATTGAAAAGATTGAGTTTGATAATGTGTTTTTTGAATATGTTAAAGACGAGCCTGTGCTAAAAGGGGTTTGCTTTGAGGTTAATGCAGGTGAAACCATTGCCATTGTCGGGCCGACCGGTTCAGGCAAAACATCCTTGATTAACCTGATTATCAGGTTTTATGAAACTCTTTCAGGGCAGATACTGATAAACAGCCAGGATATTAAAAAATGGGATGTTTCAGATCTGAGGTCAAGAATCGCTTTGGTAACACAGGACCCGTTTTTGTTTTCTGACAGTGTTAAAAATAATATTATCCAGCAGCAGGATAATATTTCCCATAAGGCTTTTTTAGAAATTCTCAAAGCATCAAACTGTCAGGATATTATTGAAAAGCTTTCTGATGGGCCTGATACAATTCTTTCTGAAGGGGGCGGTTCCATATCCAGCGGGGAGCGCCAGCTTATTTCCATTGCAAGGGCTTTTGCACGAAACCCGGAACTGATTATCCTGGACGAAGCAACTTCCTATATTGATTCGGAAACAGAGATGAAAATCCAGGAAGCTGTTTCAAATCTCATGAAAGACCGAACTTCATTTGTTGTTGCACACCGCCTGTCAACTGCCAGAAATGCTGACAATATAATTGTGCTGCACAAAGGCAGGGTTATAGAATCCGGTACTCATGATGTATTAATGGGTAAACAGGGGTTTTATTATAAATTGAATCTGTTGCAGAAGTAGAGCTTGCTTACATGCAGGCAACCTGTTCTTTCCCGCAGGAAAACCGGTAAAACCTCAATAATGCACAGATTATTGGAGACCGTTAAACCAAAACCTACCTGCCAATTAAAAAAATTTTCAGGCCGCAAAATAACTGCATGATTTGTCCCTGCTACCGGCCCTGCCTTATTTATAAGCACCTAAACAAAAGATTTTCAACATTTGCAGGGGCAGGCCCCTGCAAAAATTGTTATGAAATTTATGTGTAGGTACTTATCACTCAAAAAAAGTACCTTTCCTGAATTTTTCAATACTGGCAGCGAAACCGTAATTAATCGAAACTCCAGTATGATATCGCAATAATTTCATAACACCAGGGCAGAAAAATACCTTTGACGAATATATAAAATCAGTTTATCGTAGATTCATCACTGATCACTCAGCAATTAAGGAGGTATTTATGAAAATAGAACATTTGCCCATTGGTACATCTGACTTTAAGGAACTTATTGAAAATAATGGCGCTTATTTAGGTCTTTTGTACCGAAAATATTGATAA
>JAUCGD010000558.1 GCA_030377945.1 Desulfobacterales bacterium HSG17 | reverse complement strand
CGTAATCCTTCCCGATTACGATTACGAGCAGGATTACGAGCAGGAATAGAATATCGGGTATATTAATTTTGGGGAAATCCACTTAAGCCGAGACACCTTTGATTTTAAAGGATTTTCTGCGATAGCGTGAAGGCTTGAAGCTGCAAGTGTTATGCACCACTTGAATTGAGAAAATGTCAAATTAGTGTCGCTCCTTAAGTGGATAGCCCTTTCATTTCTTCCCTTTTACCAAATCTTTAATACGAGTATCCGGCTCATGAAACCTTTTGAAATAATGGGTTAAAGTAGTCACACTGAAGAAAGAATTTATTAAAGGAACTCGGATTAATATCCAGAATATCCAGTAGGATATGAAAAGAGCTGGTAAAAAGTAGAATACTTCAAGTAAAGCCATTGCCCAGTAGTTTTTAATCTCAAATGAAAATCCTGTTGAGGTAGATAACCAGTAGATAAGTTTTGCTAATACAGGGATAGTAACAATGAAGTATTGGATAACTCCCAGAGAGTGTCCGGCTTCTACTGCTTTTTTATTGCAGTATCCCATGCACCTCATACAGTTCTCACAATGACATGTCCAGAAAGGACGCTTTTTTCCAAAGAGGTTTTTCATTTCAATAGCATTATTAGGGCAGAACCTTGCACACATACCGCAAGACACACAATTGTTGTTAGCAAACATTATTTTGGCCATAGAAGATTTACCATAAATCAAATAGAGAATCGGAAATATGGGAATGAACCAAAATAGAAGGCTTGCACATATTCCTTCATACAGGTTGTTCAGTGTAAAAATAACCCGTTGTTCCGACATTATAGGGGATAAAAAGAAATCTAATCTGTTTTTAGATTTTTCCGAAATTCGTTTTACTGAAACAGGTGTGAGGCTGGAATGAAAATTAATAAAATTGGAAGGCATATCCAGGCTGAAAAAGCCTCGGATGTCATACCCTTTAAAAAAAAGAATCAAGGCAGCAAAAAAAGTTGCAAAACCTGCTGCACCAGGAATTTTGACAGGTCCTATCCAGATGGCTCCACGGGTAGCAACTACCAAAGCAGGAACATTTTTCTGTCGTGGTATCCTGAAAAGGAATTTAATCATAGACCAAGGGGGCATAAATCCGTGGGTGGGAAATAAAATCGAGACCAGTTGCTTGTCAGATTTATTAAAATCATTCTGCAAGTCTGCATTTTCTATCATGCTAATGCAGGTTTTGATTTCATCTTTTTCTAAAAAATCTTTTATCCAGTTTGCAACCTTAAAGGTATTGCCAGTACCGCTTAAAACATACAACAGTGAAGTATTGAGGGATTTCATTTCAATAAACTCAAAAATACCATTAGAGTGTTAATAACTCCTGGCAACATGTAGTAAACTTAAATACTTGCAAGAATATCGGTGTTCACAGAGCAGAATTGAATGTTCAATCGAACAACCTATGATTTAATTGATGCAACTTGTTGTATAATTATCAGGTTCAAACCTGTTGCCAAACAATAATCATAATATCACAAATAACCGTATATTTGTAAACACACCGTTAAGTGAATGTCTTATGGAAGGAAAACTGAGGTCAGCATCTCTTATGTTTCATTCTGACTGGCATGATAAAATGTGGGATAATCTGCTGTACAGTATTCAGACTGGCAAACCTGCATTTGAGAAAGTTCAAGGTGAACCCGCATTTGACTGGTTTGGAAAAAATCCTGAGCAGGCAGAGCTGTTTCACAAAGCAAATGCCTATAAAGCAGCATCTTCTCACAGAGTAATTGCTGAGACTTACAATTTCAAAGGTATCAACACGATTACAGATGTTGGAGGTGGATTAGGCAGCCTTATGGTTGAAATTCTGAAAGCACATCCTCACTTGAAAGCCGTTGTTGCTGAATTACCTGAAGTAATTGAGCAGGTTAAACAAACGATAAGGCAAAACAGTCTTGAAAACAGGATGAAAGCTGTGGAATGTGATTTTTTCAACGATATACCAGAAGGAAGTGACGTGTACCTGCTTTCTCATGTGCTTCATGACTGGCCTGATGATAAATGTATTGATATTTTGAACAACTGCCGGAAGACAGAAGCAAGGCTTCTCATTATTGAAGCTGTTATCCCTGACGGAAATACGTTTTCAGTATCTAAACTTCTTGATCTTGAGGTTCTATTAATGGGCCGGGGTTG
>JAUCGD010000557.1 GCA_030377945.1 Desulfobacterales bacterium HSG17 | reverse complement strand
CCTGTTACAGAATATTAAAAAAGCATTGCCAGATGCTGGGATTTGATAACCCTCTTCAAATATATTCAGGATATCAACAGCAAAAATTAATGAAAGAGATCATTGTTGGATTAAACTTTGATAAAAAGCATGTTCCGGCAGTCCAGTCTCATATCTCAAATGCCAAAAATTCTGGAAATCCCGGGTCATATTTTGACCTTAAATCCCGTGTTTACGGCATCCGCCTTAAAGATGTTTTCAATCTTTATGAAAAAGAACTGAAGCAGAGAAATGCAGTGGATTTTGATAATATCCTTTTTTTAGCACGGGATCTATTGAGGGATAACAAGGAACTTAGGAATGAATATCAAACTCTTTTCCAATATATACTGGTAGATGAATATCAGGATTCCAATAATCTCCAGGAAGAACTGACACGACTACTGCTGGCAAACGGCAATCTTTTCTGTGTTGGTGATGACTGGCAGGCAATCTACGGATTCAGGGGCAGTAATATTAATCATTTTTTATCCTTTCCTGATAAATATAAAAATTCCAGGATATTCAGGCTGGAACAGAATTATCGTTCTGCTGATGAAATTGTTCAGGTAGCTAATGAACTGATTGGAAATAATGAAAAAAAGATGGATAAAAAATGCTTTTCGGAAAAAAAAGGCGGGATAGTTGAACTTCATGAGTTTTCTGATGAGCATCAGGAAGCCCGATGGGTATGCAGAAAGATTGAGGCTCTTAAAAAAATGGGAGTTCCGTACAGCAATATGGCTGTACTTTACCGGACAAAATTCTGCTCCCTTTCCTTTGAAAAAGCATTTATGGCTAAAAATATTCCATATCAAATGATGGGTTCCAAAGGTTTTTTTGAAAGAAAAGAAATCCTTGATATTAACTGTTACCTCACAGCAGCAGTATTCCCAAAAGATGATGTGGCTTTTGACCGTATTATTAATACGCCAAAGCGGGGTATTGGTCCTGGAATGCTTAAAAAAATCGGTGAGGCGCGTACCCAGAATATGAGTTTGCAGGAAGCAGCCCGCAAGGTTGTTGCAGAAAGAATTATGACCCCAAAAATTCATACGGCCCTTACTCATCTGCTTGAAACCCTGGATAAAATCAAGGATATGGCTCCTGAAACAGCAATCAATGCTGTATTATCTGGATTTGATTATATGGAGTATCTTGAAAAATATGCTAAATCCAATTCCATGGATTTTATTTCAAAGGAAGAAAATATTAAGGAATTGATTCATTCAGCAAAGCAGCACAATACCCTGGCAGATTATCTGGAAGAAGCTTCCCTGGTAAGAGAGGATAAGGACGATGATGATGAAAATAATGATTTTGGTGTAAAGCTTTCAACAATCCATGCCAGTAAAGGTTTGGAATATTACGCAGCCTTTATTGTGGGATGTGAAGAGAACCTTTTTCCCCACTGGAGATCACTGGATTCCGCATCAGGACTCCAGGAAGAACGGAGATTAATGTATGTAGCTGTTACCCGTGCAGAACGATATCTTTATCTAAGCAGTGCAAATTACAGAAGGGGACAGTCAAATATGAAAAGCAGGTTCTGGGATGAAATTGAGGAATCTCTTGGTTAAAACACAGTAGAGACAAGGCATGCCTTGTCTCTACGTTTTCACATTATATGGAGAAACTGCTTTTTTTAACCTGATTGTAAACACAGTCCCTTTGTTGACATTACTTTCAACATCAAGACGGCTGTCATATGATTCAATAATTCTGTGTACAATAGAAAGCCCCAGGCCTGTTCCATCAGGTTTTGTGGTGATAAAAGGGTCAAAAATTGAAGGAATTACATCTTTGGGAATACCGCATCCATTATCCCTGATTGTTATAATCACGTATTGTTCTTTTAAGAGCTTCATTTTAATATCAATATACCCTGTATCAACAATGGATTCAGCAGCGTTTATCAGAAGATTCCATAGAACCTGACGCAAATGCCCGGAATCCATTTCAACCCATATATCCGGTTCAATATCTCTAGTGATTGTAATTCCCCGGCACAAGCTGTCTTTTTCCAATATAGTTAAAATCTCTGTTAAAGCATTTTCCAAATCTATTATTTCAGATTTTGCTGCCGGAGGTTTTGCAAACAATAAAAAATTACTGACCAGGGAATTGAGCCTGTCTGCTTCGCTTAAAATTATATTCATTA
>JAUCGD010000556.1 GCA_030377945.1 Desulfobacterales bacterium HSG17 | reverse complement strand
AATTGCTGTGTTTTCTTCTTTTCACAGGGTACAAACTACTCTTCAAACAATTTTTACTCCTGAAATCAGAAGAGCTGTCACTAATGCTGCTTTGGGAAGAGATCTGGCAATTGTAATCGGTGACACCAAACTACTGGTAACTGCATTTTATGGAAAAGAAAAAGATATTTTAAGGGATGAAGGAAAAAAGCTTATTGAAAATGTGACAGCCCTGGCAAAAAAAAACAATAATGAAAAACTGTTTAAAACACTTGATGAGTTTACCGGGAAGATAAGCAATGTTTTAATACAATGCGAAAAGGTTAATCTGCTTCGTGAGGAAATTGAAGCTGTTGACAAGAAATTAAGCAAAAATCTGGACAATCTTGCTAAAGTGATTTCAAATAAAATTCTTGATAAAGTTATGTCAGGAGAAGATGCTTCCGGCATGGAGCATTTAACGATCATGGTCTCTGAATGCAGCAAACTGGTTTTTAAAAGTTCTATTAGTTTTACAAGACTGGGGCTTGATTATTTTAAAGCTCCCATTTCAAAAGAGAAACACCCTTTATTGGAACTTTTAAATGGTCTTGAGCTTAACCTGAAAGTTTTTCAGTTAGCGGATCAGGATATTTCATTAATTAAAAATGAACTGGTCAGTGATGTTCAAATATTTAAATCCAATATAACACAATTCCATCTGGCTTCAGCAGAACTGGAAACCCGAATTAATAATATGGATATTAAAAAAAAAGAGATGCTTGAAATAATGGCTTCCATTGACAGCAGGGTCCTTAAAAACACTGAGTATGCTTCCAGAACCCTGACTCAGGCTTTATCAGGAACAACATTAATTTGCCTAATAATTTTTTTAATAACTTTTTTTATTATCCTTACTTCAATATTTATGAATCGTTCCATCAACAAATCTTTATATCAAGTAATACAAGGGTTAAAAAATGCTTTTGACGAAAGCTCTTTAAATTCAGAGCAGGTTTCCATTTCAAGCAAGGAATTATCAGGAGGTGTTATTCATTTAGCAGATTCGTTAAAAGAAACATCTTCATCTCTTGATGAAATGGCTTTAATCACACGCCAAAATGCAAACAATGCAAACAATGCAAACAGTATTGTCAGTAACTCAGCACATGATATTCAAAAAGTTAGTGACTCTATTGATAACCTGTCTTCTTTTATGGAAGAAATTTCAGGTTCCAGTGAAAAGACGAGGTTAATTGTTAAGACAATTGATGAAATTGCGTTTCAAACAAGACTGCTTTCCCTTAACGCTGCTGTTGAAGCTGCACGAGCAGGTGAATCAGGAGCCGGTTTTGCTGTTGTTGCAGATGAAGTTAGAAATCTTGCAGTACAAGTTTCTGAAGCAGCAAAAGACACAGCTGTTATAATTGAAGAAACCATCCACAAAATACTGAACGGGTCAGAGCTTTTTTCTGATGCCAGTCAAGCTTTTATTAAACTGGAAACAGGTAGGAATAAAATTGGTAATCTTGTAGCTAAAATTGCCACAGCATCCGATGAACAGGCTCATGATGTCAGCCAGATAAACAGGGTTGTTTCCGATATGGATCAACTTGTTCAAAAAAATGCTGAGAATGCTGAGAAACTTGCAAAAACATCTGAACAGATTAAAACCTATGGCAAAAATGTTGGCAGGTTCATCAAACATCTCTTGAACCTGGTCAGTAAATCTTAGCCATCTTCAAGACATATTTCTATTGTAAACTCCTCATCAGGCCCGCTTAAGAATTCCCCTTCATCTAATGAAAATGTTAAAGCAACAACAGGATAACTTGTTATATGCTTTATTGTATGATCTCTGCCTGAAATAACAGTGGGAATTGCCGATTCAAGAGAGATGCCTATTACATCCAATTCCTGCCTGGCCTGACCAGATACCATATTGGTTATCTCTCCAACTGCATCCCTTATCTCATCATCAACTTCTGCCATTTCTTCTCCAAACATATTGGAAACAATTGTCAGGATACTTCTTTCAGGAAAACTGACCGAAAGAGAGCCGTTATAATCCCCGGTAATCCCTATAACACCTGATACATCACCTTTAGCTCTTTTCTCGTTTTTCATATATGGCCCATCTGTATGAGCTTCAGTAAAAGCCATGGTCTTTAAAACATTTAAAGTAGCATTTATAAAGGGATCAATCAGCCTGACATCAATTTTTTCATTTA
>JAUCGD010000555.1 GCA_030377945.1 Desulfobacterales bacterium HSG17 | reverse complement strand
AATTGCATTATTAAATTTAATATGTTCTGTATTTTGGAATAGTTTTAAACTAAAGGGATAAAAATTTAAGACAGGAAATTTTTCAGCATGGATATTTACCTGTTTTAAACAGATCAATTTTGTTTGCCTTTTTTTGCTTTTGCCTTTTCAATTAAATCCAATAAAGAGAGAACTTTTGGCTGGCTCTTGTTTGCAAAGGCTTTTTTAAAATCTTCTTTGCTTAATTTATCTTCAAGAAAGTTATGAACATCAAAATACGAATACCAGCAGTCAAGGGTTTTAAAACAGGGAATACCGCTGTTTTCTATCTCGCAATAGGAAAATGTGATTTGATGCCCAAGTCTGGGACAGCGTATGGAGAAATCTTCTGATGGAGGATTACTTGAAAGGCTATCTGTTTTATTGCTCATTATATAAATCCATTTAAGTTTTGACAGGATTCAACTGCACCAGTTGATACAGTAATCAAAAGTAGCAGCGGGATTTGATTTAAAAGATCCCGCTGCCAGAGTACTATTTGTGCATATTGCTTTTGATTCAGGTTGCCTGTTTTGGTTTAGGAAAGTTTGCAATATCTTTTAATGCTGCATCAATCTGTTCTTGAGGCAGATCATGATCAGATAGTTTTCCCTGGAAAAAAGAGTCGTAGGCAGCAAGATCAACAAGGCCGTGACCGCTCCAGTTAAACAGGATAGTTTTCTCTTTACCTTCTTCTTTGGCTTTAAGAGCTTCTTTTATAGTCTGGGCAATGGCATGATTACATTCAGGAGCACTTATAAATCCTTCAGATCTTGCAAAGGTGAGGCCAGCTTTAAAGGTCTCTGTCTGATGGATAGATTCTGCTCTTATAATTTTATCAAGGATAAGCTGGCTGACAAGTGGTGCCATTCCATGATATCTTAAACCACCGGCATGGATGGGTTCTGGTACAAAATTATGTCCCAGAGTATGCATTGCAATCATTGGAGTCTTCTGGACTGTATCTCCAAAGTCATAGGCAAAAGGTCCTCTTGTCATAGTCGGGCAGGATTTTGGTTCAACAGCAATGATATCAATATCTTTTCCGTTTATTTTATCCAGGGCATATGGAAATGCAAGACCGGCAAAATTACTTCCGCCGCCAGCACTGCCGATGATAACATCAGGATAGGCTCCTGCCATTTCCATCTGTTTTTTTGCTTCAAGACCTATGATACTCTGATGTATCATGACATGATTCAATACGCTTCCCAGAGCATACTTACTGGTTTCATCCTGGACTGCTACTTCAACTGCTTCGCTGATTGCCATGCCAAGGCTGCCTGGGCAATCAGGATCTTTTGCCAAGATAGAACGACCAGATTCAGTTTCATTACTTGGGCTTGCTGTGCAATCTGCACCCCATGTCTGCATCATTAGACGTCGATAAGGTTTATGATTATATGAAATTTTTACCATATAAACTTTGCATTCCATGCCAAAAAAAGCACAGGACATGGCAAGGCTGCTGCCCCATTGACCGGCTCCTGTTTCAGTAATTATTTTTTTTGTACCAGCCACTTTATTATAATAGGCCTGGGCAATTGCTGTGTTGGGTTTATGACTGCCAGCAGGGCTGACACCCTCATTTTTATAAAAAATCTTTGCAGGAGTATCAAGAGCTTTTTCAAGGGCATGGGCTCTGAACAGAGGAGAGGGACGCCATATTGCTAACTTTTGAAGAACTGGCTCAGGAATATCAATCCATCTTTCAGTGCTGACTTCCTGCTCAATGAGGTTCATCGGGAAAATAGGAGCAAAATCTTCCGGACCTGCAGGTTGCCCTGTGCCTGGGTGCAGTGCAGGTTCTGCCGGAGTTGGCATATCTGCCATAATGTTGTACCATCTTCGTGGCATGTCTTGTTCTGTTAGTACATACTTCGTAGGTTTCATAAGTCCTCCTGATTAGAGTTAAAAAATGTTTATAAAATCTGTTGAGCATATCAACATATTTCTTTTTGAACATGTGGCCTCTAAATTAAAAAGGTTTGACCCTGTGTCTAATCTGTTTATGAGAATAAATTTGCCAAGTCAAGCACAAATTGATAAATTTTATTATAAATACAAACATTAAAAATGGTATACTGTGTACAATTATTCGGGTCAAGCCTTTTTTTGAATCAGCCTTTTTTTGAATCAGTTTTAACAAGAGTTTGATAATCGTCATTTGTGTCAATAT
>JAUCGD010000064.1 GCA_030377945.1 Desulfobacterales bacterium HSG17 | reverse complement strand
GATTGTTTTGAGTTCCCTGGTTCCAAATTGAATACAAAATTTGGACAACAGATTTTCATGATTCCGGATCGTATTTTTTTTTCGAGTTCAATCGGTGATAATCAAGGTAACTGTTTACGGCTTTTTGGATTTGCATATGCACCTCCTGAAATAATTGGGTAAATTTTTTGACGCCCTCAGTTGAAATCTGATAGGGTCACCATATCGTTGACGATGTTACACCTATTTTGATTTTAAGGCGAGGGATGCTCGTGGCAAGGAAGCTTCTCTTCTTAGATAGTTTGACAAATTGATTAAATCGGTCTGTAGCGACAATTGAATAAATTGTGGCGATCAGTTATTTATTTTGGAAGACGTCAAACTAAAATGCTATAAATTCAAGCCCCTTTGAATATCTGGATAAATAAAAAATTACATGATTTTTTCGATGGCTTTCGCCTAAGGTAAAAATGTTAAATGCAAAATTTAAAGTTTATCCACCACCCGAATCAATTGTTGCGGTCGAAGTTACTGGTGAAGTCCACCAAGCAGATGCTATCAAAATTTCAAATCAACATAATGATATTTTAAGAAAAAATAAATTTTTGCGGGCACTGATAGATCAACGAGAATCCATTGTTACAAATGCGACGGAAGTTGATTTATTGAAATTCGCAGTTTTTTTAAAAGAGCTATTTCCTGAAGGATGCAAAGTCGCGGCAGTTATTGATCCAAAAAACGCTCCTCCCAAAGAAACGAGGTTTGTATTTTCTATGCACCAGAGTACAGGGCTATTGTTTAAATTTTTCTTTTCAGTTGAAGCGGCCAAGGCTTGGCTTATAGCGGGATAAACAATAATAAGTCGGCACTTCTCAATATCTGAATTAGCGATAACAACATCACCGTTACACGATAAGTGACAGCAAAATAATTTTAAAGGGGTTTATTTCATGACGAAAGCAGAACTGATTGATCAAATGGCAAAAGATGCTGGGATTTCCAAAACTGCTGCTGATACAGCAATAAAATCCCTTGTTGATGGCATTGTAGAGTCTCTCAAGAAAAAGGACGGAAAGGTTTCCTTGGTCGGATTTGGAACTTTTTCTAAAGTACACAGAAAAGCCCGCAAAGGTCGAAACCCCCAAACCGGTGAGGAAATAAAAATCAAAGCATCTAATGCAGTTAAATTCAAACCTGGGAAAAATCTTAAAGATGCCATTTAAGTTTTGGCATCACAAAAATTATTTGGTCACCATTGTCTTGACGATGTATCACTGAATTTGAATAGTCGGCGGGACAAGGAATTGGCAAGCAGTTTGCCCGATAGCTGGAAAACTGTTGCCACAATATATGGGATGTAAAGGAAACTGGATAATTCTGATCAGAAATTATTTACAATCTCGAATAGGTGGGTAATTTAAACAAAAAGCAATCTCGTGAAAAATATGATCTCATTTTAACTTCCGTCGCTTTTTATTTCTAATGTCCCTTTCTTTTACGCGAAAAGGGGTTTCATATCTATATGCTTCGAGGAAAAGTTTGTCTCTTGATTCCCCATAAAAAGATCGAACGCAAAGTCCGATAAAACTGCTATGCGCTAAATATGAAAACCCCTCCGGGTACTTAACCATTTTCGCCACCCTCTGGTTCCGATTAAAATCATCCCGCTCCTTGGTGCCGGAGTAAATCTTAGATTCGGGGTTCGTGATGATTATCAGCTTCTGATCCCAGCACACATAGCCCGGCTTGTAGATGGTCATTCGCGGTGACTGGTGGAACGGGTCCAAGGTCCAAAAACCCTTGATGAATATTTTTCCTTCCTTGTCCGAGACCGCCTCTTCGATCTTTCGCGCTTCAATGATCGGTCCTTCGAACATGGTGCTTTCATATTTGGCCCACACGGCAATGGCCACCGCCCCTTGGATGGGTTTTCCGGTCTCATCGTCCAGAACAATGGCCGTTGGTTGTTTCGAGCCCGAGGTTGATCCGGCCGTGGCGCAACCATGGAGGAACAGGTGAAAACCCAGGATTAAAAACCATACAAAGCAACGAGAGCCCAATCCCTTATTCATGCCCATTCCCCCCCTCGTTTTTGTCTCTTGTTTCCTGTTTCTTGTTTCCTGCCGTAATCATCGGTGTCCCAGAATTCCAGGGGTGTGGAAAAATTTGGATAATCATCCGCATCCACGGGTAACGAGGCCATCCAGAGGTTGTTGTTTTTCGCATCAAAATCCTTTACGAAATCTTCATAAAGATTGCCGAAATAGCGTTTGAGGTTCAGCCGTCGAAGCTCAAGGAGCGGAGCATCAATGTAATACCCGATCTAGCTCAAGTGGCCCACCTCCATGTCGTTCCGGGTGTGGGCGGGGACGGCCATGTCCTGGATCATATGGAGAACGTGGCCCAGGCGGAAGAAAAGATTGTAGAAATGTTGCTCACGCTCGGCCGGGTCCTTGGTTGTCAAAGCATCGTAAAAAGAGTTCCTGGCCATGGTCCAGGAATAGTCGTTATGGTCATTGTCCTTGAGATGATCACCTTCGGTACATTCCTCCGGCGGAACCCAATCGGTCAGGGAAATATTCAACGCCCATTCCGGGTTGGAAATATCGCTATTAAACAAGAGGTTGTCCAAGGCGGCTTCCCGGCCGTAGATGTCGAATAGGGGGTTGTAAAAATGGTTCAGAGCGCGGGCGTTGCGATCTTCCTCTTTGCTGCCTGCTTCAAGAAGTTCAATTACTGTTTTACCTTTATATATTTGAAGTAATCCATCATTGATTCCCAAATGCCCGTCTAATATTTGATTCAAGTTGGAATGCGATTGAACTGCAATTTGAGTCAATGATGGATGCGTCTTTATATCATCATATGCCCATGAATCCTTGATCAACAATAAAGATAATATTGTCATTAGAATACTGATGGAATAGCGTTTCATTTTATCTCCTGTCGATTTTTATATCTAATCTCCATTTCCTTTTTCCAGAATGGAACTTCATATTTAAATGCTTTACGAAATAAAAGTTTATTTGCTTCACTGTAAAATGAATGGGTGCATTGCCTTATAAAATTGTAATGCTCTACATAAGAAAAATTTTCCGAGTACTTCACCATCCCCGCCACTCGCTGCTTCCGATCAAAATCTTCTCTATTTATCGACCCCGGATTCGTGAAAATCTGTTTCTGATCCCAGCACACATAGCCCGGCTTGTAGATGGTCATTCGCGGTGACTGGTGGAACGGGTCCAAGGTCCAAAAACCCTTGATGAATATTTTTCCTTCCTTGTCCGAGACCGCCTCTTCGATCTTTCGCGCTTCAATGATCGGTCCTTCGAACATGGTGCTTTCATATTTGGCCCACACGGCGATGGCCACCGCCCCTTGGACGGGTTTTCCCGTCTCATCGTCGATTACAATGGCCGTGGGGTTTCCGGCTCCAGCCCCTGCTTGTCCCGTAGCGCAACTGATCAAAAGAAACTGGAGCGCTATCACAATGAGTATATGAAGGCGGTATGTGAGAAATCGGTGGTACATGTTACCCCCTTTTTAAAAGATGTTGATTTTAGACCTGGAAATTCCATACTTAACACAACATCTTGATTTTCCACAGTCAGTTTCAAAAGCCACACATCTGCTATCGTCCTGGACTATTTCAAACCGCAAAATGGCCAGACTGAAAGATGGATGTTGCCCCGGATTTGATTTTTTTGGTAGTGTTGCCAATGGCAAGTTACATGGACTTTTCGGGTGATTCGTTGAAGCCCCTACCCCTATACGACTGGATTGTTTGACAGCAAGATACACACTCGTTTAGTATGATTAAGTTTGAAATTTCGCATTGATCTCTCGTAGTAATTGTTTAAAAATTCCTCTCTGAACCTGATTTGATCACCATTTGCATAGCGATGTATATCTAAAAATGAATTTTGACCGAGGTGCAGTTTTGGCAAGGATTAAACTGTTATTTACCATTTGTTTGTATGCTGTTTTAACACCCTTTTTTACTCTTTTTAAAGATTATATGCATCCTCCGCCGGGTGGTGATGCAGACGTTCGTCTCCAGGGAATTATGAAACTAAATATCTGTTCAGTTGCGGTCACATGCTTCATTTTTTCAAGCGTTATGCTTTATTCACCACTGGCCCACCCGCAGGCACCAGCGGCAACTCCGATCATGCAGAGCAAGGCGCCCGGAAATATTCAGCTCAAGAAGATTCTCTCGACCGGTGTTGCGTTCAACGGTAGTATCATTCAGGACCGCGATGGCTTTTTCTGGATCGCCACCCAAGCAGGGCTATACAAATACAATGGCAATGACATAAAAAAATACGACACCACAAACAGCCCGATGAAAGGAGCAAGAATCCAGACCGTTTTCGAGGACAGCGTCGGTCATATCTGGTTTACCACCCAAGGAACCGGAGCCTACCGTTATGATAAGAAGACGGACGTTTTTACTGTCTACCTGGCTGAAGAAGATAACGTCAACTCCATCTCCGGAAATGCTTTTAACTGGTCCCCCTATGCCATTGAGGAGGACAATGAAGGCTTTGTATGGATCGGGTCCACCAACGGCCTTAACCGCTACGACAAAACGACGGATACCTTTACCCGCTACAAAAACAAACCTGGGGATGCCGGGACGCTAAGCAGTGACGATGTGTGGTCTGTTATGGAAGACAAATCCGGGAGTTTGTGGGTCGGCACCTCGAACGGACTGAACAAATATGATAAGAACACCGAGACGTTTACCACTTACAAAGATAACGATTATAAGGCAACCGCCATTTATGCGCTATATGAAGATAGCCAGGGAACTTTATGGCTCGGTACAAACGACATCGGTCTTGCCAGTTTTGACACGACTGCCGGAAAATTTATCTACCACAGTCAACCGAGTAAAGCCTTCAAAATGGTTACTTCTATTTCAGAGTATGGCGATTCACTCTTATTGTCGCACGGGCTCGGTAAAGACGGACTTTCTTCATTTAACCGAAAAACTCGAGAGTTAAACACTTATACCACAAAGAGCAAAGCGTTTGGTCTTAAAGACGATGCTACGATGCACACCCTGATTGACAAACTGGGCCGATTGTGGGTTGTCACTTTTTCAGCGATTCACATATATGATCCGTCGGCATCGCAGTTTGAATACTTCAGCGCCCCCTCCAATAACCCAGAAAACCCAATCAAAAATGTACTGAACATGATTGAGGATAAGAATGGAGATATCTGGCTGGGCACCTTTGGTTACGGGGTTTTCAGATATAGACCTGAAACAGATACCATTACCCAATACCTAAGTGACAAGGACGTCCCATACAGTCTGCCCAACAATGCCACCCCCGGCTTGTTGATAGACAGCAACGATGACCTCTGGGTCGGCGGGGAGGGGTTTTTGGCCCACGTTGATCTTGAAGCGGGGACGGTTAAGAAAAAAATAGAGACCCCCAAATTTGCCTTGCTGCACCTGCTGGAAGACAAACAAGACCATGATATTTTCTGGGGCTCTTTATTTAAGGGCGGATTGCTTCGTATCAACAAGCTGACCGGTGAATACAAGCTTTATACAAATGATCCATCCGATTCCGGCAGTCTGGGATCAAATTTCTTTCTCCATATGCACCAGGAGGACAATGGGACGCTTTGGATTGCAACCTCGGGGGGAGGATTGCAGCAATTTGACAGGGAACGAGAAATTTTCACCTCTTACACATACAATCCCGAAATCCCAGGAAGTATCGGCAACAATACGGTTAACGGGATTACTGTTAGCTCAGACGAAAGAACGTGGTGGCTGGCCAGCGAAGCCGGGGGCGGACTGATCAAATTTGACCGAAAAACTATAATCTTTAAAAATTTCAATACACAAAACGGATTCCCTACCGATAATACAGCACATGTCATTGAGGATAACGACGGAGGCTTGTGGATCGCCACCTCTGATATCGCTATCCTTAGGTATACCCCCGACACCCGGAAATACATTATATACGGGGAAGATAAAGGGGTAATGCCCGGCCAATTTTGGGCCTCTTCAGGGCTGAAAGCAAATGACGGAGCTATTTATTTTGGCGGGCTTAACGGCTTCAACAAGTTCTATCCCGATCGGATTCGCCAGAGTACCATTGTGCCACCGGTCTACTTTACGTCCTTAACACAGGGAGGAAAACCGATAGCGTTGAACTCTGCATTAGAGCTGACCCAACATATCCAACTTGACTGGAAGAATAATTTTTTTGAATTTGAATATGCCGCCCTTAACTACCCCGCTTCTCAGAGTGTAGAATACATGTATCGACTCGAAGGATGGGATCCGCCTGATCTATGGTACAAAGCTGGGCCGCGTCGTTCCGGAAGGTATTCAGGACTTAAGAGCGGTACATATAATCTGCATGTAAAAGGCACAAATAATGATGGTGTATGGAATAATGAAGGCGCATCAATTGAGATTATTATACAGCCTCCCTGGTGGGAAACGTTTTGGTTTAGGGTCTTTTCAACGGGGTTGCTGTTCTTTTTGATTTATAGCGTCATTAAATACGTTCAAAGGCTGCGATTGGAAATTATTGAACGGGAAAATGCAGAAGAGGCACTTCGAGAAAGTGAATTTTTCTTTTCCCAATTATTTGAACAATCCATGATCAGTATGGGGCTGTACGATTCAGAAGGAACGATTATTAGAGTCAATGATGAATTTTGCAGAATGTTCGGAGTATCGGAAAAGGTGATTTTAAATGCAGGGTATAATTTATTTAAAGATGAAGCGATTGCCGCGGCCGGAGTCGTTCCGTTAATAGAAAGCGTATTTGAAGAAAAGTTATCTAAGAGTTGGGAAATCAATTTCGATATCGATACTGCTTCAAAATCCACGAAAACACCGACTACAAAATCAGGAAATCTGTTTCTTGAAGTCTATGCATATCCTGTCATAAACGTCGATAGTGATTTGGAATATGTTGTACTTCAACAATATGATATTACCGAGCGAAAGCAAACTGAGCAGAGAATCAAAAAATACCAACAAGAACTTGAGCTTCGTATAGAGGAACGAACATCGAAAATTCGTTCATTGTCTTCTGAGTTATTATTGACTGAAGAACGAGAACGTCGTCAAATTGCAGAGAACTTACATGACAATATTGGACAAAAATTGGCTTTTACAAAAATGAAGCTGAATGAGTTAAAAACGTCAAACCTTCCATTAAACCAGGCTTCATCCGTGAATAATTTGTATAGCCTTATTGACCAAATGATTCAGGAAACTCGCTCCCTGACATTTGATCTTAGTGCACCCATCCTTTATGAACTTGGACTTGAACCAGCGTTAGATTGGCTTATAGAAAGCTTGCAGGGTAAACACGATATCGTTTTTGAATTTGATACGGGAGAGAGAATAGAAGAAATGAATGACAGTATGCGCGTTCTTCTTTATCGTGTTACGCGAGAATTGATATTCAATATTTTTAAACATTCTCAGGCTCAAAAAGCGAAGATATCCATTCTGAAAATAGATAATGACATACAAATCGTAGTCGAGGATAATGGGATTGGCTTCAATTCTTTTGAAATCGACCGAGATTCATATAAAAATAAGCAATTTGGTCTTTTCAGTATTAAAGAACGTATGGTTCATATGGGTGGACATTTTGAAATTAAATCGAAACCTGGGCAGGGAAGTCGCTTTACGTTGGCAGTGCCGTCGAAGCTGGAATCTTAATTACTGGAAAGGAATGTTTCTGCTATAATTGTGGCCGGATCCACAGAATCAAATAAACCAGGTTGCTGGGACATATCATCACCATTGTTACTTAAAAAACTGAACGCATCAGGATAGGCTTTAAAGCTCAGGGCAATTGGTGTTTTAGTTGCCAATAATCCAAGGCCGAAACTTTCTATTATCCCAAACGGGATTGTGATTTCAGACCTCATTTTCCAATTTTTTATATTTTAAAACTCAGTTTTTTGCTGGTATTTTTTTTGGCATAGTCCCCCCCCGGTATGGAAAATTCTTTTTGTGTGTCGAGCGATAAGATATCTTTAATAGCTTGGTCAGGGGAGGTAATGGTTGCACCCTCCCCCCCCGATGACCATCGGTAAGATGAAGGTGATTGTTTTTTTTATTGGAACCAAAGGGCAAAGGATTTGCAGTCTTAAATGGACAGCCTGTGTGAATGTAAACCCATTAGTGGCGGGTATCCATGGTGAAATCAGCGTACAATGCCCAAAAGAAAAGCCCCATAGTTTCCGGTAACTATAGGGCTTGGGTGGGAACGGAATAAGTGCCTTACTCCATTCCTTTGGGGTTATTCAAAAAATAAGCCTGGATGGATGGTTGTCAAATTACCTCATCGACCCTGGGAACGGTTCGGATCTGACTGGTGACGGGTGGCAGAATCGTAAAAACTCATTAACTAATATCAAAAGTTAACGAGTTGATAAATTGTTATCTTTAATGATTTCAGTATGTAATCCGATATATTGGATTTTCCCTTAAAAATGGCCCTTGACCCTCATTAAGAAATGAGTTTTAACTACGATAGTTAAGGACTTTAATCAAGGGGGGAAATCATGGAAAAAAAGCAAAATTATAACCATCCAGAAAAAGGATCTAAGATTTCAGTCCAGCCGATTAAAGAGAAAAAGGATATCACGCTCATTAAAACTATGTTGCGGGATAAGCCACTTGATTTTGCGCTATTTGTAGCCGGTATCAATCTTGGTTTACGCGCCGGTGATTTGGTTAGCCTGAAGGTGGATGATGTCAAAGATTTAAAACCGGAAGAACAATTCGAAATCAAGGAGGGCAAGTCCGGGAAAAACAAAACCATTACCGTCAACAAGACAGTGGTGGAAGCCTTTCAGATTGCCATACAAGGCCGTAAGTCAAACGGTGAAGGGTTCTTATTCAGTGGGCAAAGGGGGAAGTGGACAATCCAAACCGTTCACGCAAAGGTGAAATCTTGGTGCAAGACAATCAACCTGAAAGGCAATTATGGTTCCCATACACTGCGAAAAACATTCGGTTTCCAAATGAGAATGGCCGGTCATTCACTGCCACAATTGACCCAAATCTTTAATCATTCATCCCAGAAACAAACGCTCCAATATTTGTGCATTCAGCCGGAAGAACTGAAAGACGTATATATGACGGAAATATAACCATGGCGGGAATTGATAAATATTTTATTCAGTGTGTATGGGGTGAGAATCCCCATCAATGTATTATGATTGTCTATTCTTGCCTAACAAATGGGAGTTTTCATTTATCCGCATAGCGTTTTTACCATTCACAAAAGGAGGTAAATCATGGGCGTGACGGTTAGAGAAAAATCGAAAGGTTCCGGTGTCTATTGGCTTTTCATTAATCATCACGGACAGCGGAAATCAAAGAAAATTGGGCGTGACAAATCCAAAGCACTGGAAGCAGCAAAGCAGATTGAAGCCAAACTTAATCTTGGAATGATGAACTTATTAGAAGAGAAAACTAAAACGTTTAAAGAATACTCGGATACTTGGATTCAGATTAACGTACCTGCAACATGCAAGCAATCCACTGCAGACGGTTATAAGGGGCTACTGGATAATCATATTCTTTCAGTGTTTGGTGATATGCCGATTAATGAAATCAAAAAATCAAAGATCAAAGAATTTTTGATGAAAAAATATAAGTCGGGCGTATCGGCAAGCAGGGTAGGGCAGATGAAATCAGTAATGTCAGGTGTTTTTAACATGGCTGAAGATGATGAAACATTACTTGCCAACCCGGCGCACAGGTTAGGGAAAATTTATCGTGTAAAACCGTTACAAGATGAAATCAACCCTCTGGATCGTGATGAATTAAGCCTTCTACTAAGCTCCTTCAAGGACAATTACCCTGAACATTATCCTTTTGCGCTAACGCTTGCCAGAACAGGGATGCGCCTGGGAGAAGCTATGGCCTTAAAGTGGGGGGATGTTGATTTTAATGGGCGGTTCATCAGAATTGAGCGGGCATTGACAAAAGATGGTGTTGATACACCTAAAAGTGGTAAATCCAGGCGGGTGGATATGTCTAAGCAATTGACCATGACCTTAAAACAATTGAAGACTGATAGGAAACTTGTCACTTTAAAAAACGGGTGGAAGAGTCTTCCTGAGTATGTGTTCATCAATCGTGAAGGACAAATGCTTGATAAAAATAATTGGCGGAATAGGGTATTTAACAAGGCTTTAGAAAAGGCCAAGCTTAGAAAAGTACGCATTCATGATATCCGCCACACATATGCAAGCTTATTAATTCAAGCGAATGAATCCTTGGCATATATCCGTGATCAACTTGGTCATCATTCAATAAAGGTGACGGTTGATATTTATGGACACTTAGCACCAGAAGGTAACAAAGCTGCAGTTGATGCGCTAGATGATTTACCTATTCAAGAAGGAGAATTAGGGTGCAAATAGGGTGCATTATGGTACAAAAAAAGAGCACTTAGGAAATGTTAAGTGATTGATTTTATTGATTTTTTATAGCAAAAAGTAATCTACGAATCCGTAGGTCGCACGTTCGAATCGTGCCGGGCGCGCCAGTAAATTCAAGGGCTCGGAATGTATTATCCCTCTGAGCCCTTTTTTTATAGTAGTTTAGGCGGTTATGTTGGTGTAGATGGTATTGCCACAAGGATTTGCGAGTAGACTAAGGTGTGGCTTTTTGTGTTTGGTCAACGTTTTGGTCAACATTTGCATTTTCAATCTGATGATCCAGCTAGCTTGTATATTTTTCCATAGCAGATGTCAGGGTCTCGTCATTGGGAACGACATAATGGACATCCATTCCCTGTGAACTGTGTCCAAGGATGGCATCACGATAGATTTTATCGACACCGGCGGTAACCATATTGGTTTTGACACTACGCCTTATATCATGGAAGGTGATACCGCTCCGTGTCTTTCGTCCGTATGGTACTTTCGCTTTTTCACAGGCAGATTAAAAGATTTCTTAAATCCTGTGGGTGCGGTTACTTCGCGGCCCTTATATGTCACCACATATCCACTTATGGCACGGGGGAGGGTGTTGATAGCTGAAACCACATGATGATTGATAGGAATGTCCTTGTCTTTGCCTTCCTTTACAATTTTGGCTGGCAACCTGATCATTTTTGCTTTCTGGTCAATATAGTTCCATTTTAGTTCTCGGATCTCACCCATACGCATACCGGTATTGAACGCAATAATTATTGCCGCTTTTAGGTGCGGTAACTGCATGTTCCAATCCGAATAGATGACATTTAAACATTCCTGTTTCATGCACGCCGCATTCCTGCGATATGTTACATTTCATCGTCCACAATTTTACCGCCTACCGTATCAATAAGTATACTGTGACACTGCACTTCGACCCATTCATTAAAAAGCTTTATAGTTCGCTTTTTGGGCCATAGAGATTCATCGGTGTACCAGTCTTCAAGTTCACTCTCAAATAGCTATTTGAAATTTAGAGATATCCATTCTTCCAGCTTTTCAGCATCTTCTTCACGAATAAGGTAAACGGTGCTGTCACTATTTACATATTCTATGGTTATTCCAGGATCATCTTTAGAAGGGTCGGCATCATTCACCCACTTAATAAATGGTGCCTTGTACTTTAGTATGACAGCTGAGCGGTTGATCATAATTTAATCTATCATAGAAATCCTGGCCCTCTGGGCCAGGTCAGAGTGCCGTGGCTTTGCCATCTGTACGACTCAATGTTACTCAATGATCAAGTTGTCCCCACAACTTATGACCAAGGAGTAACAAATGAGTCGATTCCGAAAGTTATCACAAACAATATGGCATTGTCAGTACCATATTGTATGGGTTCCCAAATACCGGTTCAAAATATTGAATGGAGAGGTTGGCAAAGAAGTAGAAAATTGTATTCGAGCATTTTCAGAGCAAAAAGGGTGTGAAATTATAGAATTGAATGTTCAGATTGATCATGTTCATCTGCTTACAATGGTTCCTCCTAAAGTATCAATATCCGATTATGTTGGAACATTGAAGGGTAGGACGGCAATAAGAGTTTACAATAAATTCAAATCTTTGAAGTGATCCTTCCCTCAAAAACTGTAACCAGGGTTAAGCCACTTTTTTAAGGTTATACCATTATGCTCTCTATAGAGCTCGTGTATTCTTTTCTTTAACCGCTTTTTTTTAAGAGATCGAGCACTGGGTACTCGATTTTTCCAATGTTGGTAACCGCTAACAGATATTTTGAACACCTGGCACATCTTCTTCACCGTAAACCTTGAGCGGTTACATGTGATAAACTGGTATTTCATTTCGGTGCCCTGCTGAAGATGGCCATGGCTTTTTTTAAGGTATCTCGCTCCATTTCAGTGTCTCGAAGCTTTTTCTCAAGTGCACGTATTCTTTTTTGTTCATCAGTTAACGCCTCAATCCCATTTCCAGGGAATGCGGGCCTTCCATTTGAATTATGGTACTCACGACGCCATCTATATAACAGGTCTTTACCAATGCCCAAATTCTCAGCAACTTCAGAAACGGATCTTCCGGGTTCAATGCACAATAAGACAGCATTCTTTTTAAAATCTCGATCGTATTTTCTTCTTTGATCAATGTTCATTTTTCCCTCCATAAGTTTTCATTATAGAGGCTTAACCTCAAGTGTACAATAGCGGGGAAGGATCACTTTCCAAAAATTATAAAGGCAGTAAATTTAAGCTATCCATTGATCAAATCCGAAGGCTTGATGAAAATATAGCGGTTGTGGATGGTAGTTGGAAAATTACTGCTGAGGGACTTCCTAAAGGGTATCCAGCAAGTGGAATTTACACACAAGTACTGCTTCGATCGAATAAAAAATGGCAGATTGTCGCCGCAAGGCCAAGTGTCCCTTTAGGAGGGCATACACGTCATCATGGCCGCAAAAGATCGACTATAGAAAATTTAGAACAAAAATAATCTTATTGTTTCGGGCCTAACAAGGTTAATCCAGCAGACACAAAAAAACCGCGGAGCTGATTAGCAGCGTTCGCTGGAATAGAAAATTTCGCAATGCCAAATGAATGTTGCACTTTTGGGTGCCGGCAGGGTACTGCTATCTATGGTGCTTATTTCAAGTCGAAAGATGGCCAGGCTGAAAGATGGATGTTGCCCCAGATTTAAAATTCTTGATAGTATGAAATCTGGCAGAATGGTACACTGACTATTACTGGGGGAGAAGGTTAGAATCATTAGAGTATACGCGATAAAAATCATTGGATATTTGATTGGGACTGGGTTGATATTAGTGTGCTTTGTCCAAGCTGATACATTGCGTGTGATTTCGTACGAACCAAGTTTTCCCCCATACTATTTTACTAAAAATGATCCACGACCTGGAATTCATGGAGAGGTGTTCTCGGCAGTCAGCAGAATCACAAAGGACAAATTTGTGTTTGAATATGTACCTACTGCCCGAGCTTTGGTATGGTTTGAGGAAAATAAATTAGACATTGAGCCGGGAATAAATCCTGCTTGGCGGCAGAGCTCGAAAGTACCGGGTATCTACACAATTCCTTACGCCAAGTCTGTCGAGGTCGTGTTGTTTCGTCCAGGAAAGCAAGTTCGAGTCAAAAGATCTTCAGATCTCAAAGGAAAAACTGTAGGTCTTATCCGTGGTTATATCTATCCTACTTTCACCAAAGCCTTTGCCAATCGAGAAATTATCCGTAAAGATTCCGTTACTGAAATCCATCTATTAAGAAAATTGGAGGTGGGTCGTATCGATCAGGTTTTTATCAATAAAGTTACAGCTCAGTATTGGATGAAAAAAACACCTGCCTATAAAAACTTAGAAATCGGAGATGAGATTAGTAGCTTAGATGTGATGTTGCGTCTTCATCCAAACAAAAAAGGCGTTCTTGACCGTCTTAATAAAGCTCTAAAACACTTGGTTGAATCTGGAGAAATAGACCGTATTTATGCTCGATATCGATAAGTAAAATATATATGAGAATGCTATGTCTTAGAGGGTTGATTGATCGAGGAAAAACCGAAAGCAAAATTTGGCCAGCTTCCCTAATGGATGTTACACTGAATCTCATAAAAAAATGGTTAAAGAGATAGGAATAATTGGTCAGACTATTAAAATATTCAAGTCTGGAAAATTTCTGACTTTTATGCTTGAAGAAGAGAGCTAAGGGCGTGGCATGTGATTTGCGAATAAACAAATAATTTTGGAGTTACCTATGGTTGATAAACCTACCTATGAAGAACTTGAGATAAGAGTTAAGGAGCTAGAGGAGACCAAGATAGAACTAAAGCACTCAGAGAAAGTAATCCGGACAAGCGAAGAAGAATATAGATCAACATTAAATAATTTACTTATCGGAGTAGTAGTGCATGCCTATGATACAAGCATTGTATTTAGTAATCCGGAAGCAACGAAAATTCTCGGCTTAACATATGAGCAAATGTCAGGAAAAACAGCTATTGACCCTTTTTGGAATTTTGTACACGAGGATTCAACGATTCTTGAATTGAAAGAATATCCTGTAAATATAGTCTTTTCAACAAAACAACCCCTTAATGATTATATTATTGGAATAATTAGACCTGACCGAGATTATATAACTTGGGTAATTGTTAATGCTATCCCAGTATTCTTTAACGAAAGCGAATTAAGTAAAATAATCGTAAATTTTGTAGACATCACGGCTCTCAAACAAACTGAAAAAAAACTTGCCCAGCTTAATTTAAAACTTAGTGAAAAAAATGAAGAACTGGAACAGATTGTATACGTAGCCTCCCATGACTTACGTTCTCCTTTGGTCAATATTGACGGATACAGCAAGGAACTTGAATATTCGATTAAGGAATTACAAGACACTCTATCCGCGAACTCTTTGGATAATGTTCTGAATAACCTGACACCAATCCTTGACGATGATATCCCCGAGTCTTTAAAGTTTATCCGCACCAGTACTTCAAAAATGGACATGCTATTGTCTGGATTGCTTAACTTGTCAAGGTCAGGCCGAGCATCATTAAATTTTGCAAATTTGAATATGAACGAATTGATCTCAAAGGTGTTTGAGTCAACGAAATTTCAAATTAAAACATCCAATATTCAATTGATTATTGAGGATCTACCAACGTGTTGGAGTGACGCTGTCCAAGCAGATCAAATTTTTACGAATCTTTTTGATAATGCTCTCAAGTGTCTGAATTCTGGTAAGCAAGGAATCGTCAAAATCACCGGTGAAATTGTTGACAATCAGGCCATATATTGCATGGAAGATAATGGAATCGGCATTGATGAAAACCATCTATGCAAAATATTTGATATTTTCCATCAGCTTGATCCTGATAAAAATGAGGGAGAAGGATTAGGCCTAACCATTGTTAAAAGAATACTGTTTAGACTGGGTGGATCAATCCGGGTAGAATCAGAATTAGGGGCAGGCAGTTATTTTTATGTGTCATTACCCCGGGGCGGATCAAAAAATTGAAAGGAAAATTAATCATGCACTCAGATGTAATCATTCTTGTTGCTGAAGACGATGAAGGCCATGCCAAGTTGATCAAAAAAAATTTAACCCGTGCGGGGATTATCAACAAAGTCCAGTTGTTTAAAAATGGACAGGAAATTTTGGATTTTCTGTTCCAAAAAGGCAAAGGCCCGAAACGTGAATCCGGAAAGGCGTATATCCTTCTGCTCGATATTCGAATGCCCAAAGTTGATGGAGTCCAGGTGTTGGAGCAGATTAAGGCTGATCCGACTTTAAGAACACTGCCGGTGATCATGATTACAACCACCGATGATCCCCGGGAGGTTGTAAATTGTCATGAATTGGGATGCAGCAACTATATTACCAAACCTATTGATTATGAGAATTTTATTAATGCCGTTCGTCAGCTCGGATTGTTTTTATCCGTGGTTCAAGT
>JAUCGD010000554.1 GCA_030377945.1 Desulfobacterales bacterium HSG17 | reverse complement strand
AAAAACACATAAAGAATATTTGAAAATTCCTTTAAAAAATCTCATCGCTTTTCCCAATTCATGTCTAACATAGCCCAATGTTTGGATGTAAATTTGCCCATATGTGAGGCGCAAGTACGTTTCCAACCGGAGGAGTGTACTGTAGTACATGAGGATTGCAAAAATTTGCAGCAACAAAGCAGATTGGTGAGTTTGCGTTCAAACATTAATTACATTCTTTCAGGTGCTGAAACTCCAAGCAGTGTCAATCCATTCCTGATGACTTTTTTAACGCTTAGTACAAGGCTTAATCGAGCTTTGGCAAGTTTAATATCATCACATAGAACCTTGTGTTTATTATAATATCCATGAAATGATGACGCAAGATTCATCAGATATGTAAAAATGATATGGGGATGTAACGTCTGGGCACTTTTTTCTATATTCTCTTTAAAGGCATTTAATATTTTTATGAGCCTGATCTCTTCTGATTCATTCAAGAGTTCAAGGTTCTCACCTTTGTTAAAATCAATACTGGATATCATATCTTCCTGCTTTGCTTTTAACAGAATTCCTGTAATTCTTGCATGTACATACTGGACATAATATACAGGATTTTCAGAATTTTTCTGCTTGGCAAGTTCAAGATCAAAATCAAGGCCTGAGTCATAACTTCTGCTTAAAAACATAAATCTTGCGGCATCTTTTCCAACTTCATCAACAATATTTTTCAGTGTTACAAATTGCCCTGCTCTTGTTGACATTTGAAATG
The DNA here is from genome assembly GCA_030377945.1 of Desulfobacterales bacterium HSG17. The sequence continues at coordinate 1,447 of JAUCGD010000554.1, read as the reverse complement.
GTTTGCCTCCCCTGAGCAGATTTACGAGCTGTACAAGTATTACTTCAAACTGTTTACTTTTTTTCCCCGAAGCCACAATGGATGCATTAATCCTTTGAATATAGCCATGGTGATCTGCTCCCCAGACATCAATTACTCTGTCAAAGCCGCGCTCATACTTCTCTTTATGATAGGCAATATCAGAAGCAAAATAGGTTGTCAGGCCATTATTTCTCACAACCACCCTGTTTTTTTCATCACCAAAGTCCTGGGTTCTAAACCACAATGCACCATCTTCTTCATAAATCAGATTCTTTGATTGAAACTCTTTTATGGCTTTTTCAACCCTTTTGGAATCATACAGACTCTGTTCGCTGAACCATTGATCAAATTCTACACCAAAATCGGCCAGATCTTCTTTAATACCTTTTAAAATTATCTTTGCAGCATATTTCGCACAGACAGCTATGGCTTTTTTTTCATCTTTTTGAACAAATTGTTCCCCATGCTCTTCAATGATTTCATGGGCAATTTCTTTTATATAGTCGCCTTTATAGCAGTCATCTGGGAAATCAATTGATTTGCCGGCTTTTTGTAAAAGCCGCAGCCATACTGATGTCCCAAGGGTTCTTATCTGTCTGCCTGAATCATTAATATAATACTCTTTTTGAACATCAAATCCTGCAAAAGAGAGAATATTACCCACGGAATCACCAACGGCAGCACCACGTCCGTGACCAACATGCAAAGGTCCTGTGGGGTTGGCACTTACAAATTCAACCTGGACTTTTTCACTCTTTCCAATATCAGAACTGCCATATAATTCATCTAGGTCAAGGATATGGTCAATAACAGGATGCCATGCCTTATTGGAAAGGAAAAAGTTAATAAATCCTGGCCCGGCTATTTCAACTTTCTCTACAAATTGTTCTGCTGCATCTGCATTAATTACTGCAACAATATTTTCAGCGATTTTCAGCGGTGACATTTTTTGAATGGAAGCACTGACCATTGCAAAATTTGTGGAATAATCTCCATGTGATTGATGCTTAGTCTCTTCAATTTGAATTTGCGGAATCTGCTTTGATGGCAGCATCCCATTTGCAAAAGCTTTTTTTGCAGCATCAGTCACATTTTTTTTAATGATGTTTTTCATTGTCATCTCTAATTTTCGTGTTCAGAGATATCTTCAGGCTTAAATTTTGGAGTATCATCTTCAGAATCAATCTCTTTCATCTCATCTTCCTTGGTATCTCCATCTTCTTCAAGGATTTTATCAATCTCCACATCATCTTCTTCAATCTGGAATTCCTCTTCACTGGGAAAGGCTTCAATATCATTGTATTCAATAGTAAGCTTTAATTCTTTCTTATTTTTAAAAAATTCCCTGGAATTTTCAAAAAGTTTGAAGCAGCAATCCGAGGCAGGGAAAAAGCTTTTTTTCCTCAATGCCTGGGAAAAAACCTGG
>JAUCGD010000553.1 GCA_030377945.1 Desulfobacterales bacterium HSG17 | reverse complement strand
AGCAATTGTTGAAGAAATTTCAATAAAAGAACTGGAGGAAGTGATAAATGAATTATGCTGAAACATATGATAAAGCAGTGGCATTAAGGCAGAAAAATATTTCCCCGGCCCTGCCAATACAAGGCTTCCATTTATTAAAATCTCCTGTTGAAAAACTGACCATTGAAAATTTGACCGTTGAAAAATTAACCGGGATAAATGCCGGAAAAATAATTGCAAAAAAAACAGAACTTAAATATATAAAAGCTTCGGAAAAATTTTTACCCCTTATTACACCGGCAAAACTTAAACAGGAAATACCCTTAACCCGGGCTGCAAAACAGGCAGTTGATCTGGCAAGAACAGGTATTGAAAAAATATTGCAGAAACAGGATAAACGCATCCTGGTAATAACAGGGCCATGCTCAATTCATGATGAAAAAGCTGCTCTTGAATATGCTGAAAATCTGAAAGAGTTGAAAAAAAAGGTTGAGGAAACACTGCTTATTGTCATGCGTGTATATTTTGAAAAACCCCGTACCAGCCTGGGCTGGAAAGGAATGATAAGCGATCCTCATATGAATAACAGCTTTGATATGACCACAGGTTTGAAAAAAGCCAGAAAACTTCTTCTTAAAATCAATGAAATGGGTATTCCTGTTGCAACGGAAATGCTTGAACCAACAACACCTGCATATATTGCAGACCTTATAAGCTGGTCAGCCATAGGAGCAAGAACAACCGAATCACAGACTCACCGCGAAATGGCAAGCGGCCTTCCAATGCCGGTCGGATTTAAAAACAGCACTGACGGAGGATTGAAAACAGCAATAAATGCCATAAAAGCAGCAGGGTCAAATCAAAGTTTTCTTGGCATTGACCAGAACGGAAGAAGCAATATTGTGCGTACAAACGGCAACCCCTGGGGACATATAGTATTGCGGGGCGGAAAACATCCAAACTATGATTTTGCAAGTATTGAATCTCTTCAAAATAATCTTAAACAAAGCAATCTTCATGAGGCAATTGTTGTTGACTGTTCACATGGAAACTCATGTAAAAACTATAAAAGACAGTGCATTGCATGGAAAGAGGTTATGCGCCAGCGTAAAGCCGGAAATAAAAATATTGTGGGTCTGATGCTTGAAAGCCATTTATTTGAAGGAAACCAGAAAATCAGTTCCAACCTATCTAATCAGGCAAATCAATTTAAACAGGCAAATCTGGAATATGGTGTATCTGTAACTGATGCATGTATTGGATGGCAGGAAACTGAAAAATTGATACTTTCAGCAGATAAAATGCTTAAAGAGGTGTAAAAACAATATGGAAAAGGAAAATCTTCAGGAACAGGTTAGTGATAACTTCAAAGAACAATTAATCCAGCTGCGTGAATCCATTGACAATATCGACAACTCTCTTCTTGAACTTATAAATAAAAGACTGGATCTTGTTCAGGATGTGGGAAAGCTAAAGGCAAAAAAAGGCTGTCAGGTTTTAGACAGCACCCGCGAAAGCCAGGTTTTTCAAAGACTTCTTGATTTAAACAAAGGCCCTCTCAATGAAAAAGTTCTCCGTCATCTGTTTACCCAGATAATGGCAGCATCCAGGGAATTACAGCGTCCCAGCAGGGTAACATTTTTAGGGCCTGAAGCTACCTATACCCATATTGCAGCCATGAATCACTTTGGCCATTCTGTGGAATATGTTCCCCAGCCAAGCATCAGGGATGTTTTTAATGAGGTTGAAAAAGGATCCTGCCATTACGGGGTTGTCCCTGTTGAAAACTCCATTGAAGGAGCTATAAATCATACCCTTGACCTGTTTTTTGAATCGGAACTGAAAATATGTGCTGAAAAATATCAGCCTATTTCCCATGATTTATTATGCAAAGGCGGGACTCTTCACGATATTTACAAGGTCTATTCCCATCCCCAGGCCTTTGCCCAGTGCAGAAGATGGCTCCAAAAATATCTTCCAAAGGCCACACTTAAAGAATGCGGAAGCACTGCCCTTGCTGCACAGAAAGCTGCAAGTAAAAAAGGTACCGCAGCAATAGCAAGCAGTGAGGCAGCTCACATGTATAAACTTGAGGTTATGGCCTCACGCATTGAAGATGTTGCAAGAAATACAACCCGGTTTCTTATCATAGGAAAAGACGAGGTTCACAGAACAGGAAAAGATAAAACATCTCTCATGTTTGTAACATCCCATATACCCGG
>JAUCGD010000552.1 GCA_030377945.1 Desulfobacterales bacterium HSG17 | reverse complement strand
CAGTGATTAAACTATGAGTGAAATATTATCACAAGATGAAGTTGACAGTCTGTTAGACGGACTGGATTCAGGCGAAGTAGAAACTGAAAAAGATGTTGAAACACCTGAACCTGTTGAAGGTATTGTTGCATATGATTTTACCAGTCAAGATAAGGTTGGGCGGGCAAGAATGCCCGCCTTTGATGTTATTAATGAAAGACTTTCAAGGGAAGTAAGAGCAACTTTATCAACTCTGCTTCAAACCAATGTGGATGTAAGTGCCAACCCTTTTGACACATTGAAATTTTCTGAATTTGTAAGAAGTCTGCCCGTTCCTACAAGCCTGCATGTCTTTCGCATGGAACCTTTGCGAGGACATGGACTGATTGTATTTGAAAGCCAGCTTGTTTATAATTTAATAGATACTTTTTTTGGTGGTGAAGCTCTTGGCAAGGCAAGAGTAGAAGGACGTGAATTTACAACCATTGAAGAGGTTATGATTAAAAAAGCTGTTGTAGCAGTCCTTAATAATATCCAGGCTTCCTGGACACCAATTGAAACTGTCAAAATCACATTGACCAGATCAGAGATGAACCCGCAGTTTACTGCCATTGTTTTGCCTACTGATCTTGTTATTGTTACAAGGTTTGAAGTTGAGCTTGAACAGTCTGCCGGAAATCTTGTTGTATGTTATCCCTATTCCATGATTGAGCCATTAAGAAAAAAATTATCTTCAGGTGTGCAGACTGAAACTGAAGAGGTAGATTTAAACTGGCGCAGGGTAATCAAAGATGTGATTTTGAATTCCACAGTTGATATGAAGATTCAATTGGGTAGAGCTGAAATAACAGGAGAAAGATTGATTTATATGCAAAAGGGCGATGTTATTCAATTGGATAACTCTGCTAAAGAACCGTTGACCTGTTATGTTGACGGGTTTGAAAAATTGACAGGATATGCAGGTGTACAGCGGGGATTTCAGGCGTTTAAAGTAAAAGATAAAATAATAACAGATTGTGAGAATTAACTGCCGAGGGCAGATTTGATATTTTGAAGTTTAAAATAAAAATTAATTCTTTCATTCAACAATAAAATTGAGAGAAAAAAATGGCTGAAGAAAACGAGAAAACAGAAAATGAAGAAAATGGGGCAGGTGCTGAAGATTCAGAAAATCAGGACTCAGCAGCCCAGGACAGTGGTGAGGAGTCGAAAGACCAGGAGCAGGGAGAGATGGATCTGGATTTTATCCTTGATATCCCTCTCGAACTTTCTGTGGAACTTGGCAAGACAAAAATGCTTGTAAATGACCTTCTTCAACTTGGACAGGGCTCAATTATTGAGCTTAATAAACTTGCTGGAGAATCCCTGGAAGTTTATATTAATCATAAATTGATTGCCAGGGGTGAAGTGGTTGTTGTTAATGAAAAATTTGGTGTCAGGCTTACAGATGTCATCACTCCGATTGACAGGGTGAAATCTCTTGCAGCAGAGGAAGAATGAATACATCTTCAGATATCTGGTTTGCCTTTATCAAAACCTTTTCCATGTTGTTTCTGGTTCTGGCAGTTGTTATTCTTATCTTTTATTTTGTCAAAAAACTTTCCACATCAAAAGGTGTTAAAGGTGGCAAAGACTTTATCAAAGTACTTTCAATGCATCATCTTTCACCAAAAGAAAAACTTGTATTGCTTGATGTTCTCGGAGATACCATTCTCATAGGTGTAACTCCCAACAATATTTCAAAAATTTCTTCCATTGATACAGATATAGATTTTTCAGGTCAGAAAAGTGCTGCTCCTTTGAATTTTAAAGATTTTTTATCTCAAAAACTGGGCAGGTCCCCAATAGATATTAACCAGGCAGATAAAAACCGGGTAGATAAAAATCAGGCAAATATAAAAGAGGAAGGCTGATGAAAATCAAGATAACTTTACTGCTCTGCCTGTTTTTAATGTGCATGAGTGCCTCTGCTTTTGCTTTGACATTCCCCATCCCATCTTTACAATTAAATGTTGAAACAGCCACAACCCCGGAAGAAGTTGCAGTTGTTCTTGAAATTATTGCTCTTTTAACCATTCTTGCTCTGGCACCGGCTATCTGGAATCCTATGACCTGCCCTGCAAGCTGCACTGAAGCAAAAAATATTCTCAAACACAGCCCCAGAGTTAAACCTGTCATTGCCTCGGCTGCAATAAGCAGCCCTGTTGCAGGAATACTCATGG
>JAUCGD010000551.1 GCA_030377945.1 Desulfobacterales bacterium HSG17 | reverse complement strand
CAGGGATAATCTCAATACCATGATAGATAATCTTTCCAGATTTATCCGGGAAATTGGCTGGCAGATCCAGGCCGTTCAGAAAGGTCAGCTGGAGATCCGCGGAGATGCCCAGGGCTTTACCGGGGGTTGGAAGGAACTGGTGACAGGTGTAAATAGTGTAATGGATGCTTTTACTTCCCCAATTTCAATGACAGCCATTGCCCTTGAACAGATAGCCAAAGGAGATATACCGGAAAAAATTACAGAAGAATTTAATGGAGATTTCAGGAAAATCAGGGATAATCTGAATACAATGATAGAAAATCTGTCTCGTTTTGTAATAAATGTTCAAAGAGCTTCAGAAAAGGTTGCTCTTGCAAGTGAATATCTGAATTCAGGAACAGAAGACCTGTCCATGAGCACTTCGCATCAGGCATCAAGCATACAGGAAGTTTCAAGTTCAATGGAACAAATGAGCAGCACTGTAAGCCAGAACGCTCACAATGCCCAGCAGACAGCAGATATAGCAATGAAAGCGGTTAAAGACGCCCGCAATGGAAGTGATGCGGTAAATGAAACTGTCCAGGCCATGAAAATCATTACGGAAAAAGTAAAAATTATTGACGATATTGCCAGTCAGACCAATATGCTGGCTTTAAATGCAGCCATTGAAGCAGCCAGGGCTGGGGAGCATGGCAAAGGCTTTGCAGTAGTAGCAGCCGAGGTTCGAAAACTTGCAGAAAGAAGTCAGAAAGCAGCCCAGACCATTCAATTGCTGTCTTCTACAAATATTGAAATTGCTGAAAATACAGGAGGACTTTTAGATGACATGGTTTCCGGTATAGAAAAAACTTCCAATCTTGTCCAGGAGATAAGTATTGCCAGTTCCGAGCAGGCAGCCGGAATTTCAATGGTTAACAGAACCATTCAGCAGCTAGATCAGATTATCCAGACAAATGCAGCTTCTTCCGAGGAAATGGCATCAGCAAGCCGGGATTTTTCATACCAGGCAGAATATCTGCATAAGGCTTCATCAAACTTTACGGTTTCTCAAAAGGAAAAGGAAAAGATAATAGAAAATTTAAATACTTTTGATGCTGACGAAAAAGAAAACAGCCCGGAAAAAGAAATAATAATTCAAAAACCCCTGACAGATGATTCCCTAAAGGAAAAAGAATGCGATGGAATTGTACTGGAAATGGAAAAAGAATGCGATAGCGAATTTGATGTTTTCAAGGATATGTAAGAAAGGAGAAAAAATGAAGAATTGTTTTGTCGTCCTGGTTATTCTGTTTGCGTTGAATAATAGTATTAAGGCTCATGGTGCTGAACTCGCCAGTATTGAAATTCACGGATTTATTTCCCAGGGATATTTGTTAAGCAATGAAAATAATTACCTGGCAGATTCAGAGGAAGGCAGCTTTCAATTTAGTGAAATGGGAATTAATTTTGGAAAAAATCTCACAGACAGCCTGAGATTGGGATTGCAGATTTTTTCTCGTGATTTGGGAGATACAGGGGATAATGAAGTTGAAATTGACTGGGCATATGGAGATTACCGCTGGCAGGACTGGCTGGGTTTGAGGGCAGGACTGGTAAAAATGGCTCTTGGGCTTTATAATGAAACCAGGGATATTGATTTGCTCAGAACCTGCATACTGCTGCCCCAGAGTGTTTATATTGAAACCTCAAGGGATTATTATACAAGAATGTGGGGTGCTGAAATCTATGGTGAAATTTCTCTTAGAATATTTGGAAGTATTTCTTACAGGTTTTTAATGGGAACATATACCCCGGATTCGGAAAAAAGCGGTCTTACAAAATTTGTTAAAAACAACACCCCCTTTGATGTAGAATCAGTAGATTATGATAATGGAATTCAATATAACGGCAGTCTGCAATGGCATACTCCTGTTAACGGACTCCGTCTGAGTGTAACAAGCTGGAAACAGGATAATATGACCTTGTATTTTCAAAATAGCCAGGCCCTTGGCCCTGAAATACCGGCTAATATAAAATGGGAAACCGAATTGGAAAACCTGGCAACAGTTTTTTCAGCAGAATACATTTGGGAAGATCTCATCATTGCAGCAGAGTATCGGTTTCGGAAAACCTCATCACTGGTAAAAAATCTTGCACCTGAAGATTCCTATAAATCCGAGGCATATTATGCAGGTGCTGCCTATCGTATAACAAAATACTTTGAACTTGGAACCTATTATTCCAT
>JAUCGD010000550.1 GCA_030377945.1 Desulfobacterales bacterium HSG17 | reverse complement strand
TGTAGTGGATCTTAATCCTGATTCTGTATCAGGAATACAGAACACAGGGGGTTCCATGCTTGGTTCTTCACGGGGAACCCAGGACATAGACAGCATTATTGATTGCCTTGAAAGGATGAATGTCGGTATTTTGTTCATGGTTGGCGGTGATGGGACTTTAATGGCATCAAAAAAAATTGCAGAAAAAATTGAAAAGAGAAACTTAAAAATTTCAATTATCGGCATTCCTAAAACCATTGATAATGATATTCATCTTGTATCAAGATCTTTTGGATTTGATACTGCGGTTGATGTTGCAACCCTCGCCATAAAAGGTGCCCATAATGAAGCTATTGCCTATCCCAATGGGATTGGCCTGATTAAACTCATGGGAAGGCATTCAGGTTTTCTTGCTGCAACGGCAGCTCTTGCACAGCAGGATGCCAATTTTGTTCTTATTCCTGAAGTTGACATCTTCCTGTATGGGAAAACCGGTTTTTTACAAGCGCTTGAACATAGAATTTTAAAACGAAAACATGCAGTAATAATTGTTGCAGAAGGTGCTGGACAAAATTTATTTGATGACCAGGAAAAAGAGTTTGATCCTTCAGGCAATATAGTATTACAGGATATTGGTCTATTTCTAAAGGATAAAATCAAGCAGTGGTTTAAAGGAAAAGATATTCCTGTTTCATTAAAATATATTGATCCAAGCTATATTATCAGGAGTCTTTCGGCAAATGCCAATGACAGTGTTTTCTGCGGTTTTCTCGGTCGTGAGGCTGTCCATGCAGGTATGGCAGGAAAAACTAAATTGCTCATCAGTTTCTGGAATAATAGATATGTCCATGTTCCCATGGATGCATCTTCAGGAAAACGCAAGAATCTTGATCCTCATGGAAGGTTGTGGCAGTCAGTATTGGAAGCCACAGGTCAGGATGCATCTTTCAGCGAGTAATCTCAACAAACTTCCCTTTTTTTATTGTCATCAAAAAAAGCTGCCTGTGGGCAATGCCGTCCTGGTCAAAAATTGTGTTCCCGGTAACACCTTCAAATATACGCCTGCCCTGAAGCGACTCTTTTAATGCCTGCCTGGAATCAATGGATTCGCCCATGGCAAATGTTAAAAGCATGGAAGCTGTATCATAGGATATAGCTTCAAGAAAGTTTGGTTTTTTGTCAAACATGGATTTAAATTGATTTGTAAATTCCATGGCAGCCTGGCTCTTGCTGTTATTAAAAAAACCATCAGTAATTACAGCATGTCTGTTATATCTTTTTGCATCCTTTAAAAGGCTATGATGATGCCACAGATTTGTCCCTGCAAGATATATTTCTGTGGCATCGTTATATGCCAGTTGCGGCAGTATCATATTAATATTGGAAGGTGAGTCGGGAATAAACAGAGCCTGAAAATCAATTTTAATTTTTTCAGGCTCATCCTCACTGTTATCTTTTTTAATTTTAAACAGTCCAAAATCCATATATTCAGATTCAACGACTTCAGGTTTTAAAATATCAGGCAGTGGATAGAATTCTCCTGTAAGTTTTTGAATTGGCTCTTTAAAGTCTGTTTTTTTACCATCATAGGGTTCAATGCCAACAATTTGAGCACCATATTCGTCTGCAATATCCCAAAAAAGGTCCATATATTTTTTCCCATATTTTTCATCGGGATAGAGAACAGCCACTTTTTTTAAACCAAGCTCCAGAAATAGATATGCACCAAGGGTTCTAACCTGCATTTGGGGTGTAATAAAATTTGAAAACAGATAATCACCCTGAAGAGGGAAATCTTGTTTTTGTGTTAAAGCAATCAAAGGGATTTTAAGTTTTTGAGCCTCTAAACCGGCTTGATCAATACTCAATAATGGACCTATGATTCCTGCAACATTTTTTTGAGACAATGTTTTTACTCCCTGGGCTGCAATTTCAGGATCTGCCTGGGTGTCAATAATTATAATTTTGAATTGTTTAGAGTATTTATCTGATAATTTTTGTATTGCCAGTTGAATTCCAGACAAGGCTCTTTGCCCGAATATAGCATATTTGCCTGTTAAAGGCAGCAGGCAGCCTATGGTGTATTTATCAAAAATTGAATTTTTGAGCACTTTAACAAACTCAGCAATTTCGCGATAATAGGGGTGATCTGGATATTCAAATAAAAAAATTTTAAAAATTTCTCTGGCTTTGACATTATTATCTTCCAAAGCATATTTTAAGCCGAGCC
>JAUCGD010000549.1 GCA_030377945.1 Desulfobacterales bacterium HSG17 | reverse complement strand
AACCATTTAATATCAGCATACCTGAAAATGGTATTGATTTAAAAAATGAAATTTTACCAAAATATTATGAAGCCGCGATGAAAAAAAGCGGTGGAAATGCAGCACAGGCGGCAGAATTGCTGGGTATGAAGCCCCATACATTTCGGGCAAGATTGAAAAAAGTCGATATTTATAATAACGAGCAATAACAGAGAACCAATAATTTTTTATAAACCATAGACACTGTTGGAAATAAGAAATGATGCCTCAGCAATCGTTTTATGTCCCCCTATGGACAAAAGAAAAGGGTTAAAAAATGCTAAGTATTATTTCCGAAAATGTCTCATACACAACAATTAAGAGAAAAGAAAATGAATCAAAAATTTATGCCGGATGTAAAAACAAATGAAGAACTGAAAGCATTTCAGCTTAATGGGCTGAAATGGACTGTAAACCATGCTTATAACGGCTCACCTGAGTATAAGGCAAAGCTGGATAATGCAGGTGTTTTGCCTGATGAGATAGAATCTATTGATGATCTTGCCAGACTGCCTTTTACAACTGCTGAAGACCTGCGGGCAGGCTATCCCTTTCCCCTGCGTTCAGTGCCTTTTGAAAAGGTGGTGCGTATTCATTCAAGCAGCGGTACTACGGGTAAGCGAAAAAATCTCTGTTATACCCAGAAAGATGTTGATGACTGGATTAATTTCTTTGCCAGGGCTTATGAAATGGCAGGTGTCACACCTGAAGACCGGGTACAGATTGCTGTGGGTTACGGGGTCTGGACAGCAGGTGTCGGTTTTCAGATGGCCTGTGAAAAGCTTGGGGCTATGGCTTTGCCTGTTGGCCCTGGAAATGTTGATATGCAGTGCCAGTTTCTGGAGGATTTGCAGTCAACTGTGCTTTGCTGCACTGCATCTATGGGTTTGCTTATGGCTGAGGAGGTTCACCGCCGGGGGCTTAAAGATAAGATAAATTTAAAAAAGATAATTTACGGTTCTGAACGGTCTTCGGTTTCCATGCGTAAAAAAATATCCGAACTCCTGGGAGGTGCCGAACTTTTTGATATTACAGGGCTTACAGAATTATACGGCCCTGGAACCGGTATTGAATGCACGGATCATGACTGCATTCATTATTGGGCAGATTATTATATTCTTGAGATACTTGATCCTGAAACCCTGAAACCTGTTGATGAAGGAGAATGGGGAGAGATGGTTGTGACAACCCTGAGCAAAGAAGCTGTGCCCCTTATACGCTACCGTACCCGTGATATAACCAGGATGATTCCGGGACAATGCTCCTGCGGCTCAATAATGCCGAGGCACTCACGCATTAAAGGACGAACTGACGATATGTTCAAGTTCAGGGCTGTTAATATCTATCCTTCAACCATTGATGTTGTCCTGTCTGAAATTGCCGGCATTGGTTCAGAATACCAGATTCATCTTTCAAGGGATGAATCAGAGCGGGGCATTATGCGCCTTTTGGTGGAATTTGAAGAAAATGCAGATAAAAGCCAGAAGGATGCTTTGACCAGTGAAGTGGTTCGCAGGGTGAAAAAGAAGATCCTGGTGACACCATCAGTTGAGATTGTGGACTATGGTTCCCTGCCGCGCTCTGAACGCAAGAGTAAGCGTGTTTTTGATACCAGAATTCAGGATTCTATTGTTTAACAGTTTAACAGCCTCCTCGTAGGGAGGCGCTACCGTTAATCTTTAAAAAAAATTAAATATTTATGCCTGGATCTCATAAAAAAAAACAACTGATACAACGCCTTTTCCCTTTTTTTATCTGGCTTAAAGGTTATAATCTTACAACTTTTCGCAGCGATGCTTTAGCCGGGCTGACTGTTGCTGTGGTTCTTATTCCCCAGTCAATGGCCTATGCCATGCTTGCAGGTCTTCCCCCTGTTTACGGATTATATGCAGCAACCCTTACACCTTTGATTGCAGGATTCTGGGGAAGCCTGAGACAGCTTGCCACAGGGCCTATTGCAATAATGAGTCTGCTGGTTTTGACCACCCTCATGCCTTTTGCAGAACCAGGAACCCAGAAATATATTGAATTGTCTTATGTGCTTGCTTTTATGGTCGGAGGTTTTTACCTTTTTCTGGGAATTTTTCGTATGGGCATTGTCATGGCCTATCTTTCCCATTCATCAGTCAAAGGATTTACAGCAGCCGCAGCCTTGATTATTATTGGAACACAGCTTCCTCATTTTCTTGGTATTTCTG
>JAUCGD010000063.1 GCA_030377945.1 Desulfobacterales bacterium HSG17 | reverse complement strand
TTTGATCCTGCAAAAAAGATTGAAAAAGGAACCATGGATTTAATCATGACAGCAGCACATCTGTCACCCTCATCCTTTGGGATTGAGGCATGGAAATTTTTGGTCATAAGTGCCGAAGATGTAAAAAAAAAAAAATTAATCCTGCAATCAACAATGTTGATGCAATTGAACCTGGAGTTAATATTCTCATCCCTTTAAAAAAAGTAGATAAAAAAGAGTATGATCAAAACGCTTCCGGGGAAGTTGATATTCCTGTTGTAGAGTTTTCTGCAATGGCAGCAAATCTGAATCTAAAGCCTTTTATACAAAAACATAAAATACAAAAGGGGGAGACTCTTTCAGACTTGATTGATAAGGATTTTCTAAAAAAGAACGGAGCAATATCAAAAGAAGGTTTAAAAGTATTTCAACTTGCAAACCCTGATATCAAAAACATCAATATAATATATGAAGGAGCTGATATTTACCTTCCTGACCCATCAATCAAATCACAATCATGGTTTCAATCTCTTTTATCAGGAAAAATCCCGACTAATGAAACAAAAAAACAAAAAATTGAAACTGTGCAAAGCAAAATTGATGCACATGAACTGGCACAATTAAAAAAATATGCTGCACTCATTGGTGGTACTCTTTTAAGCCAGGGCAAAATGTATTTTCCAGGCAAAAATGAGACCAGCCAGATGCTGAATTTATCATCTTCGCCAGTTATTGAAACCAAAGATGGTTCTAAAATATTGATTATATCAGACAATAATGTAAATGCAGAACTGCTTGAATATGTGCAAAACTATTGGAAAGGGATAAAGACTCAATTAATATCAGAAACATCAGATAAAATTAAGGATAGAGTAAAAAATAAAAGTCTGACAAAATACAGTGTCACAAGAGAATATAAAAAGATTATTGAAATAATCCTGCACCAGACTGATTACGATTATATCCCTAACACAAAAATTTCATTTACAATAAATAATATTAATCTTGAAGCAAAGTTTGGCAGAGTTGTCAGAAAAGATGAGGCAGATCTATTGATCAATTTTGGAGAAGTTTATGGTTCAGCCTTAACTGCCTTAAAAAAAAGAGAGTTCAATATTTTTTCTTTGACACCAAAAATGACTACCCTGGATCTTACCAAACAACTGTTTTCACATCTTGGCTATACAACATGGCTCAACCCTTCCTTTTCAAACAGAGAAACTATACAGACCATCCAAGGCCTTTATGCTGTTAAAAACAAGGATAAAATATTTATTTATGTTAAGCCTTTAAGCCAGAATACTTTGGATTACCTGAAACAAGAAAATATTAAAATCATATCTGCAATTAGTAAAGAGGAATAATTTCTATGAGAAAAACATACTGTCTGTTGCTGGCTTTTCTTTTCCTGATATCCTGCGCATCCAAAAATGTAACCACTCAAAAAAAAATTGAAATCGCCATGGCAACTCAAAAAGTTGGTGAAGAATATTATAATGCAGGTCACTATACAGCAGCTCTGAAAAAACTTCTTGAAGCCTATAAAACCATTCCTGATGACCCATATCTCCATAATAGTCTTGGACTGGTTTATCTTGCAAAAGAGAGATATAATTTAGCTGAAAAACATTTTAAAACAGCTTTAAACTTTAAAACTGATTATGTCAACGCAAAAAATAATCTTGGGGCAACATACCTTAAACAGAAAAAATGGGATCTTGCAGTAAAGTGCTTTCAAGAGGTGTCTGACAATCTCTTATATGCTACACCTGAAAGGCCTTTATCAAATCTTGGCTGGGTATATTATCATCAACAAATGTATAAACTGGCAAAATCTTATTTTAACAAAGCTTTAGATGTACATCCTGATTTTTTGATTGCCATCCATGGAATATCTTCACTTTATATTAAAACAGGATACCACGCCAAGGCTATCACTTTTTTGCATTATAAATTAAAGACAAACCCGGGGGCTGCAATTCTCCATTCTGATCTGGCAAAAGCCTACGAAGGATTAAAAGATTATAATCAGGCAAAAAGGTCATGGGAACTTGTACTTAGACTTGTACCCTCAACATCACCCCTTGCAAGAGAAGCGCAGGTAAAACTTTTACAACTCAATTAAAAAGAGAGCTTTGAAAAAGTTTTCAATTTTCATCTAATACCAATATCTGGTAGTAAGACTCACTGCTTGTTAGATGTAAAATTATTTTTTTTCTGATCCAATTGAATAATAGAAGGTGTGATAAATATTAAAAGCTCGTTTCTATTATTGGTATCAGTATCTGTTCGAAATAATCGCCCAAGCACAGGGATTCCAGAAAGAAATGGAGTGCCTGTTGTGCTCGTATTATCTGTTGTTTTAATAACACCACCAATTACAATGGTATCATTATTATTTACCAGTAATTCAGTGGTTGCTTCGTTTGTAGAAAGTGATGGCACACCATTGGTAACTGAACTAAGATCATTTTTTGTTAAATGGATAACCATTGCAACTCTTTTATCAGGCGTAACATGCGGTGTTACTTCAAGAAGCAAATCGATATTTTTAAATTTAACAGAAGATCCACCTGTATCATCACGTTCAAGATATGCATATTCAAGCCCTTGTTTAATTTTTGCCAGTTTATTATCAAGGGTTAGAATTCTTGGTGAGGATACAACCTTTACATCACCTTTGACCTCAGAAGCTGCAATCTGAGCATTTAAGCTCAAAAACTGAGATCCTAAAATATTATAAAAATTAAATGCTCCTGTATTGACGGGTGCAGCAATTGGACTATTTAATGCAACTGTGAAATCCCGATCTCTTCCTGTGTTGGCAGTTTGGCTCTTTGTAAAGCTTAGTCCGAGACCAAGTTCCCGCGTAAAATTTTTTGTTACTTCTACAACTTTAGCCTCAATCATGATTTGAGGAGTAACCTGATCCAGACGGAAAATAATCTCTTTAGCCTGGTCAATCTTTGCCTGGGTATCTGTGATGATAATCATATTAGAACGCTTATCAACACTTATTTTACCCCTTTCCTTTGAAAGAATCTGCTCTATATGGGGTTTAACTTCCGATTCGGCATCTGAATAATTAATTGGTATATATTCTGTGATTAAAGGTTCAAAGCTTTCCTTCTGCTCAATAGATTTTTTCCTGGCGTTAATGGTCTCTTCTAAAAGTTTGTCTTCCTTTTTGATTGTATCAAGGGTTGCAATCCTGATTACGTTACCTTCTTCTTTCATACCAAGGCTATTCATTTTAAGTACAAGATCAAGTACCTGATCCCATGGAAGCGGGTTTTCAAGCGCTAAAGTGACTTTACCTTCTACATCTTTATCTATGGCAAAATTCAATCCGCCAACACTTCTTAATATCCTGAATACATTCTTAATATCAGTTTCATAAAAATCGAGTTTAATTTTTTCGCCGGTAAATTTCTTTTTTGGTCCAAGAATCTCTTCTTCCAGAGTTTTCTTTTTAATGGTAACAGCCTGCACATCTTCAGTTTTCTTTACTTCATTTACAGAAGTTTCACTATCCTGAAGTGTAGTACCACTGACAACTTTTTTCTTTGCTTTTGTAAACTCAGGAGGCTCAATGTTAGAGGGTTCAAAAAACATTAAAATATTATTTTCTCCACGTACAATCCGATAAGGAACCTGCTCTCGCATATTAATCTCAATACGGGCATTTTTTTTATTACCTGGAACCTGTTCTGGCATGAGTCTTTGGACAGCAGATTTAAAATATTCAGTTATGATAGGCCGTTTATGATAGTCAGGAATAATTGTATTATAAAGGTTGAGATATATTTTATTATTGTTTTCCTGGGTAATATCATATTTTACAGGTTGATTTGTTTGGATCACAATGTCTGATTTCCCATCTTCCAATGTGGCAAACTCAATATTTGTCATTATTGCTGTTTTATCAGGAATAATGACTTCTTCTTGAGCTATAATTTTCTGAATGGTTGCTTCATTATCAGGCAAGGGAGCAGACTTGGATAATTCAGGGGTTTTATCCATATTGCCTGAAAGTGTTACTTTCAAGGTGCTGTCACTTTCTATTACTTCATAGTCAAAATCCTGATTTAATAAAATCTCAATTTTTATAGTTGTCTTTTCATTATCAGCATACGATACAATAAGATCACTAATACTCTTGTTATCAGGAACAATGGTTTTAAAATCAGGGGCCTTTACAGTTTCAGGCAGATAAACAGCAATTCCAAATGGAAAGGATTGCTTTATGGATGTATAAACTAATTTCTGGTTGCCATGGATGAGAATATCAATATTCTGATTCTGCTGGTTAACAGCAACAGTGCTTATCTGCCTCACAATATCAGCAGCATTTGTTCCAGTGGCTTGCTCAGACATTCCAATCTGTGACTGCTCAGAAGTATGAGCTTTTTCACTATTCTGGGCAACACATCCGGCAATAATCAATAAAGCCAAAAAAATCCCAAAAAATTTAACCATACTTTTTATCTTTTTCATTTGCAAAAAAGGCATATTATCCCTCGCCATCCATTTTGTGAAGTTTTATTTCCTGAACATGCTCTTTGAGCCTTCCTTTATAATCCCTGATAAGCTCTTTGACAATAATACTGCTTTGTCGAATTTCAGAGATTCTACCCTGCTTTTTCCCAATATAGGTACCAATGCCAACTTCATATCCTTTACCACTGGCTTCTTCCACCATTGCTATCTGCTTATTTTTCATAATGATAACTGCAACAAGACGAATCTGGCTTAACTCTATTTTTTCAAGGGGAGTTAAAATTCTTTTAGGCTTATTATCAACAACAGGTTTGCTCTCTTGCGATTTTTCCTGAATCAACGGCATAAATGGATCAATTTTTCCCTGGAAATTATAATGATCACTCGCTTTTTTTACTGGTTTTTCTTCTACTGCTTTAGCACTGGTTGCTATTTTTTCTTTTACATTGGATTCTTTTTTTGGGTTTAAACCTTTTTTTTCAGTATGTTTTATAAGTTTATTTTTAGTAACAGGCTGGGATATTTTTCCTGAAATAGTCTGTGTAGTTGATTGCTTTTTTAACTGTGACTTGTCTTCACATGCAAAAAACAAAAAATTTAAACCAAATACAAGTGTTAAGAGAATTATTTTTAATTTATATATCATTATAAATATTCTTTTTATCTGTCCTATTTTTTCTTTCTTTTGCGTTTGTTATTATCTTGTGGTTCTTTTTTTTCGACAAACATATAAGTGACAGCTTTACAGCTCATTTCCAGATCTGTCCCACCTTTTTTACTTTTTATATCAACATTATTGATGTTAACAATCCTGTTAAGCCTTATAATTTGATAGAAAAAATCTGTGATCTGATGATATCTGCCTACTACTTTTATGGAAACAGGAATCTCTTTATAAAAGTCCTTAGTAATTTCATTCTCGGGTTTAAACAGGTGGAAAGCCAAACCTGCATTGCTTCCTGCATTGGAAATACCAGTTAATAATGACGGAATTTCACGTTTATCAGGTAGAGCCTGCATAGCTGTATTAAAAGCCTCTTGAGTCTGTGCCATTAGTTTCTCATATTTTATAATTTCGGCAGCTCTTTTTTTATATGTCGCAAGAGTTTTAACCCTGCTTTGATATTGCGTCTGAACTTTTTTTAATTCCTCATGCTTTGGCATAAAAATAAAATAGTAGTAAACACCTCCAATAAGGGCAAATGTCAGAACACAGATAAGCAGGCGCTGTATCTTTGTAAGATTTCCTACCTTTTCAAAAAAGACACCGAATTTTTCTGTAAGTTCTTTTATTTGATTTTTTATTTCACTCATTTTTTGCCCTGTTTTGAATTCTTTGCTGGTTTTGCAATCGCCTTTTCTTTAGGTTGCTCTTTAATACAAAGTAATTCAAATGATTTTAACATGACATCATTTTTAAATTTTTTCATTTTTGCTGTTTTCAAATCAATTGTTGAAAAGAGTGAAGATTTTTCAAGTTTTTCCATGAACTCAGCAATGGTTGGGTTATCAAATGCAATACCTTTTATGGTAACTGAAGTTTGATTTGTTTTAAAACTTTCAAGCCACATTCGAGTTGGGATAATAAGATCTGTCATGCCATCAAACAAAGTTAACTGTTTGTTTCTCTGTTTTTTAAGGGTCGATACAATTTCAAGCTTCTCTTCAAGAATTTTTAAATCTTTTTTTATTTGAGCAACTCTGTCAGCCTTCTCTTTATATTTTGCAATTTGGTGATTTATCTGTGTTGTTTTTTCTTTAATGCTTAAAATTTGTTTATTAATTGACTGGGTGTACCAGAAAAGCGCTACCACAGTTAATAGAATCAAGAGCAGAAACATGGATATCTGTTTTCTGATATTCTCTTTTTTCCTTGCAACTCTAAATGGTAAAAGATTAATTGTTATCATTTATCATCTACTCTTCGTAATGCAAGCCCTATGGCTATTGGCGCTAAAGGACTTGCTTTGGTTATAAAAGAGTCTGAAAATTTTTGTTCATTGACAATCAAAGCTTCAAAAGGATTAATTATTGACACGTCAGCATCAAGTTCAGACAGCAAGCTGTCTTGAAACCCTTCCACAAAAACACCGCCACCACTTAAAATGATATTTTCCACTTTTTCATCACTTGTTCCTGATTGGTAGGTGTTGACGACTTCGCATATTTCAGAACACCATGACTGTGCGACTCTTAAACCTATTTCCTGAATTTTCTCATGACCGATTGTACTGCTCTCACCATTTGCAGCTTGATATGCCTCCTTAACACTTATATCATATTGATTACATATCTCTTCGACAATCTGATTTGTTCCAGAGACATTATCTCTCATCATCAATGAGACATTGGATTTCAATATATTTAAAGAAGTTTTTGAAGCCCCTACATCCACCAGTAAAGTAGTTTGCTCCCTTTTTTCATAGGGAAGTATTTCATAGGCGTTCTGGAGAGCAAAAGTATCAACATCAATTATTCTTGGATTCAACCCTGCCTGATGGATTAAATCAATATATTCAGCTACAAGATCTTTTTTAACTGCCACAAGAAGGATATTTACTTGGTCAGGAGAAAATTCGCTTTGGCCTAGAATCTGATAATCAATATTAACATCATCAATGTCGTAGGGAATATATTGTTCTGCTTCAGAATAGATTGTTTCGTTAAGTTCTTTTTCTGGTTTATTGGCCGTATTGATTGTTTTAATTACAACAGAATGCCCACCTGTGGAAATTGCAACATTTTTCTCACGAATTTTCTGGGATTTAAAAAGAGCTTTGATTTCACGGGCAAGACCTTCCACATCGACGACTCTGCCTTCTACAATGCTGCCTGGTGCAATCTTGCTCATACCGAATTTATTTAGTACATGCCCCTTTCCTGTTACTTTTATCTCAGCAACTTTTATGAAGGAAGAGCCGATATCAAGCCCTACAAGATGATCTTTTTTCCCAAATACCATACACTTTCACAGTTAAGTAATGTAATCCAATGTTGCTCAAAATACACACAATAAACAGTTTTTAATATTGATATCTACAATCAATATGGATATACTCTGATACGATATTGTTGTAAAGTCAAGTATAATCATGTTTTTTGTTAAATTAAGAACAAAAAATTGAGAATACTATTGAATTTAAAATTATAAAAATATGAAACTTATGTTGCAAAAAACAAAGAATTCACAGATAATTAAACCATTCCGGCTGGTCAAATTTTTTACATTCTCGTCACTTATAATTATGCTCGCAGCTACCATTGTTATATCAGCTTTAAATGCACACTGGGTAAAAAATATCCTTCTGGAAAAAAGTGAAGAATATGCATCCCTTCTTGTTGAAAACCTTAACCATCAAATCATTTCCAGATTTATGCTGCCTGTTTTAATAAAACATGGGAAGGTCAGGTTAAGGGAAAAAGAGCAGTTTCTTTTAATGGACAAAGTTGTCAGATCTACCCTTCATAGTTTTAACGTTGAAATGGTAACTATTTATGATGAAAAAAATATAATCTCCTACAGTTATGACAAAACTAAAATGGGGCAGAAAAATGCAGGCGGGGTCCATTATGAAAAAGCCATGAATAAAGAGGCAACATCACGTCTTTTACAGCAAGGAAGTTTTCTTGAGCTGTTATTCTGGTTCCCCAAAGAGACAAAAATTATAACTTTTGCACCTTTAAGAGCAGAAAAACAGGTGTCGCCGGCTCTGGCAGGTCCTGTCCTCGGTGTAGTTGAAATCATCCGGGATGTTTCAGATGACTATAAAAAAATCTTTAAGCTGCAAGGATTAATTATAGGATCATGCGTTATTGTAATGGGATTGCTATTTTTAGTCCTCAGGTTTGTAGTTAAACATGGAGAAAAAATTATAGAACGAAGGGCCGAAGAGAGGCTTAAACTTGAAGAAAAATTGCAACAAACTGAACATTTGTCAGCTATCGGTGAAATGACTGCAGGGGTATCCCATGAAATAAGAAACCCTCTTGGAATTATCAAAAGTTCTGCACAACTATTAAAAACTAAAATGGCAAAACTGGATGCCACAAGCCCCATACCTGATATTATAGTTGAAGAATCTGGAAGACTTGATAATATTATTACAGATTTTCTTGATTTTGCAAAACCCAAGATCCCGGATCTTCATCCCTGCCGAATTGAAGATATTATAGAGAAAAACTTTTTATATATTACCCCTCAAATGGAAGAAAATAATTTTTATATTACCAAAAAAATATCTCCTGGCATACCTGAAATAATGGGTGACAGTACTATGCTTTATCAGGCATTTTTGAATATTTTGCTTAATGCTTTCCAGGCTATTGAAGAGAATGGTTTTATTACCATAGAAGCAAAATATGATGCGGGCAGTGTTGTTATTAATTTTATTGACAACGGGCAGGGGATAAAAAAAGATATTTTAAAAAAAATATGGACGCCGTTTTTCACTTCAAAAGACAGTGGGACAGGCCTTGGTCTAGGTATTGTAAAAAATATTATTGAAGCACACAGTGGAACCATTACAATCTGTAATGCCAAACCAACTGGCGCAAATGTGGAAATTAAACTTCCAGTTTAAAAGGTAAAATTAATAATGGAAAATATCCTGATTGTTGATGATGAAAAAAACTACCCGATGATAATAGGAGAAATCCTTCAAGAGGAGGGATATACTTCCATGACAGCCTCCAGCGGAATGGAGGCACTCGATATTTTAAGAAATGAGATTATAGATCTTGTTTTAACTGATGTAAAAATGCCGGGAATGAGCGGTATTCAATTGCTTAATAAAATCAAAGCGCTAAACCCGGATGTACCTGTGATCATCATGACAGCCCATGGCAGCGTTGAAAATGCTGTGGATGCTATGCACAAAGGTGCATATACTTTTATTCTAAAACCTTTTGAAAACCAGACACTCATTGCACATATTGCCAAAGCCATCTCTGTTTATAAAATTGTTCAGGAGAACAGAATGTTAAGAGATGCTATCAGCTCAAGATACAGCTTTGATAATATCGTTGGCAAAAGTAAACCCATGCAGGAGATATATGAAATTATTAAAAAGGTAGCTCCTTCTGATGCCAATGTTCTTATTGAAGGTGAAAGTGGTACTGGAAAAGAGCTGGTTGCAAAAGCTATCCACTATAACAGCCCAAGAAAAAATGAACCTCTTATTGCTGTAAACTGCTCTGCCTTTGCTGAAACGCTTCTTGAAAGTGAATTGTTTGGCCATGAAAAAGGTGCTTTTACAGGAGCTAATGCATTAAAAAAAGGGAGGGTTGAAATCTCAAACAACGGAACTCTTTTTCTTGATGAAATAGGTGAACTTCCCATTTCGCTACAGGCCAAACTATTAAGGGTTCTACAGGAAAAAACAATAGAACGGGTTGGCAGTACATCACCTATCTCTGTAGATTTCCGCCTTATTGCAGCCACCAATAAAACCCTTGAAAATGAAGTAAAAAAAGGGGCTTTTAGAGAAGACCTCTATTATAGACTCAATGTCGTAAAGACTGTTATCGCTCCCCTTCGAGAACGTTCCGAGGATATTCCTCTATTAATTCAACATTTTATTGATAAATATACAAAAGATCATGATCCTGACAGAAAAACTCCTGAAATCACACCGGAAACTGTGCAAATTTTATGTGATTATCAATGGAGAGGCAACGTCAGGGAACTTGAAAATATATTGGAACGCTGTATCATTCTTGGCAGCGGCAATATTATAACTCCCTCAGACCTTCCATTACAGGTCAGACAAAGCACGTCTTCTTTTCTTGACTTAAAAGATATTCCCCATGATGTTGGGCTTGCAGAAACTTTGACAGCCGTAGAAAAAAGAATGATACAAAGAGCCATGAAGCTTTCAGGCAATGTACAGACAAAAGCGGCTCAGCTTCTCGGGATAGGTAAAAGCGGTTTAAATCAAAAACTCAAAAAATTTAATCTAGGATAGCGAAATTTAAGATATGAAAGAATACCTTATAAATTTAAATTTTCCAGGTTCAAAATCTTGAACTATTACAAATAGTAAAGTTTTTATTTATATTTTCAAATACTTAAAGTTATAAATCGTGAAATATCATAGAACGAAGTTCAAAATTTTGAACTTTTTTCTGACTCCTATAGAATATCGATTAAAACACAAAAATGCCTCCAAAATGAAAAGCTACTAATATCAATCGATTTAAAGTGTTTTTTATAAAAAAATATTATTTTGATATCTTGGCAAGGGATTTGCAGTATTAAATATTCACTAACCAAATGTTAGTTTTTTCATCTTTTTTTCCTTTTCTAAAAAAGGCTGCTTAAGCAAAATTAAGCAGCCTTTTTTAGTTTTATCTAAACTAATTGATTTTACTTTTGGCTATGGGTAGATACATCGAATTTGTATAATCGGCCACAATTTGCTTATATATTTTTTCACTCTCAGCCACATTATTGGTGGTCTCATTCAGTATTGCCAGAGCAAATTTTGCTTCATCCTTTAAAAGCTCTACGGCCCCACTTTCAATTTGTGTAAAATATTTTTTTGCCCCATCAAAATCCTTTCTGGCAATACATGTGTGCCCCATTGATGATAAAAGAAAATTTTTCATTAAAGCTTCATTTTTAAACACCTCAAGGGCTTTTTTATAATATTTATAGCTTTGATCAAATTTTGAAACATCATAGCTTATCTTGGCAAATTGTACGAGAGCCTGCTTCCCGGCAGCAGTATTGGGAAAATCTGTAAAAATAGTCTTGAAATCATTTTCAGTTTCAATATAACCTTTTGCATGGTCATCTGCTTTGTCATATTTGTCTAATGTCTGGGTGACAAGCTCAGCAGCAGTATTTTCAGCCTTTTGAAAGCTGTACATAACCAGTGAAAAAACCACTGCCACCAGAACAAAGGCTCCTGCAACAAGTAATAATTGTTTCTTATACTCTTTTGCATAGTTTATAGTTTTTAAAAGACCTGCCTGAAACGGGTCTATTTCTTCAAGTTCTTTTTTACGTTCATTTGATACTTTTTGTTCAGACATTATTAAGATTCCACCTTTAAATATATTATTAAAAAATTACTATACTAAATTTACTCTACAGAGCCTACCATACCAGTGTTTTAAAAATCCAGCCTATATCCCCATCAGCATGTTCAATTTTATACCACTTCCCTTTTTTTTCAAGGACTTTGAAAGGTACTCCCTTTTCCACTGTAAACGAGATACTGTTTTTAGTTGTTGGTCCTGACCTGACATTGCATTTTTCTTTTATTGTGATTACTCCATGAACCTTGCCAAGAAGAGATTTATGAATCCATGCCACATCATTCTGGAAATCCTTTATTTTATACCAATTACCCTTCTTCTGAACAATGTTGACAGGATGGTATTGCTCCACCTGCCACAATACATCATATTTTGTCCCGGGCCCTGAACGCATATTGGCAATGCTTGCTGTCACAGACAATCTTTGCTGTGCACAAACCAATCCCGGCATGATCATGAAAAGTACCATAAAGGTAATAATAATTCTAACAGCACGCCCTATATATAAAACCCTCATAAAAAAATTCTCCCTGTTGTTTCCTAACCTGCACCGAATAATATTCCAGTTTGATATACCAGAAAAGAGATACTCCATGCAACCATAGTTGTATAAATCAAATTAAACCCTGCCCATTTTGCTGAAGTTTCCCTGTAAATAGTCGTAACAGTGGCAAAGCACGGGACATACAACAAGACAAAAACCATAATGGAGAGGGCAGATAAAGCTGTCATACCTGATTTTTTAAGTGCTTTTTCAAGAACCTGACCTTCATCATTGCCAACTCCGTATAAAACACCCATGGTACTGATAACAACCTCTTTTGCAACAAAACCTGTAACAATTGCCACACTTGCCTGCCATCCTATTCCAATTGGTTCAAAAAAGGGTTCCAACGCTCTGCCAATTTGACCAATATATGATTTAGAAACTCGTTCCAACTCTTTTTGATTATCAATATTCTTTATTTCTAGACCTAACTGATGAGTTAACTCTTGTGTTTTGTCTTCATCTGCATGAGATATTTTTTGAGAAAAAGCATATTTAATATCATGAATTTTTTTACTATAATCCACATCATATGAGACAATTCTTGGAAAACTTGAAAGCGCCCAGATAATGATCGAACCTACAAAAATAACTCCTCCCATTTTTTTTAAAAACATTTTGCTTCTGTCCCACATATGAATCAAAAGGCTTTTAAGCATAGGCATCCTGTATGGAGGTAATTCCATAATAAATGGAGCTTCTTCTCCTTTAAATAACAAAGCTCTTAAAATTCTTCCTGATAAAATTGCTATGACAATACCTGAAAAATATAAACAAAATATTATGGTACCTGCCTGTTGTACAAAAAAACTGCCGGCAAGTACAATATAAACAGGAAGCTTTGCAGAGCAGGACATGAAAGGTATCATTAAAATAGTTAAAATCCTGTCTTTTCGGCTTTCCAAAGTTCTGGTCGCCATAATTGCCGGCACACTGCACCCAAATCCCATCAACATGGGAATAAAAGATTTTCCATGAAGCCCGGACGTGTGCATGACTCTATCCATTAAAAAGGCAGCCCGCGCCATATAGCCGGTATCTTCAAAAAGAGCGATACAAAAAAATAGAATAAGAATATTGGGAAGGAAAATAATAATACTGCCAATTCCAGCAATGATGCCATCTAATAAAAGATTTTTGAACATTGAAGCGGGCAGGCTTTGATCAAGTATGCTGGAAAGAGCTGAAACAGACATCTCTATCCAATCCATGGGATACGCCCCTACAGTAAAGGATAATTGAAACATTGCCCATATAAAAAAAAGAAATACTGGAATCCCGAGAAATCTGTTTGTAAGCACAAGATCAATATTACGTGATATATCAACCCTTTTAATCGCAAGCGTAGTTACGGTCTCTTTGATAATTCCTGCAATTACTCCATATCTATCATCGGTGAGTACTATATCAAAATCATCTTCAAACAGATCATATACCCTTTTACGGCACTCTCTGGCTGTCTGGAAAATTTTATTTATGGATTGATTTGAATCCTGATTTGAGGCCTGATTTGAATTGGGGAATGCCAGATTCTGAAACCTGTTTTTAACAATTTTATCATCTTCAAGAATCTTAATTGCATTCCATCTCAAAGCTTCATCAATATTAATTTTACTTTCAATAATAGTTGTTTCAACTTTTGAAATACACTTTTCAATTTCATTGCTGTATCTTATGTCACGACTTTTTTTACCTGTCTCAAATTGTTTTATCTCTTCAATAGCTGTCTTGACAAGGGTATCAATCCCTCTGTTTTTATTTCCAATGGTAAAAACAACGGGTAACCCCAACAATTGCGAGAGTTTTTTCTCATCAATTTTTGTCCCTTTTGCCTTGGCAACATCTGCCATATTAAGTACAAATAAAGCAGGCCGCCCAAGCTCCATAATTTGAATGGCTAAAAAAAGGCTTCTTTCAAGACTTGCCGCATCAATAATATTAACAACAATATCTGGATTTTCATTTAAAATAAAATCTCTTGCTGTAATCTCTTCAATGGAAAAAGGCGTAAGGCTGTATGTTCCTGGAAGATCAACAATATTAAGGTCATATTCCTTATATTTTAACTTACCCTCTTTTTTCTCAACAGTAACACCTGGCCAGTTTCCAACCTTTTGTCTGGCACCTGTAAGATTATTAAATATAGTTGTCTTGCCACAGTTAGGATTCCCTGCAAGGGCAATTGTTAATTTTCTTCTCATATCATCTTTTTTTATATTTTACATTTTCTACAAAGATACTTGCAGCTTCTTCAACCCTGAGAGAGATATGATACCCTTTGATAACAAGTTCAATGGGGTCTTGTAGCGGAGCATATTTTTCTACGTATATTGCTGAACCTCTATTAATTCCCATTTCAAGCAGCCTGCGCCGCAAAAGACCTTCTCCTGCAACTTTTCGTATTATCCCTTCCTGGCCTGTTTTCATTTGGCTGAGCATCATGGATATTTGTGAAACATCCTCTGGTTCATGCCCTGCCTCATCATGTTTTGCTGCCTGATTAAAAGGTTGAACACTTATCTTTTCTGCCATGCCCTTGCCCAGAACAAGACGATTTTCACCAATGGCAATGACCACCTGACCACCAAAACCACTTGAAACAATTTCAATTAAATCTCCTACTTTAAGCCCCATGGAAGAGATGCGAAGCTGCATATTTTTGCCTGCTTCAAATCCTTTTACAATAAGTTTTTCTCCCTGTTTCGCTTTATGAAGTGCAACAATGGTCTCCCTGTTTTGCATACACCTGGAACAGATACCATATATTTCCATTTTGTGCTGAAGCATTAAAAATCCATAAGCGTCAGCAACCTTATGCTGCAATTTTTCTATAGCTTCATCTTTAAATTCAACTATATTCCCGCATTTGGTGCAAACCATATGATCATGATGTAATCCAAGATGTCTATGTTCATATTCGGTCTGTTTATCATCAAGCTCGATTTTATTGGCAAACCCGAATCTGCACAAAAGTTCCATACTGTTTAGTACAAAACCATCATCCAGCTTAACCTTGTCTTTTTTCAGCTGAATCAAAATATCTTCAATAGTTACATGGTGCTCAAGTTTTAAAAAAGCCTCAAGAACCTGAAATCTTAAATTAAACTGATCAACACCCTGCTGTTGAAATAATCTTTTAAACTGCTTTTTTTCCTGTTCATGTGTATTGACCATAAATTTAATCCCTTAAGCTGGCATAGACAGAGTATAATATTCTGTCCACAACAAAATACTAATGAATAATAACAATTAAAGTCAGAAAAACAAGGAATTTAAATATTATCTGAATATTTGCCATCACCCGTTCCGGGCAGTTCACCTTCTGGCCGCTGGCTAGAACTTGCAACAGGCTCTAAGAATCGCTCCACTGACCGCCCTGAACTCGGTCATACTTCCCTCAAACACCATGGCGGCTTGACCGTTCCACGAATCAAGGCCCTTTAAGCAAAACCCAAATACGGCCACAAGATGAACTGCCCTCCACTGGAAAAGATAGCAAATTTTTGAATGCACTTTCAAATTATAAGCACAATGTCATAGTCTTCCTTTAACAGATGCTATATAAGGAGTATTATTCTCCAATCAAGTTGAATATCTGATTCAGATTTTGATTCTACCTAAGATAAAATTTACTGCAACAGAATTTGCAAAATCCGCTATATCTCCAGTAAAGAACATTCTGGCAGATCCTTCCTGAATCAATGATATTTTCACTAAAGATGACCTGTCGAAATCTCTTTACAGGTATTAGAAATATTGATACAAAATCTTGATTCAGATTTTTTATGTATCTGGTCGTATATCATTCAAATTTACAAGATAAACGGAACCGCATAATTACTTGTTAGAAAACAAAAAATGAAAAAAATATTTATTATTACTACAATATTATTAACGGCTATAGCCCTCCCTTCTTATGCTAAACGGGCAGCACCCAAAGAGATAGAACCTATAATATAT
>JAUCGD010000548.1 GCA_030377945.1 Desulfobacterales bacterium HSG17 | reverse complement strand
ATCTATGCGAATAATCTAAAAGGATATTTTCGGAAGTCGTACCTGCTTTAGATGTTCCAAAACACCGAAGGTTTCCGTTCCAGATATTTTTCTTTACTACGCAATTCAGTGTGAGGGTCTTCATATCCTTTGATTTTGAATTTCGATATTCCCAGTTTATAAAAAAAGGGCCACGATCATCGTTTGGTCCAAGGCCTCAAAAAATGACCTACAAATTTTGTAGATAGATTGATATCTGCCTGTTAAATTTGCTATTTTTTTGCTCCATTTTTTGTTGATTGAGATTAATAATCTCAACTATTTTATGAAGCGTTTTGTTGCAAAAGATAACTTTTAGATTCTGGATGTGATCTTTTTTGCGCAGGTCTTCCAGGCAGATCAATCCTTTCCAGAAGCCATTCAAACATATCTTTCGGCTTTGAACCAAAAAATCGTTCTGCCGCCGTTGTCTTGTCACTTCGTTTTATAAAAAAATTATGAACGACTGTCAAAGCTTCCAGTTTTCTATTACTGAGTCTGTGTAAGCTGTGATGGTAAAGTGACAGGTGCCCGTTACGTCCTTCCACGCACGAACTGGAGCGCTGAAACAGTTGGGCACACTCCACAGCCACATTCTCAATCGTTACAATCTCATCCTGGCTCAGACCTTTAAACGGGCCGTGCCTGGATTGAAGCGGAAGAAGTATATCTTCTGACCTCTTTCGCAATATATCCCTCTGTTCTTTTGTTTTGGCTTTTTTGGAAACTATATCAAGGTAAATACCTGGAATCAGTTGATTGATAACAGCCTGCTCCACTTCCGGTGCAAGTGAAAGAGCTTCTATTTTAGCCCAAATCATGAGAAAAAAGAAAGCCACGCTTGCTGTCATCTTAACAAGCACACGCTTTGCCTTTTGGATTTTTTTATTGCAGCGCTCCGGCAGGGACGCTTCGGATGCTGCCTGTTCAATTATTGCAAAATGATTTTCAATAAGGCTTGATACCTGTTCTGGACTTCTCGGAGCACCTGTTTCAAGGTCAAAGGGATGATAAGAATTACTTATTCCCTTAACGGCCTGCTTGACAGATTCTCTGTGCTTTTCAGCAGTTTCAAGGGCCTTTCGGGCTTTTTCTTCCTGGTCCCTAGCTTTTTTGATTCTCTTATCAAAATTCGGAGCACGGCCCACCGGGCGCTTTCCTGTAAAAAAAGTTTCTTTGGCCTTCTCATGAAGGCTCACCTCCTCAGAATCCTGAGCCAAAACTTTATCAGCCTTCTTTTTCCTGCTTTCCAGAACAATACTTGTTCCTTTGATTATTTCCTGCTGAACATGGAATAAATCCGGTGAATGATGCGCTTTGAGATCATTGGTAACATGACTGACAATACCTCTGCCCTCATCACTGGTACACTGGATTGTTTCTATGTTAAGGCTTTCGGTCGCTTCTTTAAAAGCAGATGTCCAATCAACAGACTTTCGCCCGGAAGCGTATTTTTCCAACAGTATATAATTGGAAACAGGCTCAACAGCCACCAGGCATGTTTCTGGATGAAATGTTTCATCTTCAGCTATACTGATTTTTTTATGAGGCATTTCAGCTGCCAGGCGACCTGTTTCTTTTCTGCCAAACTCCACTGATTCTTCTTCCATTGAAACTGACACCTTTTGCTGAGACCCATATGAGGACGCAACAAACCTGTCCAGCCCGGTCAATTCAAGATACAGGCATACCGGACGGATACCACACGGGCTGCACAAGGTAAATACATAATGTGCGCCTAAAACCAGGCGGTGAAGAAATGCTGTTCCGCCAGGGCTTTCAAAAAAATCTATCACTTCTGGTGCAGCATCTATGGATTCTTTACGGTCCAGCCAGTGCCGTAAGGTTGACCGGGGGACTCCAAGCTGCTCAATTATTTCACGCTGACTTGCATCATGATTATTTTCAATCGCCTTTTCAAATCTTGACATTTCTTCTGCAATTTCTTCTCTTGATCTTTTATCCATTTTTTTTCGTTCCTTTCATTATTTTTTTGTAATCTTTTATAGCAAAAATATTTACTTTTATGCTATAATTTTTTTTCACTTTTGGACCAAATGATGATCTTGGCCAAAACATTTGAAAAAGCTTTTTCTCCCGAATGGTTTGATAGAAATATAACAAACTTGATTCATGAACTTATTATCATGGAAGCAATTATTCCGTGGGAAAAAATTGTCAGCCGATTGAGTCAATTTT
>JAUCGD010000547.1 GCA_030377945.1 Desulfobacterales bacterium HSG17 | reverse complement strand
ACCTTTGCTGACAAACGGGATACCTGCCTTAATTGTGATTTTTACAAAAAAGTGCAGGACGAAGAAGGAAAAGCAGACCGTCAAACCAAATTTTTAAGATATATAACCCAGAATTACATGAGTCCTGCATTTAATAAAATGGAATACAGGAGGATAAAAGCCGGGGACCGATTTATTACACAAGGTGAAACCGAATATGAAGCCTTTATAATCAACCAGGGATCATGTCTGGTTATTGTTGAAAAAGACGGAGAGCTTTTTCCGGTTGACCATTACGGAGAAGGGGATATTGCAGGAGGTCTTGGTATTTTAACAGGGGAACCAAGACGCGCCCATGTTGAAGCGGAAACAGACATGGAAGTATGGGTTCTTAAAAAAGCCCAGTTTGATGATATTTCTAAAAAAGACCCTGATATTCTTACATTTTTAACTGAAATTGTGGCAGATCGTCTTGATTCCCAAAGACCCACCGGATACAGAACTGTTGGCAAATATATCTCAACCGATATTATAGGCCGTGGAGGATTTAGTATTGTTTACAAGGGATTGCACAAAGGGCTTAATATGCCGGTTGCCATCAAAATGATGCGCCATGATATGGTAATGAATGATGATTTTTTAACAAGTTTCAGAAATGAAGCCAAAGTTATTGCCAACTTGAATCATGAAAACATAATAAAGGTTTATGATATTGAAGAACGATTTAAAACCGTTTTTATCATAATGGAGCATGTTTCAGGCAAATCCCTGGCTGAGATGATTAAGAATCTTAAAACCATTCCCCCTGATCTGACAGTAAATTTTCTGTACCAGGTATGCTCTGCTCTCAGCTATGCACATAAACAGGGCATTATCCACAGGGATATAAATCCCACCAATATTATTATCCAAAAAAATGACAGGCTCAAAATTCTTGACTTTGGCCTGGCCTGCCCCATAGGAACCGAAGATTTTGGAAATACAGGCACAGCCTTTTATATGGCTCCTGAACAGATTGAAGGTGATCCCGTTGATCCCAGAACCGATATATATGCACTTGGAATAGTCGCATATGAAATGGTGACAGGGCAAAGACCCTATCCTGAAGCTGACCTTATGAATATTCTGGATATGCACATTAACCGGGATATTCCTGATCCCGGTGAAATTGAGCCGCAATTACCAGAGGCTCTGCGCCAATTTATTTTAAAGGCATGTCAGCGCAATCCTGATAATAGATTTGAAAACGCAGATCAGGCTCTTGAAGCTCTTAAGCCTTTGATAAAAAAAGCTGAAATAAATCAAAACAATCTCTCTTTTGAAAAAAAGAAAATGTCAACTTTTTTCCTGATTTATAATGATGAACATCAGCTTGCTTTAAACCGGCTTATGGATGAATTCAGTGCCAGGGTTCGTGAAATGGGAGTTGAATTCAAGGTTGCTGATTTTCATGATTTATAGTTTTGGTAACACTGCAAAAAAGAGGTAAAAATTGAAAACATTCGGAATAACTGACATAGGTCTGGCCAGGAAAAAAAACGAAGACCGATATTTAATAAAGGAAACTGCAAAAGGCGGGATTTTACTTGCAGTTGCAGATGGTCTGGGCGGTCAAACAGCCGGGGATTTTGCTGCTGAAATAACAAGGGACTCCCTGGCAGTAATAAGTCCTAAAACAAAAGATATTGAACAGCAGCTTTCCTGTCTGATAACACAGGCAGACCGGGATATTTGGGATCATGCAGCAGATCACTGCAACCTGGAAGGTATGGGAACCACCATAACAGGTGTATTGATTTATGATGATACAGCCAACTGGGTTCATGTGGGAGACAGCCGCCTATATCTTCTGAGAAACAATAAACTCGGTGTTATCACCATAGACCAGAACATGGCCCAGTTTCTGGTGGAAGAAGGAGAAATAAGCGAGGATGAAGTCAGAACCCACCCTTCCCGCAATCAACTGGATCAATGCGTAGGATGCGGCACATGTGAACCTGAAACAGGAAACTTTAAAATAAAAAAAGGGGATCAGCTAATCCTTTGCACAGACGGACTCCATGATGAAATTACAGGTTCCCAGCTCTCACAGATAATAACATCAGGAGCTGACATTGAAACCAAAGCCCAAAAATTGATAAAAGCAGCACTAAAGGCAGGGGGAAGGGATAATATTACGGTTGTCATAGCAGAAATGTAACGCTAGCGCCTCCCAACATTGAGGCTGGAACTCCAAAAAA
>JAUCGD010000546.1 GCA_030377945.1 Desulfobacterales bacterium HSG17 | reverse complement strand
AACAGTGTTGGGGGCCTTCCTATTTGAAGTTAACATGGCTGATTTAAGGGAATTAATCTTTTTAAAGATAGGGTTGTTGAAAAGTGTAATCTCCGTCCATCCAGTTTCCGGTGTTGACGACTTTTGAACATGTTCTTTCCCAAGTATGTGCCTCACAAGATACTGATGTCCAAAACAGATACCCAGAATAGATTTTTCAGCGGATCTGAAACGATGAATTATGGCATCCAGATCCGGATTCCATTCCTGTTCTTCAGCAGCGCTTTCCGTGGAGCCGGATATCAGCAGGTGAGTGTACTGATCAAATCCGTTAAAATTTTTGAGGTCATCCAGATAGATGGTGTCATAGGGTGTGCCGAGGGCTTGAAAAACCTCATCGATTCTATTGTCGAAACTGATGTTCAAAGGCATTTCAAACAGGAGATTCAGGATAAGAATATGTTTATTATACATTTGATACCACCTTCACAATAACAAGACGAACCCCTTTTTTATTCATTCATTCTGCCTGGTATTAAGCACGGCGGCTTGCCGTTGATACTAATAATCCTTTAACAATAAACCCAAAAGACTTTTCACCCAAAGGAGGCCAAAATGAAATTTTATCGTGACCAGCACAAGTACTATTGCGGAATCGATCTGCGTGCAAGAAAAATGTATGTCTGCATTCTCGATATCGCTGAGAAACAATTTTCATTGGAGCAAAATCGTTATTGAATTGCAAATAGGATGCACCCTACTTTGGGAAAATATTTATGTACGTAAGGGGGTTAGATCTGCTTTTTGACTTTTGTGAATTTATGAGTGTATGCATTAAGAGTCAAGTTTAGACTTGCCCCTAATAACTCTGATGACTGTATTTCATGCAGCGAATGTTTTGAAGCATTTACATTCAAGGCCATTATACCGGGTGATGAGACCTACAAAGTTGATGGTTCATGCTATGATGAATACGGTAGTTGCGTACAGATTTGTCCCCAGGATGCCATTTGGCTTCCAAAGACGATCTGAGGGACACGGGAAAGTTCGCGGGACGTCTTACTAAATAGATATCCTGGCTCTTGATTTATCATAGTTTAGTAAGGTGCCCCCGGAATTGGAAAAATTATTGGTGTTATGAGGAGTGTAGTATGAAGGAAACCATAAACGAAAAATTGATCATTAAGGTCACAGACCAAGGCGTCGACATCAAACGCACGGAGGGCGAAAACCCTGAAAGACTTTACCTGACGACTGTGGAGGCGCTGATGCTTTTGGATATCCTGCAAAACGAAGAAAAGAAGCTCAGGGCTTTAGCAGATGCACATTCCCCCTTGCCATTGCGTTTTTCCTTCTAAAAATGGCGCTGTCCAAATAAAAGGCACGGATCTATCAAAAATCGTTTACACAAACATCGAAAAAGGTTTCATAAAAAGCAATTTATGGAACCGTCATTGTTAAGCAATCGAATCATAAAGCGCCTGAACCCTATCAACAACCAAGTCGTACAGCTCACTTACCACTGCCGGGTTTTCGGCATCATCCGGACCATACCGGTCAAGATGAACAGGGGGGCCAATTTTAATTTTCAGCTTTGCCGGCAAAGGAAAATGCGGGATAGGGCCTACACCAATACCCCAGGGCAAACCAATAAAAATGGGGAATGAATCACTTCGCAGGATTTTATTGAGTTTAATCATTTTTGCAAAGTTACGTCCTGATTTTAGGATAAAGAAAGTGTTGTGCCCCCCTTTGTTGGCCACTGGAATGATGGGTGCGCCAGCTTTCAACGCAATTTTAACAAATCCTTTATGCCCACCGAAATCGACAATATGCCGCTCTGAATAAGGCCTGAAGGCCTCATAATTCCCACCCGGGTAGACGGCTATCTTTTTGTTTTGCTTTAATGCTTGAAGAGACGTTTCAGAAGCTGCCCGGATGGCCATGGTTTTAACCAGCAAGTTTTTAATGATGGGCAAAGAGACAAGTAAATCGTGCGTTAGAAAATACGGCAAATCATCCGGACGCATTTTATACCATTCAAGCCCCATAATATAGGGTTCTAAAAATGTTGTACCGGCGTTGTGGTTTCCAACAATTAAGGCCTTACCGTCAGGAACCGTCTCAACTCCCTCTACTTCCCCCCTGAAATAAAACTTCAATAATTTGATCAATGGCAGAACTTGCTTCAGAAACCGGTGGTCGACCTCTTGAACCTCATTCGGGTCCGAAGAATTAAATATTA
>JAUCGD010000545.1 GCA_030377945.1 Desulfobacterales bacterium HSG17 | reverse complement strand
GGAACAATCCCCGGAGAAGGGGTTGCTGCCCTTGTACTCAAACGACTGGATCAGGCAATATCTGACAAAGACAGGATCTATGCTGTTATAAAAGGTACAGGCAATGCCAGTGCAAATGGCGGTACTGATGCTTACAAACGATCATTAACACAGGCGTTGGAAGATGCTAAACTTTCCTGCCCTGACATAAGCTATATTGAAACACATGGCAGCGGAGACCCTTTTGAAGATAATATTGAGACTCAAGCGCTCCATGAATTATTTCAGGGAAATACAAAGATACCGGCAATAGGCTCGGTAAAGCCCATAATTGGCAGTACAGGAGCATCAGCAGGACTGGCATCTGTTATTAAAACAGGACTGTGTCTTTTTCAGGAAATCATTCCGCCATTAATAAATTACACTGAACCTTCAAACCCTGAATGGAATAAAGAATTATTCCATATTCCGGTATTTTCTCAATTCTGGTTCCGCAACAGAAAAAACGGCCCAAGAAGAGCATGTGCGGCATCAATAACAAAAGACGGAAATTGTTCCCATATTATACTTGAAGGTTTTGAATACCTGAAGCAGGAATCAACTCCTGAAAAGGTTGTTAAAGAAAAAAAGCAGCCCCTTGGTGTTCATCCTGTTGGCCTGTTTGTTGTTGAAGGAAACTCAAAAGATATTCTTCTGCAAAAACTTGAGGATTTAATACAGCATGTTGAAAAATATAATCATATGGGTACGGCAGCCCTCAACTGGTACAGATCAGACAACGGAATAAATCATAAAAATAAATATGCAGTTTCAATAATTGCTGAAAATCAGGAGCAGATTAAAACACGGATTAAAGATGCAGTTAAAGCAATATTATCTGATACCCCAAAAAAAATGATAGGTTCAGGTGCTGTAAGTTATTTTCCAGAACCCATAGGAACAGCAGGTGAGATAGCTTTTGTCTTTCCGGGATCAGGCAATCATTATACAGGCATGGGAAAAAATATAGGGGTACGCTGGCCTGAAATTTTAAGGGAAATGGATAAAAAAAATCCCTGCCTGCAAGATCATTTTCTTCCTGAATTTTATTTACCCCGGAGGGTTTCATGGTCTCAAGGCTGGGAACAGGACGCACATGAAAAACTCACATCTTTACCTGTCAACATGCTTTCAGGCCAGGTTTCACACAGCTCAATGATAACCCGGCTTATAAAATCTTTTGCCATAAAACCTGATGCAGTAATCGGATACAGCCTTGGGGAATCAACAGGGCTGTTTGCAACAGGAGCATGGTCTGATACAGAAGAAATGCTCAAAAGGATGCAGAATACTGAAATCTTTTCCACAGAACTTGCAGGTAAATTCAACGCAGTGCGCAAAGCATGGAAAATATCTGAATCAGAGGATATAAACTGGTGTACAGCAGTAATAAAAAGACCAAAAGATGCAGTAAATAAGGTTGTTAAACAATGGCCTTATGTGCGTCTTTTAATTGTTAATTCTTCGGATGAATGTGTTATCGGCGGACTGAAAGAGCCTGTGGAAGAAGTTATAAAAACCCTGAATTGCGAAGCTGTTTTTCTACAAGGGGTTCTGCCTGTTCACTGTGATGCAGCCATTCCAATTGCAGAAGAATATAAGGCCATGCACAGCTTTCCTGTAAACCGGCCTGAAAACATCCGTTATTATAGCTGTGCCACAGGAAAAGCCTATGAACTGAATACTGAAAATGCAGCAGACTCTATTTTAAAACAGGCAACCCGGTATTTTGATTTTACGACTGTAATTGAACAGGCTTATAAGGACGGGGTTAGAATCTTTATTGAAATGGGGCCTCAAGCCTCATGTAAACGAATGATAGACCGGATTTTATCCGGCAGGCAGCATTCAGCAGTTTCTACATGTATCCGGGGACAGGATGATTATCAGACAATTCTCAAATGCCTTGGAACTCTTATTGCGGAAAGAGTTCCTGTTGATCTGGAAAACCTGTACGGAAATGATCTTTTGGAACAGGCCAATAAAAATATAATAGATAAAACGCAAGGCCGAAAAAAAATATCTGTTCAAATCGGAGGCAAACCGGTTATCAGTGAGCAGTTACCAATAAACAATGATCAGGTGAACAATGATCAGGTGAGCAGTTATCAGAAACAGCAGCAAAATAACAGTAAAACAACAGATTCAGCAAAATCGGAAAAAGACATAGGAAATATGCAGACAGAAACTTCAATTTACAGGCAGGACA
>JAUCGD010000544.1 GCA_030377945.1 Desulfobacterales bacterium HSG17 | reverse complement strand
GCAGAAAAAAAACCACGACATGAGCGAGTTAAACAAATTAAACAGGTCATGTGGAAGTTACTTGAAGTGGAAAATTGCAATGCAGCATAATTTTTACCGGGGATTTTGATTTTTAAAAAATATTGTACTAAGAATTATATTTGGAGGATTTATGAGAGTTTTACTGGTGGGAGCAGGTGGAGTAGGAGAAGCTATTGCATCAATAGCAACAAAAAATGATCCTGATGCAAACTGGCTTGAAGCTATGATTGTATCAGATTACAATCTTGATCGGGCTGAGGAAGTAGTATCAAAAATTGCCGATAAACGATTGACAGTCCAAAAAATTGATGCGAGTGATAAAGCCGGGATAATTGCCATTGCTAAAGAGCAAAATGCTGATTTTATAATGAATGCCGGTGACCCGGTGTTCAATATGCCGATTTTTGAGGCAGCACATGAAGTTGGTTGCAGATACATGGACATGGCCATGAGCTTGTCAAAGCCAGATAAAAAAGATCCCTATGGGACCATCGGGCTGAAACTAGGGGACCTGCAATATGAACAGCATGATCGCTGGGTGGAGGCAGACAATCTTGCCCTGTGCGGTTCAGGAGTAGAACCGGGCATGATTAACGTTTTTGCCAGGTATGCCGTGGACCATCTTTTTGACGAGGTACATGAACTCAATGTCCGGGATGCAGATAACCTGGAAGTTGAAGGACTTGATATTGCCTTTGGGTTTTCCATATGGACCACCATTGAAGAGTGCCTTAACCCACCTGTTATCTGGGAAAAGGAGAAGGGTTGGTATGTCACTGAATCCTTCTCAGAACCTGAGGTGTTCAGATTTCCGGAACCAGTGGGAGACCAGGAAGTCATCAATGTTGAACATGAAGAAGTCTTGATGTTTCCCAGATTATTTTCAAACCAGGGATTAAAACGGGCTACCTTTAAATTTGGTGTGGACAGGGATATGCGACAGGTTTTAAAAACTCTGGAAGCCCTGAATCTTACAGGAACTGAAAAAATTAATGTAAAAGGAGTTGAGGTTTCACCAAGAGATGTTGTTGCTGCCTGCTCGCCTGACCCGGCAAAATTGGGCGATCGTATGAAGGGGCAGTTGTCTGCCGGAATCTGGGTCAAAGGTTTAAAGGACGGGAAAATACGAAATACATACATTTACCAGATGGTGGATAATGTAGAGTGTATGAATGCCTATGGCAGCCAGGCTGTGGTAGCTCAAACCGCCGTGGGGCCAGTCATCATGATGGAACTTCTTGCCAAGAAAATATGGAAAGGAAAAGGCGTTCTCGGGCCTGAAAATTTCTCGCCGGAGCCTTTTATGGAGAGGTTATCAGCCTATGGATTTCCTTCCGGCATGATGGAAATGGAATCAGAATACAAAACCGATCTTGATGAACAGGCTTTTACAAAAGGATTTTAATGTCTCTTTTTTCAATTATTGAAAATCAAAGTATGTACCATCAAAAGGTTTGCAGGTTCATAGGACATTTTTGCCTGTCTTAGTCCCGGAATGCCAAGGTCCTGTTCCCTGTTCAGGACTTGGCATTTCCCTCTGAGATATTTGGCTGTTTCTTGATTGATGACCTGGGCTGTTCCTTTAAACTTATGACAGGATTTTTCAAAATGGATATCGTATGTGTCATGGCTTAAAGAGCTGAAGATGGAGAATGCCACCAAATCATCTTCTACGATAAGAACCAGGCCTTCAAGGCCCATCTCTTCAAAATCGCCCAATGCTTTCATTAACGCTATATTTTCATTTTCAATACCGGGTATAAATCTTTCATGGCCATTATAGATTTCATCAGCAAGTGTTTTTACTCTTTCTTTATATCTTCCTGACATAAGCTTAACCGAGTAATTCGGATGTTTTCTGTGAAATTGTGAAATAAGGTTTTTCTTTTTATGAAGCTTGGTTCCCTTGAGCTCACAAAGTGCCTCCACGGAATAGAGATATTCTGCAGAATCCCTTTCATCAGTAATGGTATAAAATTGTTCTATCTCAGGATATTTTTCAATGTATTGGGAAGGAACCACTCCAATATCTGTTCCCAGGCCATTTTTTTTCATGTCCAGAGAAAAAAGCACAAGTTCTTCTGGAGTCATTTCATCTCCAAGGGGTAAAAAAGAACACTGGTTTACACCGTCATAAATCACAAGTCTTCCTTTATAAATGCTCCAGGAATTATTATAGGGTTCCTGCCAGCAGTAAATGTTTGCAAAA
>JAUCGD010000543.1 GCA_030377945.1 Desulfobacterales bacterium HSG17 | reverse complement strand
CAGAGGTCGTAGCAATCTACACTAGTATATTCATAGAGACATAATTATTACTAAGGCATTTCAACCAAATTATTTTTTTGCAAACGGATAATTTCTTTGACTCTTTCATTAAAATAATCTGCATTTATACCCTTGATTGAAATTTTATCGAATAGTTCCATTAGCTCGTTAGAATGCTTAGTGAGTTTTCCGCTTGTGAGATCGAAATGCTTGAATTCGATCCAAATAATAGATTTTAACTTTTTACGGTCTTTGTCTAGCATCACCCCTTCCATCAGAAGAGAGTTGTCATTATAATTAATGAGCCTCGTCCTGATTGAAACTTTTTCTCTGAATAGAACGGGAAAAAGGTATGAAATTTTTGTATTTGCGACTACCCAGTTTATATTTGAATGCTTTTGTCTTTCATAGATATCAAGATCGTAATAATCAAGCAAATGATCTTCACGTACATTGATAAAATAGTCTATGTATCTGGCATTGTTCAGATGCCCAAAAGGGTCGCAGTCTTGAAATCTTATAACAACATCAGTAGTTGGTTCCCTATTGAAATTTTTGTAATCCAAATCGCTGACCTCCTATTATAAACGAAGCAATATATTCAGTTATCCACTGCCTATTTTCAGAAAACAACTGACACAATATGTTGTGATCATAGAATTGTGCGTAAAGAGCCGGCTCGGGGCATAATTCTTGCCGATCCCTGCCCTCAGCCATTTTTCATTTTCGGTGATACATCGCCAATGATATTGTGACCGTATCACATCCGAAACACCAGAATCAAAAAATCCATTCTGAAAACCGGCGCAACCCGTAAAATTGAATCCAAACTCAAGTAAATAGCTTGATTAAAAGATTGCCATCCCCTTCAATCTGGTACTTACCTTCCATCAGCATCTGAGTCCCGTCGGCTTTGCCTGTCATAATGTCTCGCCAGACTTCAAACGGCGTATTGATCGTCAGCGCTGCGCTATCCGTCTCTCCAGGCAGCGCTGTAATTTTACCTTTTTGGATATCCAAATAGAACGACTGATCTTCTCCGTGGCCAAATCTGAACTGGATCCTTTCCTTGATTTCTTGGGCTTCTGTTTTGTTGATGCCGCCAGGGATCAACACCCTGATATCATCAACTGTTTTCGCCACCGGCACGCGGTCCGATTTTTCAAACTGCTTTGGAATCATCTTCTCATCAATACAGCTCTGCCAATAAAGGTTTGCGGTTTTAATCCAATCTGATTTTTCCTGAGTCTCCTGCGTGATTCTGGCCATTGTTTGATCGGAAACGGTGTTATTTTTAATTAATTCCCTGCCTGCTTCAATGCAGGCACTGTACACGTCTTGGGCAACTTCATTATAAATCGATTGTGTTAATGCCTGGGCACCAGGCCGGTAAATCTCAGCAAGCAAACGTGAATGATCGGTTTCAAAATTTGTTTTACACCAATCTGAAAGCAGTTGAAATTCTAACATTTCAGGAAATCCGGCTGCTGAAAGTACCACAAAATCTGGGAATTTAACTCGTGGGGGGTGGCCGCTCTTCTCACCGTTGGGTTCAATAAAAGGCTTGTAGGAGGGAAGGGTTCGCTCAATAAAAGCTTGTAATTGTGCCGTAAAACCACGGTAGTAGAGAGGTGAGGAATACACCACAATATCAGCTGTTAACCACTTCGGGAATAAATCAGAGCTCATATCGTCCTTAAGAGGACACTTTCCTGGAGTTTTGGTCCAGCAGGTATAACACCCACGGCAAAACTTGATATTATATTCTCTCAAGTTAATCACTTCAACCTGCGCGTTCTCTTGCTTCATTCCTTCAACCAAATTCAAAAGCAACCTTTCAGATCTGCTTTCACCCTGGGTTCTTGGGCTTGAGTTTATTGCCATTACGTTCATACAACTCTCCTATTGGAAAACGTCCAAATCTCGATTTCGTTCTTAATGAGGGGGTGGAACCACTATACCGTAGTTTTTCCAGTAAAGGCAGGAGGTATCTCCCAGGCCGCGGTAATGCGACGGTCAGCTATTCACCACACAACCACAATTATATCGAAAGTCAAAAATTCTTGCCAATATTCAGCTTTAGCCAAAATTCATTTTCGGTGATACATCGTCAATGCTACTGTAACCCTATCACATCCGGAGCGCCAAAATCAAAAAGCCAATCTGAAATCCTATATCGCACTTTCGACACCCTAAAGTAAAATTTTCACAGTATTTTTTTAAGGTTCAGTATAAATAGAA
>JAUCGD010000542.1 GCA_030377945.1 Desulfobacterales bacterium HSG17 | reverse complement strand
ATATTTATTATCTAAGCAACTATATTAAAAACACTATATTAAATCTATCAAGAAGCATGCCACATTGTTGCAGAAAATAAAACTAAAAAGAGATAGTATTCTCTTTATTTAAATGGCGTAGATCTTGCTGTATTAAATTTTATGATTGCCACAATAGAATCTATAATAAAGATTCTTGATTTTTCTCTCTATTAAAGGAGGAATAAAAAATGAAATTAAAAAAAAATAACAGTAAAAAATTAATAAAAAAGTCAGGATATCTATATTCAGTACTGATATTATCAATTGTTTTGAGCCTTACTGTGAATACAGGCAGTGGATATGGTAATAAATCTGAGGAGAATAAAATGAATAATAATACCAAATATGAGACAGCAACATTTGCAGGAGGATGTTTCTGGTGTATTGAGGGAGGATTTGAGAAAATTGAAGGGGTTATTGAAGCTGTCTCAGGATATTCGGGCGGTCATGTTGACAATCCTTCCTATGAGCAGGTTACATCGGGAACATCTGGTCATTATGAAGCTGTACAGATCAAATTTAATCGTGAAAAAATCAAGTTTACACAATTGTTGGATGTATTTTTCAGGTTGATTGACCCTACAGATGATTCCGGATCATTTGTTGACAGAGGTGATCAGTACAGGTCAGCTGTTTTTTTTCACAATGAATCACAAAAGGAGCAGGCTAAAATTTTTATTGAGCAGATTGATCAATCCAAACGATTTGATTTGCAGGTTGCAACAAAAATTATTGCCTTTGAAAAATTTTATAGAGCTGAGACATATCATCAGGATTATCATAAAAAAAATCCAATCAGATACACTTTTTACCGATCACGATCCGGTCGGGATAAATTTATAGATAAAGTATGGGGTAAACCAGATAAAATTAAAAAACAACAGCCTAATAAACCTTCAAATCAGGAACTTAAGGCAAATTTGTCAGAACTGCAGTTTAATGTAACACAAAAAGAAGGTACAGAACCGCCCTTTAACAATGAATACTGGGATAACAAACAACCCGGGATTTATGTTGACATTGTTTCAGGAGAACCTCTGTTCAGTTCAACAGATAAATTCAAATCAGGAACCGGTTGGCCAAGTTTTACTAAACCCATTGAAAAAAATGCTGTTGTGGAAAAAAAAGAGAAATCATTTTTCATGTCTCGTACAGAAGTCAGAAGTCAACAAGCAGATTCCCACCTTGGGCATGTGTTCCAGGATGGGCCACCGTCAACAGGTTTAAGATATTGTATTAACTCTGCCTCTTTAAAGTTTGTTCCGGCAGAAGAT
Organism: Desulfobacterales bacterium HSG17; assembly: GCA_030377945.1. The sequence goes on along the minus strand of JAUCGD010000542.1, from coordinate 947 downwards.
TTGAAAAAGAATAATCTGGAACAATATGAAAAACTGTTTAAGTGATCATTGACTTAAAGTGATTAATATTTCAGGTACAGCTTAATTGATTGTGAGACAATAGCGTCTCTCTAAAGTTGTATGAAGGACACCTTGCTGGACAGGTGCACAGGCAGTTTATTCTATTTGCTGGTTATCTGTTTAAAGACCAGTCATAATCCAGGTACCTGATTGTTATATTCTCTTTTTGCAGAGTAAGTGTTTTTTTTAAATCTCTGGATGCATACTGTTTGATAAATCTTACGGGGTTACCTGAAAAATCTTTTTTAAACCATTTAAAAATTTTACTGATAAAAAGAGTGTCTCCTTTAACAAAAGTATTCTTTGGATTGTTAATGAATTTTTTTGTCTGATAATCCAGCTGACTGTCCAGAATATTACTTTTAAAAGGTTGATTCAAAAGTGGCGGGCAGCTTTTTGATGCACAATTAATGGCAAAATGGATCCGGGGATCTTTAAATTCAGGTCTAAGAATATCATGCTCTATATGATCAAGGGAGACAGTAGCTCCTTGCAGTAAAATAAATTTTTTGTTCCACGGATTTGAAAAAAAGCCACTTACTTCTTTAATTGAATTAATTCCGGGAAATTTTGTCAATACAAGTTTTATTGTGAAGGCATTATAAACATTAATATAAAAAGCAAACCGCTTGTTTCCTGAAAGAGATTTGGCATCAGTTTTACTCAGGATGGCCAGATATTCATCCAACAGCTTTTCATCTTTTTTAAATCCATCATAGTTGACTCTATCTTCAGTGACATGTTTTTCTAAAAGCAATTCATAAAATCACGGCAGCTCTCATTGGAGCAATACTATCTTAACAACATGATGATGACAATCGCAGCCTACATGGCAATATATATTGTTGTTACTGCCCTGTCACTGCCTGGAGCTGCCGTCATGACCC
>JAUCGD010000062.1 GCA_030377945.1 Desulfobacterales bacterium HSG17 | reverse complement strand
TTCCGAAAAGTCATATTATTGTGAAAAAGATAGTTAAAAATGAATAACATTATACAAAAAAATATGACATGTCTTGTGGTTGGCTTTGGCTCAATTGGTCAGCGGCATGCAAGGCTTTTGTCCTCAAAGTTTAGTCATGTCTCTGTTGTCAGTAAAAGAAAAATTTTGGGATATCAATGTTTTCATGATATCGGTTCAGCATTTTCCAATAATTCTTTTGACTATGTGATTATTAGCAATAGTACAATTGAACATTATGATACCTTTCAAACATTAATAAATTACAATTTTAATGGGTCGGTTTTAGTAGAAAAACCATTGTTTGAAAAAGTGCGGTCTTTGAAGGCGGATTTGCCTTTCACAGGGTATGTGGCTTATAATTTACGTTTTCATCCCATTATTCAACAGATTTATCATCACTTTAACAAGCAAAAAGTATTTTCAATGCATGTTTATTGCGGTCACGATTTGTCATTATGGCGAAAAACAGATTATACCAAATCCTACTCTGCATCAGAAGCCCAGGGCGGCGGAGTATTAAGGGATTTAAGCCATGAGCTTGATTATATTAACTGGATGACAGGGGGGTGGGAAAATATTGTCGCCACAGGAGGCAAGGTCAGTGATTTGATCATTGATTCTGATGATCTTTTTTGTGTGTTACTGCAAACCCGCAAATGTCCTGTGGTATCATTACAGATCAATTATTTTGATCTTGAACCGAGAAGAGAAATTATTCTCAATGGTCAGGACCTATCTCTTAAAGCTGATTTAATAAAAGGTGATTTAACAATTAATGGTAAGACTATTCATTACAAATTAGACAAAAACGATACATACTCAGATCAACATAAAGCTGTCTTAAAAAATGACAGAAAGTATTTATGTGACCTTGATACAGGATTTCAGGTATTAAAATTGCTCGATAGCATAAAGGAGTCTTCAATAAAAAAGAGATGGATTGCAAACATTTAAAAACAATAGGGTTTATCTTTGCCAGGGGAGGGTCAAAAGGAGTGTCAGGGAAAAATATAAAACTTCTAAGTGGCAAGCCTTTGATAAATTATTCCATTGACTTAGGTTTAACAAGCAAGTTGATTGACAGGGTGATCGTATCAACCGATGATGATGAAATTGCAAAAAAAGCAATTGCCGCTGGTGCTGAAGTGCCTTTCATAAGACCGGCAGAGCTGGCACAAGATGATTCTCCGGAGTGGCTTGCATGGCAGCATGCTATTAAAGAGCTCAGAAAATTCGATCAAAATTTTGATATTTTTGTTTCTATTCCAACAACATCACCATTAAAAAAAGTTAAGGATGTTGATTCATGCATCATTTCCTTGGTTGACAACAGCGACGCAGATGCTGTGATTACTGTTTGTGAAGCCCAGCGACATCCGTCATTTAATATGGTTGTTCTTGATAATGAAAAATACGCAAAAATCGCCTGTCCTGGAAAAGAATCAGTTATACGACGGCAGGATGCTTCAAAAATGTATGATATAACCACAGTCGCATATGCAGTAAGACCTGATTTTATTTTAAATGCAGACTCGATATTTGAGGGTCGTGTGAAAACTGTTGCTATCCCACAAGAAAGGGCATTGGATATTGATACTGAATTTGATTTTAAAGTGGCTGAATTATTGATTAATGAGAATAATTAATAGTATTAAGGAAACTGATGAATGGATAAAACTTTGATTCTAATTGGCGGCGGTGGTCATTGCGAGTCCAGCATTGATGTGATTGAACAGCAAGGAGAATACACCATTGCAGGCATTGTTGATATTCCCCGCAAAATAGGCAATAGCATTGCAGGATATGAAATTATTGCTGATGATACAGCTATTCCTGATTTGGCAAAAGAGTATGATTGTTTTTTTATCACATTGGGTCAAATCAATTCTCCTGAAAAACGAATCAAATTCTTTAATTTGCTTTTAAGTCTCAATGTAAAACTTCCAATTATTATTTCCCCTCTGGCCTATGTTTCAAAAAATGTCAGCCTTGGTCCCGGAACTATTATTCATCATCATGCCCTTATTAATGCAGGTGCTAAAATAGGAAATAATTGTATTATTAATACAAAAGCTCTTGTGGAGCATAATGCTATCGTGGAAGATCATGTTCATATTTCAACAAATGCTATTATTAATGGTGGAAGCTATGTAGGCATGGGAACTTTTGTTGGAAGTGCTACTATGGTCAGAGAATCAGTGAGAATTGGTGAAAGATGTATTATTGGTGCAGGGCTTAAGGTTATGCATTCAGTAAAAACCGGTGATAAACTGAAGATTTCTCAATGATAAATTCAGGAGAATAGCAGATGAATAAAGTATATATTATTGCAGAAGCAGGTGTAAATCATAATGGTGATATTAAGATTGCAGAAAAAATGATTGATGCTGCTGTCAAAGCAGGAGTAGATGCTGTCAAGTTTCAGGCGTTCAAAGCCAGCCAATTGTGTTGCTCTTTTGCAGATAAAGCTGGATATCAAAAAAAAAATACCAAAAATTTGGAAACACAGCTTGAAATGCTAAAAAAACTTGAACTTGATGAAAATGGTCATAGACACCTGATATCATATTGTAAAAAACAAGGTGTGATGTTTCTATCCAGCCCCTTTGATCTGCAAAGTATTGAACTTTTATCTTCGCTTGGAATGGAAATATTTAAAATACCTTCTGGCGAGATAACCAATGTTCCTTATCTTGAAAAAATAGGCAGCCTTAAGAAAAAAATTATTTTGTCCACTGGCATGGCAGATATTGAAGAGATAAAATTTGCTGTGAATTTACTAATAAAACAAGGTGTTTTGATGAATAGTATTGCACTTCTTCATTGCTGTACCGAGTATCCAGCACCGTTTTCAAGTGTAAATTTGAATGTGATGAAGTCAATTGCATCAGTTTTTCCAGAAGTAAAAATAGGATATTCAGATCATACCAAAGGTATTGAAGCCCCGATAGCTGCTGTTGCAATGGGGGCGAAAATTATTGAAAAACATTTTACTCTGGATAGAAAAATGGAAGGACCTGATCATATTGCTAGTATTGAACCGCATGAATTAAAAGGCATGGTTTGTGCAATAAGAAATATTGAAAAAGCTATGGGTGATGGGAAAAAAAATTTTGAAGCTGCTGAGAGAGGAAACCGAAGGATTGTCCGAAAGAGTATTGTTGCCTTAACAATTATTAAAAAAGGGGAAATTTTTACCACAAGTAATCTAACAGTAAAGCGACCTGGAGATGGTCTTTCCCCTGTGAATTGGTATGATGTTTTAGGGAGAAAATCAAAGATGGATTTTGAGGAGGATGAACAGATAAGGCTGTGAAATGAGATATATGAAGTCAGATAAGCTGGGAGCTAAGCTATAATATATGAGGAAAATCTGTATATTTACAGGCACACGTGCTGAATATGGGTTATTGCAATCTTTAATGGAAGAAATTGAAAAAGATCCAGAGCTATGTCTGGAAACTCTGGTCAGCGGGATGCATTTATCTCCTGAGTTTGGCATGACATGCAGGTTGATTGAGGAAGGTGGCTTTACAATCAATGAAAAAGTCGAAGTTCTTTTGAGTTCCGATACAAGCTCTGGAATCAGTAAATCAATGGGCTTGGGAATGATAACGTATTCAGATGCGCTTGCGCGCCTTGACCCTGACTTGCTTGTGGTTCTTGGGGACAGATTTGAAACTTTTTCTGTTGTTTCGGCAGCTCTGGTCAGTAATATTCCAGTGGCGCATATACATGGGGGAGAAGTAACAATTGGAGCCATGGATGATGCATTCAGACATGCCATATCAAAAATGAGCCATCTTCATTTCACATGTTCTAAAGTGTATAGAAAAAGAGTGATTCAGTTAGGTGAACACCCAGACAGAGTTTTCAATGTTGGTGGGCTGGGTGTTGAAAATATTAAAAAAATATCGTTGATGGCAGAAGATGAACTGAAAAAGCAAGTTGGATTTTTAGCAGGGGATACTTATTTCCTTGTGACGTTTCATCCGGTCACACTTGAGAAGCATAAGACCCGTACTCAGTTTGAACAGTTGTTAGCAGCAATTATGGACAAGAGATTTCAAGATTTCAAGATTATTATTACCCAGGCTAATGCAGACATAAAAGGTAGAATGATCAACAATATGATTGATGATGTTGTCACAAAAAACCATGGTCAAATAATATCATTTTCAACCATGGGGCAACTGAGATACCTGAGCGCTATGAAATATTCTGCTGCTGTAATAGGGAATTCATCAAGTGGTATCCTTGAAGCACCGGCTTTCAAAGTTCCTGTGGTCAATATCGGTAAACGACAGAAAGGAAGAATTAATGCAAAAAATGTCATAAACTGTGCATGTCAAAAAAATGACATTATTGTTTCTATAGAAAAAGCAATATCACAAGCTTTTAAAACTTCGCTTAAACCAATGACAAATCCATTTGAACAGCCGGATACAGCAGCCACTATTAAAAATATTATTAAAAATTTTAATCTGTCTGACATTACTTTAAAAGAATTTTATGACTATGAATAAAAAAGTACTTGTTTGCGGACTTGGCTCCATGGGTAAACGACGTATCCGAATTTTAAGGGCCTTGTATCCTGATATTTTTATTGTGGGGGTTGATTCACGGCAGGACAGGATGACTAAAGCAAAGGAAAAGTATGGTATTGAGGTGAAAAAAGATTTTTATAAAGCCTTTCAGGAAATAAAACCACAGGTTGTATTTGTCTGCACCTCGCCATTATCCCATGATCAATTTGTGCTTTATGCCCTTGAGAACAAAACACATACTTTTTCAGAAATCAATCTGTCATATCAATCTTATGAAACAATTGTTGACAAAGCCGAACAAAATAAGAGTATTGCTTTTTTATCGTCGACTTCTCTGTATAAGAAAGAGATGAATTGGATTGAAGATCAATTAAATAGGAAATCAAGTAAAGTATCTTATCGCTACCACGTTGGACAATATCTTCCTGACTGGCACCCGTGGGAGCATTTTTCAGAATTTTTTGTTGCACAAAAAAAAAGTAATGCGTGCAGGGAAATTATGGCCATTGAGTTCCCTTGGATTATAAATGTATTTGGTAAAATAAAAAGCATAAAAGTAATCAAGTCAAATATATCAGAGCTTGATCTTGAATATCCAGATATTTTTCATGTTTTATTTGAACATGAAAATGGATGCGTGGGTACAATAACTATTGATTGCATTTGTGTTAAGGCTATTAGGAAACTGGATATTTTTTCAGATCAATTTTATATTGAATGGGAAGGAACACCGGATTCCTTAAAGACATGTTCAGACAAGACAGGTGAAATGATAACTGTTTCTTTATATAACCAGGTTGAACAAGATACTCATTATGAAGAATTTATCATTGAAAATCCCTATGTTGAGGAGACAGAACATTTTTTTAATTTGATTGATGGAAATCAAACAATGCCGATAATATATAGCTATGAGCAGGACAAATATATTTTAAAACTAATTGATGAGATTGAATATAGTTTATAATGTTTACAAATAAAAAACATATCAGAATTATCCCCAAATTAGATATTAAGGGTCCCAATCTGGTGAAAGGTGTTCAATTAGAAGGATTAAGAGTACTGGGCTCACCTGAAGATTTTTCTTTAAAATATTATCTGGACGGGGCTGATGAGTTGATTTACATTGATCTTGTTGCAAGTTTGTATGGTCGAAGTAATCTTGTGGAAATTGTAGAGCAAACAGCTAATCAGATTTTCATTCCCTTGACCGTAGGCGGCGGTATCCGTTCTGTTGAGGATATGAGGTCGCTTTTGCATGCCGGTGCTGATAAGCTTGCCATCAATACAGCGCTTTTTGAAGATATATCATTGCTAAAAAAAGGTGCTACAACCTTTGGCTCACAATGTATGGTTGTCTATGTTGAAGCCAAACATATAGGTGATAATCAATATGTGTGCATGCATACAAATGCAAGAGAAAATTCTGGGGAAAATGTTCTTGCCTGGATACAAGAAGTTGAAAAAGCAGGAGCAGGGGAGATTTTTCTTACATTTGTTGATACTGAAGGCACAGGCAATGGTGTCGATTATGAATTTGTAAGCCAGGTTGTTCAGGCAGTTCAGATCCCAGTAATTATTAATGGCGGTATTGGTACTCGCAGACATATCATAAAAACTTTTCAACATGGTGCAGATGCAGTTAGTGCAGCATCTATTTTTCATTATCACAGGCTTGAACAATTAAAGAATGAGAACTGCAATAGAGGCGAAGGCAATACATCCTATATTGAGTTATCAAGATCTGCCAATACTTCTTTTTTAAAAGATAAAATTTTTCCTGAATCAATTGATACCTTGAAAAAACAATTTGATCCTGTGGATTTTTCATACAGGATGAAATCTGATCATGATGCAATTCCGTCCATAGCAGGTAAGGGGAAACCATTGCAGCCTGTGATTGTGGACTATGGAATGGGTAATATTTTCAGCCTTGGTCGTGCAATCAAGACAATAGGGAGAAAACCAATAGTTTCTGCAGATTCCAAAATTATTTTAAATGCTGATTATTTGATTTTGCCAGGTGTTGGAGCATTTCCAGAAGCAATGAAAAATCTTGAAATAAGAGATCTCATTGAACCAATAATTGATTTTGCAAGTTCTGGTAAACCATTGCTGGGAATTTGCCTTGGTATGCAGCTTCTTTTGTCTGAAAGTGAAGAGATGGTATCTAATAAGGGACTAGGTTTGATTCCAGGTTGCGTGAAAAAACTTTTTAAAGATATTTTTTCAGACAAGCTTAAATTACCCCATTTTGGATGGAACAACTTGAGTGTTGAAAATGCTTGCCATTTCAATTGGGATAAAACAATATTTGAAGGGATTTCAAAAAAGGATGCTGCCTATTTTGTTCATTCCTATGCCTGCTATCCTGACGATGAAAAATCAGTTTTATCAACAACATTATATGGCAAGGAAAGATTTTGTTCTGCAGTTCAAAAAGATAATATTATCGGATGTCAATTTCACCCGGAACTGAGTGGCCCGGCTGGATTGATTATTTTAAATAATTTTTTTAAAAAATTTTAATTGGAGAGTAACATTGAGAAAACTATTTGAACATCAACCGTCCAGAATGCCTTTGATTGATATTCAACTCAATGAATTACCAGAGCATGTAGTATATTGCAGCAAGTGTGTAACATCAAACCAAAGACCCCGAATTACATTTGATGAAAAAAATGTGTGCAGTGCCTGTCAGTATGCCCTGACAAAGGAGAATGATATCAACTGGAAAGAACGGGGAACAATGCTTGATGCTCTATTGGACAAGTACAGGTCAAAGAATGGCAGCTATGATGTTATAGTCCCTTCAAGCGGGGGAAAAGACAGCGGGTATGTCGCACACCAGTTGAAACATGAATATGGAATGCATCCATTGACTGTTACATGGGCTCCGTTTTTATATACTGATATTGGCAGGCAGAATTATGATAATTTTGTTCAGTCAGGGTTTGATAATATCTTTTTTTATCCTGATGGAAAAACGCATAGAAAACTCGCCCGTATTGCCTTTGAATGCAATGGCGATGCCTGGGACCCTTTTGCATGGGGCCAGAAAGCCTTTGCTTTTCATATGGCATTGAAATTTAATATCCCCCTTGTTTTTTATGGTGAGAACGGCGAACTTGAATATGGTGGCTCTCAAAAGTATCTGAATAAACCATATGAAGATGTAGACGACTGGCAATATCTGTATTTCAGGGGTAATGGCGTGGAGGACCTTGCACGGATCGGTAAAGAACACAGTGTTTTTTCCTCCGATGAATTCAAGAATAATTCTTTTGATATTTATAAAGCTCCTCCCATTGAATCAATTGATAAGCTTGGCGTTCAAATGCACTGGTTCTCTTATTATAAGAAATGGATACCCCAGGAAAATTATTATTATGTGATTGAAAATACGGATTTTAATACAAACCCGGAACGCTCTGAAGGAACCTATACAAAATATTCAAGCATAGATGATAAAACTGATGGATTCCATTTTTGGCTAGGGTATTTAAAATTTGGTATGGGACGTACAACAAGGGATGCATCAATGGAAGTTCGCAGCAACCATATCACAAGAGAAGAGGCCGTAGCCCTTGTAAAACGTTTTGATGGTGAGTTCCCTAAAAAACATTTTCTTGAGTTCTTGCAATATCTTGATATAAATGAAGATCTTTTCTGGGAAATTACAGACAAACTGCGACCTTCTCATATATGGGAAAAATCAAATAATAAATGGCAATTAAAGCATGAACTCTGTTAATCTTTTGTATATCAAGATAAGGCCTTTATAATTATGACAGATTTAAAAAATATAAGACAACCCTTACAATGGCTTGAAATCCTTAACAAAACAATAGGATCTGCCAAATGCCGGATTAATGATAAGGAAGTGTCCTTTGTAGAGGGTCTCGGGGCTGTTACTGATTTGTTAAGATATGCGTCTGAATTTGCGAATACTGTGTGGTGGGTTGGAAACGGCGGGAGTGCGGCAATATGTTCACATCTTTCCCAGGACATGATGAATAAGCTTGGTATTAAATCATATTGCTTTAATGACTCATCCTTGATGACCTGCATGGCAAATGACTACGGCTATGAAAATGTATATGCCAGACCTTTGACGGTTCATGCATCAGAAAATGACATATTGATAGCTATTTCAAGCTCTGGAAACTCTGCAAACATACTTAATGCTGTGGATGTAGCAACGAAAGAAAATATGCAAATCATTACATTGTCGGGAATGAAGGAAGATAATAAACTTTGGAATACCAAAAGCAATGTTTCTTTTTGGGTCTCTTCTGATCTGTATGGAATTGTTGAAGTGAGCCATGAAGCAATACTGCATGGTATTATAGAAACCATGTGGCTTGAGAATCGGTAAAAATAATTTATGGATAATAAAAATTCAATTGGTTTGGTTAAAGACCTTGATATAATGGCTTTAAGAGTCAGGGGAAGGCTTGTGGAGATGTCGAATAATTCAAAAGCGGCTCATCTCGGTTCGGCTCTGTCATGTGTGGATATACTGGTGGCGTTATATTTTAAAATTCTTAATTTTGATCAGAAAAAATTAAATAATTTAAAAAAAGATCGTTTTATTTTAAGTAAAGGTCATGCTGCAGCAGCACTTTATGCAATTTTGGCGTTTAAAGGTATCATAGACATGGATTTACTGGATACCTATAGCCTGTCTGGCAGTATGCTTGAAGATCATCCAGGGCCAAGAACCCTGCCTGGTGTTGAGGCTGCCACAGGCTCTCTCGGGCATGGCCTGTCAATAGGAATTGGAATTGCTTTGTCTGACCGTATTCAGAAGCGGGATAACAAGACTTTTGTTCTTATCAGTGACGGGGAGTGTAATGAAGGTTCTGTATGGGAGACAGCAATGTTTGCCTCCGGTCAAAAATTGAACAATATTACAGTTATTATTGATTTTAACAAATGGCAGGCAACAGGAAGAAGTCAGGATATATTGGGGATTGACCCTCTTGTTGACAAATGGCAGTCTTTTGGGTTTCAAACTTTTGAGATTGATGGGCATAATATGCAGGAGATTGTTACAACGCTTTTGAAAACATTTGCCGTATTTGACCGGCCTTGTGCAATTATTGCCCATACTGTAAAAGGCAAAGGGATATCTTTTATGGAAGATGACAATAATTGGCACTACAGGATTCCTACAAATCAGGAAGTTATTAAAGCAAAAAATGAACTGGGGTTGAATTAATGGGAAAAAAAATTATTGTATTGGGCAGCAATTCATTTTCAGGGTCTCATTTTATTGATATTGCCCTGGAACAAGGATTTGATGTGGCAGGTATAAGCAGGTCAAAAGAAGCAGAACAGTTTTTTTTGCCCTATAAATGGCATGGTAAGACTGAATACGAAAATTTCAGATTTTTTCAATATGATTTAAATCATGACCTTGAAAAAATTATGGCCCTAGTTCAGGATTTTAAACCCGAATATATAGTTAATTTTGCTGCCCAGAGCATGGTAGGACAGAGTTGGGAAAGACCCGAAGACTGGTTTAAAACCAATGTTGTTTCAACAATAAATTTTCATGACAGGCTTAGAACATACTCTTTTATTGAAAAATATGTGCATATTTCAACTCCTGAGGTATATGGTGCCTGTGAAGGGCTGATCAAGGAAAATACTATATATAATCCCAGCACTCCTTATGCTGTATCACGGGCATCTGCCGATATGAGCCTTATGAGTTTTTTAAAAAATTATGATTTTCCTGTCGTATTTATCAGGGCTGCAAATGTTTACGGCCCTGGACAGCAGCTTTACAGGATAATTCCAAGGGCTATTTTGTTTTTTAAAACAGACAGAAAACTTCAACTTCACGGCGGTGGAGCCTCTATCCGCTCTTTTATTGATATTAAAGATGTTGTGCATGGAACCATCAAAGCTATGCGTAATGGCAAACCTGGAGAAATTTTTCATTTTGCCACCAGTGAGAATAATTCCATACGCTCACTGGTGGAGAAAATTGCTGATATAATGGATATTGATTTTAATGAATATGTTCAGATAGCAGAGGAACGACCTGGAAAAGATGCAGCATATCTGCTTGATTCAAGTAAAGCAAAAAAAGAACTGGGATGGAAAGATAAGCTGTCTTTGGATGATGGAATTAAACAAGTGGTTTCATGGGTTGAAGAAAATTTAAACGAGTTGTTGAAACAGCCCCTGGATTATATCCATAAATCTTGATTTAAAAATATTTTACGTGGAGACAGAATGAAGGTTCTTGTTACTGGTGGTTGTGGTTATATAGGCTCGGTTATGGTGCCCAAATTATTGAAAAGGGGCTTTGATGTGACAGTTTTTGACCTGATGTGGTTTGGAAATTTTCTTGAGGAGCATGAAAGGCTTAAAATAGTTCAGGGAGATATTAGGGATGTTTCATTAATATCATTGCAAAATATTGATGCTGTGATTCATCTTGCCAATGTAGCCAATGATCCCTGTGGAGATCTTGATGCCAAACTTGTGTGGGAAGTCAATGCGCTTGCTACAATGGGGCTTGTGGAAAAATCTATTAAAAATAATGTCAAACAGTTCATTTATGCAAGTTCGGGAAGTGTTTACGGGGTCAAGGATGAGGAACAGGTTACGGAAGATTTAAGCCTTGTTCCCATATCAGATTATAATAAAACCAAAATGATAAGTGAACGGGTGCTTTTGAGCTATCAAAAGGATATAGCTGTACAGATTATAAGACCGGCAACAGTTTGTGGTTTTTCGCCTAGAATGAGACTGGATGTTTCCGTGAACATGCTCACCATGCAGGCTCTTTCCAATAATTTGATTACAGTTTTTGGCGGGAACCAGACAAGGCCAAATATTCATATTCAGGATATCACCAATGTTTTTATTCATTTCCTTGAGGCCAAAGATAAATATACGGGAATTTTTAATGCAGGCTTTGAAAATATTTCCATTCTTGATATTGCCAATACGATTGTGCAAAAGCTTTCTGCTGAAATAAAAGTAACCGCATCCAAGGATCCCAGATCCTATCGGTTGAATTCCGATAAACTAACAGGAACAGGCTTTAAACAGGAATATAATATTGGCAAAGCCATTGAAGAGATCATCGCAGCAGTAAAGGCTGAAAAACTTTACGACCAGGACATCTGGTATAATGTTAAAACTATGAAAAAATTGTTTAATTCAATATCAGGAGAACAGGTGTGAAGGTCAGGTATTTAAATCTAAGTGTTATAGATGCTGCCCTAAAATCAGAACTACTTGATGCCATTGATAGGGTTCTTTCACACGGGCAGGTCATCCTGGGACCTGAGATTGCACAATTTGAAAATAAAATTGCAGATTTTTGCCACAGAAAATATGCCATAGGGGTAAGTTCGGGGACTGATGCTCTTTACATGGCTTTGAGATCTCTTAATATCGGCTCTGGTGACGAAGTCATTACCACATCCATGTCATGGGTGGCCACCCTTAATGCCATTGTTTTGACTGGGGCAACTCCTGTTTTTGTGGATATCAGGGAAGATCTGAATATGGATACTGGACTTATTCCTGAAATGATAACAAAAAAAACCAAAGCCATTGTTCCTGTCCATTACACAGGGCAGATGTGTGACATGAACAAACTCATGGATATTGCCGGGAAACATAATCTTTACGTGGTGGAAGATGCTGCCCAGGCTTTTGGTGCAAAACAGGCACACAGAACAGCAGGCTCTTTTGGAGATATTTCCTGCTTTAGCATGAATTCCATGAAAGTATTTCATTCTTATGGTGAAGCAGGGGCAGTACTGACAGACCGTCTGGACATAAAAGATAAACTGGAAGCCTTAAGATATAACGGGACTGTAAACCGCGAGAACTGCCATTATCCCAGCCTGAATTTCAGGATGCAAACACTACAGGCAGCTTGTCTTTTGATAGAACTTAAAAGAGTGGGACAGATCATTCAAAAAAGATGCAGGATAGCAAAAAAATATGATCAAGCGCTTTCCGGTTGTGTGAAATGTCCGGTTCAGAATCCTGGATTTTCCAATGTCTTTTATACCTATGTGATTCAGGTGGAACAACGTGATGAATTGAGAGCATATCTTGATAAGAGTGGCATTGAAACAAAGATACATCATCCCTTGCTTTTGCCGGAACATCAGGCATATAAAGATAAATTCAATCCGCGGTTACCTGTATCTGAGAAAATAGTCAAGCGAATGCTTTCCATCCCAAATCATGAAAAACTGACTTCATTGGAACAAGATTGGGTTATTGAATCAATCTTAAACTTTTACGGAATGAAAATTTGAATAAGATAATAGATGCAGAAAATAACTGGCCAGCCTTTGACGATATTGCCGAACCACGGATGGTATGTTTTGGGACAGGCAATGGAAGTGGAAGCAAGCTTTTACAAAGCTATATAGACGGTCATCCGGAAATTTATATGGTCCCGGGATACCAGTTAATGTATTTATATCCCCACTGGTATCAATGGAAAGACGAGTTAAAGGATACCTGGAATTGGGAAACTATTATTAAGATCTTTTGTATAAAACATGCTTCCGTAATTGATTCAAGAAGAATTCCAGCCAACGATGGAATGGCAAACCTGGGTAATAACAAGGATCAGTGGCTTGAGGTAAATGAAATTTATTTCAAAAGTTTTTTAAAACATTTATTACAAAATAAACCGGTTTGTTGCAGAATATTTTTACTTGCGGTTCATTATGCATATGCCTTTTGCCGGGGTGAGGATTTGACTGTAAAAAAATGCCTGGTTTATCATATTCATGTCCATGAATACGGCCCCAGATATCTTGAGAAAGATTTCCCGGATATGCTCACTATCGCCATGGTCAGGGACCCCAGGTCAAATATAAACGGAAGGTATAGAAGCACCCTGAAACTGGATGCACAAAAACTGGATAGAACAGATTATGTAGTTTATTTTCAAAGAACTTATTATTTTATCTGGCAATATCTCGTTGAAAGCATGGAATGTTTAAAAAATCTACCCCAAGAAAATATAAGGGTTGTCCGGCATGAAGACATGCATTATTGTCTTGAAAGACTCATGAAAAGTATTGCTGATTTTATGGGAATTAAATTCAATAAAATATTTCTTAAAAGTACCTTTGGCGGCCAGCTCTGGTGGGGGAGCAAAATTTATGACATGGCACCCATGAACAAACCCAATCCAAGGATTGTTTCCCTTGACTGGCAACAAAAACTGCATCCTTTGGACTGGTTTGTAATTGAGGGATTGTTCTATGATTACTGCCTGAAATATGATTATGCTTTATATAAACACAAAAAATATAAATTCTTTAAAAGAATTTTGTTGTTTTTTGCTATTTTTCTTCCGTCTGCCTATGAATTGGAAACTTTTTTTCAATATTTAAATCCAAACCATATGAAAGAGTTCTTTAAAAGTGCTTTTGACGAGGCAACCGGCAGGGTGCCATTCAAGGATTACAGTTTTAATGCTTATTACAGACATAAATGGTATAATCGTGGTCTAAATTTATGGAAAGAAAGATGGTTTAAAAAATTTATCATTTTTTTTCAGGCACAGATAGGTCAGCATTCAGGTTCGATAAAGGGCAGGGTTATTATATTCGCAAATAGCTTTTTTTATTTGATCATCAGCTCATTTCGTTATTTTCTGGCATTTTTGTCCTGTCCATATAGAATTATTAAAAGGGGGATTGAATCTGCCATGGCTTTTAAAAGATTGATCAAAAAAGAAAATTGTCTGCCGGAACTTATTATAACAATAGACAATACGAAAATACAAATTCCAGGTATCTGACATGGATTTTTTTGTAATAAATAAGGTAGGTTAATATGAATTGTCCTTTTTGTAATCATTTGGAACTCAAAGAAGTTATCTTTCCTTTTCCAAGTTTTCGCCATTCGGATTTTAAGATTCTCTCCCGGTCTTCTGCAAAGATTCAATGTAGAAATTGTCTTAACATTTTCAATAATCAAACCAAGACGGTTGAGTCGGATATTAAGGATATTTATAAGAATGATGAATATTTTATTGTAAAAAAAACGCATTATATCTCTTTTGAAAATTCCAACAGCAATGAAAATGTTTCCGTTTATAAAGCGCGTGCCCGGTTTTTAAAGGAGTACCTTCCCATGAGACGGCCGGTCCTACTTGATATCGGATGCCTGGATGGTAAAATGCTTCTGGAATTCGATCAAATATATGAATCTGCTCAATTGCATGGATTTGATGTTAATCCAAAAATTGAATCCATATTCCCTCGGAATGATAATTTTTATTTCTGGTCAGAAAAACTTTCGAAAATCACACGGCAGTTTGATGCAATTATTGTTGCAAATGTTATTCAATATATTCCGGATTTGAATCAGTTCTTAAGTCAACTCAAGAAATTGCTAAAACCAAATGGATTTGTTTTTATAGAGATTACTGATATTGTCACTAATCCTTATGTCCTTCTTTATGGTGATCAAATGATCTATTATTCAGAAACAGTTTTAGAAAATATATTCAATAGTTCCGGATTCAAATTCAGTGTGTGCAAAAATAATTGGGCAAATCGAAATACAGCGGGTATAGCAGTGATAGAGAAGGTAAAACATGAATACAAACAAGGGGCAATCCTTTATTCATCACTATCTTATTTTCAGGATGTGAAAAAGAAAATTGAGGCAGTTGAACATGGCGGAAGAATCGGTGTTCTGGGTTCAACCATAAATGCTGCATTTATTAATTTCCTTTTAAAGGGGGAAAATTCATTTTTTGTTGATGAAAATATATCAAGAGTCGGAGATGAGTTCTATGGAAAAAAAATAATGCACCCGATGCAGTTAAAAGACTCTGATCTGGTTATTCTTCCGTACAAAGAAACAGGAGAGAGAATAAAAAAAAAGTTTGTAAATAAATATAGAGGAACATTTATATGTGTTTGAAAAGTTCGATTTTTTAAACGATGCACAGATTAAAGATTTGGATTTAAAAAAAATGGATAAATTTTATAAAATGAGGAGATCATGGATTGTACATTTAGTGTGCATGTAACCAACAATACGGTATGCCTGAAAAAAAAGATAGATGATAAGATTACCTGGCTGGATGTAGAAGTGCCGTTGGAAGATGTGAACCAGAGAATTATGGAGTATGTAAATACCCAGATTTTATGTTTTTTAAAGCCTGTCTTTTATCTTATGCCAATGGAAAATATCAATTCGGTTTTTACCCCGGAAGCCTCTGGGAAATTGGGTAATCTGTTGACCAATTATAATGTGTTTTTAAAACAAACAAATGAAGTTGCAAAGCAGATAAAAAAAACAAAGATCAATACATCGGATTTTGAAAATATTTTATTTTTTGAAACTGATAAAAATTCTCTTTACACAGATTTTTTCCACCGGATTTCAAAAAAGACAGATAAAGAGGTTTTTATTGAATATTTGGAAACCGGTTTTAATGCTGAAAAACGAAGGTGGGAAAAGGCTGAATTACCCTTTCTAATTCCTGAGTTAGTCGAGTACTTGATTCAAAATAGGATAAAAATCA
>JAUCGD010000541.1 GCA_030377945.1 Desulfobacterales bacterium HSG17 | reverse complement strand
GGGACATTCTTGACTTTCGAACAATGACCCAGAATCTGGAACCTCTGGAAGATCAGTCTAAAAAGTTATCAGCAATTATTCTTAAACCCATAATGTCCGATCTTAAAGATGTTAAAATTCTGGGAATAATTCCCCATAAAATATTGCATTATCTCTCTTTTGCAGCCCTGCCCTTTGGCAATGATTATCTTATTGACCACACCCCGTTATTTTACCTGCCCAGTGCAAGTATCCTGGATATTACATTATCCAGGCGATTGAACAGGAAAAACACAAAAGTTCTCGCCATTGGCAACCCTGACTTGGGCGATCCGGCTTTTGACCTTCCTTTTTCAGAACATGAGGTAAGCTCAATCCAGTGGAATTTTCCTGATATTACAACACGAACCAGGAAAGACGCCAGTGAATCCTGGTTATCTGAAAACATAGAAAAATTCGGCATAATCCATCTTGCATCCCACGGTGAATTTGATCCTGTTAATCCCCTGTTTTCGGCAATCAGGCTGGCAAAACAGGAAAAAGCAGATGGAAAACTTGAAGCAAGGGAAGTCTTTGGTTTAAAAATAAATGCGGATATGGTAGTTCTAAGCGCATGCCAGACCGGACTGGGCAAGGTGACAGGAGGAGATGATGTTATCGGTTTAAACCGCTCATTTCTCTACGCAGGAACACATACAACAATATCAAGCCTCTGGAGGATAAGCGATATTTCCTCAGCAATACTTTTAAAACAATTCTACCGTCAATACACAAGATATAACAAAGCTCAGAGTCTGAGAAAAGCAATCCTGCATGTAAAAAATCAATATCCTCATCCAGGATACTGGGGAGCATTTACTCTGGTGGGCGATTTTCAGTAAGGCAGCAAAAAATAATGGATTCTCTTTAAAAAAAATGCAATTTTAAGAAATATCTAAAACATTAATAAGAGCGTGCCGCAATCTGGAATTTTGTTCATCACTACAATGCCGAGATTGCCCCACGGTTGGCGGACATCACTACATGTTAAGCACTACCAAAACTTTTATCTGAAAAAGAGCTGTCAATCCTGACAGCTTTTTTTGTTTTATTACAAGGGACAAATTATCACTGCTACACTGGGTTATCAGTGATTTAAGCTGATCAAAATTTATTGACAAACTATATAAGGCATAATTCTTTCCTCCGGGTTCAGTGAATTTTTATAGCGTTTGATAAATGATTATACATTTCTGTTTAAGTCCGCAAGTCAGAATTTATTTCAACCCATTATATTAGCACCAATACAGCATATCTTTATTCCCCGGTTTGAATTTTTTATGACTTTGTCAGTTAATACCGCCTTTGACATCTGCATCATCCCCAATGATACCTACCTGACTTTCTTTCATATTGATAGCATTTGGCATGAAGATTTTGACAAAAACTTGATCTGATACTTTGTAAAGATTTAAGACAATTATTTTCTTCCGGTTGAAGTTCCTTTTTGCCGTAGATAATACGAATGTAAATCTTCAATCTGTCTTTATCTTCCAATGACTGTTTTATTCTCTCATTAATTTTTAGAAAAGGACTTATCAGCACAAGTCTTTCATTCGCATTATTAATTAATTGCTGAAGGTGATAGGAAACACCTGTTGTATCCAAAAATTTTGCCATATGTTTTTGTTTTCCTTTTCTTTAATCAATTTCTCATCATTTTGAGCAGACAAACTGCTGTGTTACCATAAAAATAATCAATAATAGTAAAGCATTATAGTCGGGTAGGCGGGGGCTGTTGCCAGCCCACAGGATTGTTACCAATCCACGCGCCCCCCTAAGAACCGGGCTTGTAAGTTTCCTTACTTACGGCTCAAGCCTCTCTAAGGCCGTTTGCACAACCCGGTTTATCAACTTCCGTTCATTACTTGAAGATACTATTCGGTATTCTGTTAGTCGCCTTTTTCTGTTTTCCTGCCCCTGAGAGTAACATTCCCTCTCAGTTTAAGTTCCACAGAAGGACTTGTAATGATTATTCACTTTCTTCAAGCTTTGATCTTCAATTACTCCGTTTGCAATCAGGCTCTTGCAAACAGAGCGATAGGAAATTTTCCTATCTCAAAACCTTCACGATATGCACCGGTAGGCAATGCACGTTTCTTCTGAAACGCAGGCTCGCGCCAGTAGCTCTCATGTCTACTCCTAATCTACGAACTCCTGTTTATACCCTCAACGCTAATCAAAAATGACCCATGTATGCTAATATAAAATGACCCACTTCCGCTAATCAAAAATAAA
>JAUCGD010000540.1 GCA_030377945.1 Desulfobacterales bacterium HSG17 | reverse complement strand
CCCGAAACTGCGCTCTCACCTTTCCGGCAGAAACCGCCATAACAACAGCCTGAACAGCCCCGACTTCATCATCAGACAAACCGTTTTCCTTTGCCACGCAAAGGAAATGCTCCATTCAAGGATAGCATCCAAAAGCAAAAGCTGATGCTAGCTGGATCATAATAGTGGTTTTTTCAGGTAAAATTTCATTTTTTGATGCTGAATCATAAAATTCAGTATAAGCCTGTTTTTGTTTTTCCGGTAACATGTAGGATTACCCTCCTTTAAGTTTTTGACAATTTTAAATTCATACACTTTATCAGCGCATAATTAACCTGCGCAGGCTGATCTCCTGGGGAAAGATGCCTGGAATTTTTGATAATCGTTATTTCTGCATTCTGCAATTTTTCCATATAGGATTTTTTGTATGACACAGGAGTATAATCCATATCTGAGGCAATAATATGAACAGGGCATTTGATACTGGCAATTTTATCTGAAATGCTCCAGCCTATTATGGCATTTAGGGATGCCATATATGTTTTTTTGTCATTTTCAGACCATCTTTTTATAAAGACGCTGTGTAACAGCTTTTGACCGGGTTCAGGCAGCAGTCTGTGTGCAAGGATTTTACCCATAAATTTCATTCCCATGATGCGCACTATGAGTTTTCTCTGGAAAAATAAAGCACGTTCGGCTGGAGTCCGTAAAATCAGTTCAGGCCCGCTGTTTATAATACTCAGACTTTTTACAAGCTCAGGTGCATCAATACCAAGCTGAAATGCAATCATGCCTCCCATTGAAATGCCGGCAGCATGAACCGGTGAAATATCAAGTGCTCTAATAAGGTTTGCAGTATCTTTTGCAAACATGGAAACACTGTATGACCCAGGAGGTTTTCCAGTTTTTCCATGCCCCCTTACATCAAATGCAATAACCTTGAAATGTTTTGAAAGAAACTTCACCTGGCTTTCCCAGTCACGGGTGCTTGAGCCTAAACCATGGATTAAGAGCAGGGGGCTGCCTTTTCCGGTTATTTCATAATAAATATTCAGGTCTTGAGTTATTAATACGGGCATAAATATTTCCTTGTTCTATCAGTTGTTTCAGGTCAGTTATTTCAGGTCAGTTATTTCAGGTCAGTTAGTTTAATAGGGGCTGTTAGTTTAATAAGGCGGAAACAGCCTGCGAAATCCGTGCATCAGTATTGTTAAAAGGAAAAAAATATTGCGGAAAATAATTCCTGGCCAGAAATAAGAAATGCTTGAGCTTTCCTGTAAACCATAAGCTTTAAAATAAAGAGCATCGCTGATTTTTTTAAGAACATTAATGCTTCTGGGCCATTCCCATATCCCATCTATCCAGTCTTTGGGAATTCCTTTTTCCCCTGTAACACTTCCAGCCATAGCTCCGACTATTGCCCCTGCTGTATCTGTGTCCCCGCCACAATTGAGTACTACACTTAATGTGCTTTCAAAATCTCCAAAATGCAGATACCAGGCATACAGGGCTACGGGTACTGTGTGATAAATATATCCTGTAACACCTTTTGAAAGTCCCATTTTTTCTGCAAACTCTTTAACTGAAAAATTTTCCTGCAAACTTTGGGAGATTACCCCTGTTATTTGAATCCATTCAGGATCATCTTTTCCAGGTAAACGGATAAGATTGATAAAATCTTTTAATTCCGGCTTTTTTGTTAAATCTTCATGAAAGCCAATCGCTGTAATATATGCCACAGCCTTAACTCCGGTCAGGGCACGGGGATCAGTATGGGTTATCAGGGTTGAAGCTTTTATAAAATCGTCCGTTATTTCAAATTTGCCATTATTAATATCAGATGCAAAAAATGCACCGAAAATTGCCGAACGCATGGCCGGGCCGTTCCCCGCAGAATACACCCCGCTCTTTTCAGGAGGAAAACCAGCCCAGAGGCGCATCACAGCCCTGAGTGTTGCCCATCCCACACCCGCAGGCAGGCAAAGAACCCATAACCTGAGAGACCATGCCAGCCGCCTGGCAAATTTTTCAGGAGAATCAGGATAAGCAAGCAGGCCTTGAGCTGTAAATACAGTATGTTCAGTATCATCACTTACCATGCCTTTATTCAATACAAGGCAGTGATGCCACCTGCCTTTAAATAATTTTTCCACTCTTTTCCGTGAAATACCCTCAGCCGGAAGCCCAAGAGCATCACCAACTGCAGTACCCAGAATTACTCCTCTGAATTTATCCCTGAAAAGTTCCATATCCGATAATCTCCAATAATTCATGTTGAC
>JAUCGD010000539.1 GCA_030377945.1 Desulfobacterales bacterium HSG17 | reverse complement strand
TTAATGTAGCGTCTGAAAAATATGTAAAAGAAGCTGATTATTTCGGCATAGTTTCGGGAAGCAAGGTTAATAAATTTGAGAAAACCGGTCTGACTCCTGTTAAAGGCGAATTTGTCAATGCTCCATATGTTAAGGAGTTTCCCATGAATCTTGAATGTAAGGTTGTTCATTCTTACGATCTTGGGGCACATACTCATATTGTTGGCGAAATTATGGATGTAAAGGTTGATGATGATTTGCTCGATGTTGACGGAAAACCGGATATTGAAAAAATAAGACCTGTTATTTACAGCCCTGAAGCCAATGTTTACAGTGGTGTGGGAACTGTTATTGGAAAGGCTTTCAGCATTGGTAAGGTGTTTTAAAAGTTGTTTTTAAATTTTGTTAATGCCGGGTTTGGAACCCATTGGGCAGGCACATGGGCCTGCCCCTGCATATCTCTGAGTATATACTTACGGATAAATGTGAAAATCACCGGCCTTTAATATTCCGCAGAACATGTCTTCAGGAACTTCAGGGTCTTTATCATAGTGATACAAAAGACATTTTTTCTGTACATCCGAAGACATGCGGTGCATAAGATCATTTAAGTGAGGATGTACCCCTGAAGGGAAATCAGAGGTCTCGCAATCCATATAAATTCTGTGGGCTCTCTTGTAATGAGCTTCAAGCTGCGGCGGCATCATGTGCTGTGTATCTGTGGGCATGAGAACATTATAGCCGCTTGAATGCTCCAGGCTTATTCCATAGCTTGCCATTTCTTCGGAACTTGAAATAACATGCATGGCAAACAAAGGCTTCATTTTCCAGAATCCATCACCATCATGAAATTTATGGGTCAGGGTTTCTCCTGTGTTCTGTTTTCCTATTAAATGAATGTCAAAATAGGTTTCAATATTCACATCCGGAACCCCCTGCATGGTGTCAAGGCCCGGACTTACTGCCCGTTTGAGCGGTTCTAAAACCTTTCTGTGAATATATAAATCAGGTCTTGAGCTTTCAGGTGGTCTTGGCCACCATTCCTGCTCTAAAAATAATTTATCAACAATAAACTGATCTCCAAGCCATTCTTTTTTTGAAGGAGAGTAAAAAGGGTTAAACAACATTGTAAGACCGAGGTACTCTATGCCCCCTATATGGTCATTATGAGGATGAGAGATATAAACACCGTCAATATCAGCAGATGACAGACCGATATTTTTAAGGGAATGTCTGACATCTGCACCTGCATCTACAAGAAGACGATAAGGGCTTTTTCCTCTTTTTCCTACTGTATCAAATTCAACCAGAAAATTGGACTGCCATTTGGGCTCATACATTCTTTTGCTGATTTTTTTAATCTCTTCTGTAATATAGTCTTCCGGCAAAGCGTGAAAATCTTGATCCTGTTGAAATTTAAGGAATATTTCCTTAACCTGATCTGCGGAAACAGCCTGGTGAAAGGTTCCGGTAGCAAAAGCAGAATTGACACCCAGTGCAGTTATTTTCATATTATTTTCCTTTCTGATTGTTTTTTTACCACAGTTTATTATTTTTACTTTTTCATAAGCCCTGTGACAACTCCGTGACATCTGCGAGCTGTGCTGATAAGCAGTTTGCCCTGAGCCTGGTCTAATTTTTTTTTCAAGTCAAAAAGCTGCGACGGCTTTAAACCTCCAACTCCGGGAGCAAGTTGATGGCTTTGTATTACCAGTGATTGAAATCCAGGTATTTTTATATTTTCTAACAAGTCAAACATATTAGGCTTTCTTTTTGCTTTGGTGACAGTGCAGATATTTTCAGGCTCATTGCAATTATCAGGGCAGAGAAACAAAGCATGGGTAACATATATGTCACCTTCTTTTCCGCGCATTGGGTTTGGAAGCTCAGGCTCAATATCATATGGAATATCAATACGTTCAATCTTATCTGCACCCATGCTGCAAAGGCACCATTCTGCTGCCAGATGAACCGGAATAGAAGGAATAATCCAATCCGGAGCATTATCAGGGTTTAAACGTTCGCATAAAAACTTAACACCATCTGTTTGCTCAAGGGTGCAGTTTGGATGTTGAATCAGTTCAAATTTTTTATTTTCCGAATCTGCCAGAACAAAATGTGCGTGCTTATACTTTTTTGACAGCCGGTCAACAGCAAGCAATCCAAAACGGCCAATACCGATTACCCATATTTTTTTCATATTATGTTTTCCTGATTATTCTGGACCTGATTATTCTGGACCTGATTATTCTGGAACTGATGCTTTATAAAGAATACCTG
>JAUCGD010000538.1 GCA_030377945.1 Desulfobacterales bacterium HSG17 | reverse complement strand
AGAAAGAAAATACTAACACAATATAAACAATTGATACATCAGGCTGTTCCTTTTCAACTGGATCATCAGATATATCTTACTGACGGTACTGAAAGAATTGTAAACCAGCAGGCAAGTGCTTCGGTTGATGAAAATGGAAATATTCAGCAGGTAATCGGCACTATTCAGGATATTACCGAACGCAAACTGGCAGAATCACTTGAAACAGACAAAAACCGGGTTCTTGAGATGATAATCGGAAATGAAAACCTTACTGATATTATGGAAGAACTGGTGACAATTATAGAAACCCAGGAACCTGATGCTTTTTGTTCTATCTCTCTTCTCAAGCAAAACCATTTTCATTTGCAGGCAGGTTCCCTCATGGCTGAACCTTTTTTTCAAGCAATGGATGTTCAGCCTGTTCATGCTGAAACAGGAGGCTGCCCTTCAATTGCTGCTTATACTGGAAATATGGTTGTTATTTCAGATATAAAAACCAGTAATTTATGGAAAAACAACAGGGATACAGCTTTAAATCATGGTATCAGGGCCTGCTGCTCTTTGCCGGTTATTTCCGGTACAGGTCAGATACTGGGAGTTATATCTGTATTTTATAGAAAAGTATGGCACCCTGATGATTCGGTGATAAAACTGCTTGAAGTTCTGGCAAAACTTGCTTCTGTTGCCATTGAAAGGAGAAGGTTATCGGAAAAACTGGAACACCAGGCACGTCATGATGTTCTTACAGGGCTTCCAAACCGGGCTGCTATTTCCGAATATCTGGATCAGGCTTTAAATCAGGCATTTGAAACCGGTGAAAAGGTGGCTGTTTTCTTTATAGATCTGGATCGTTTCAAGCATATAAATGATTCTTTAGGCCATCCTATTGGGGACGGCTTGTTAAAAGAAGTTACCGAACGTTTTAAAACCTGTGTTCATGAAAACAGCATTATGGGCAGAATGGGCGGTGATGAATTTATGCATGTGCTGAAAGGAATAAAAATTCATGATCATATTTCAGAAGCAGCCTTAAAAATCCTTGAACTGGTAGCTCCTCCTTTTGAAATAAAAGACCAGAGTCTTTATCTTGGAGCCAGTATCGGTATCAGTATATACCCAGATGATGGTGATGATGCCATGTCCCTGCAAAAAAATTCCGATACAGCAATGTTTTATGCAAAAAATGAAGGTGGCAACAGGTTCCAGTTCTTTTCCCAGGAAATGAATATGGCAGCCATAGAGAGACTGGAAATTGAAAATGAGCTGAGAAAAGCTGTTGAACAGGGGGATTTTGAACTTCATTACCAGCCTAAATACAACCTAAATGATAACTCTTTTTCTGGTTTTGAAGCACTCCTGAGATGGAACCACCATGCAAGGGGTCGTGTTCCCCCGTTTAAATTTATTCCTATTGCTGAAGAAAGTGAATTAATAATCCCCATTGGAACCTGGGTGCTTCGTGAAGCCTGCCGTCAAAATATTGAATGGGAAAAAGCAGGGTTGGGAGCTTTTAAAATAGCTGTTAATGTTTCTGTTGTTCAGTTTATGCAAAATGATTTTATTGAAATTGTTGAAAAAACTTTGCAGGATTATAATCTTTCTCCCCAAAGACTGGAATTGGAAGTAACGGAAAGCCTGGTTATCAGCGATCTGTCAATTGTATCCAAGTCCCTGTCAAAACTTCAATCCATAGGTATTGTCACTACTATTGATGATTTTGGAACAGGATACTCATCCATGTCTTATCTTAATCAGCTGCCCATTGACTGCCTTAAAATAGATCGTTCATTTATTATGAAGCTTTCAGGGGACAAGGATATAGCAGAACGGGGCAAGATGATGGTTAACACTATTGTTAAACTTGCCCATGATTTAAATCTAACAGTTGTGGCAGAAGGGATTGAAGAACAGGAGCATCTTGAGTTTTTAAAGGAAATCCAATGTGATATTGGCCAGGGATACTATTTCAGTGTTCCCCTTTCTGTTGAAGAAGTTGAAAAAATGTAAAACCCCAAATTATAAAACCAGGAATTATAAAACCAAAAATTACAAAAAGGAGAAATAATAAAATGAAAGAAGGCATAATTATTCTTTTGCTTATCGGAGTCTGGTTTCTGCTTCAGGCATATATTCTGCCTAAAATGGGAATTTCCACCTGAGTTCGGAATGCCGGTCAGGTGCCAGGCAAGAAAAAAGATAGTATTGAAAAAATAAACCCGAAAATTGAATAATCAAAATAGGCCATAATCATTGTTTCACCCGGCAGTAAACTGCCGGG
>JAUCGD010000537.1 GCA_030377945.1 Desulfobacterales bacterium HSG17 | reverse complement strand
TACAACACTTAAAAACAAAATTGGCATAAATATTAATCTGTTATAAAAATAAATACAAATAATTGAACTAAAATGTTTCAAATTTATCTACAAATTTTGTAGATAAATCATCAAATTTTGTAGATAAAAAGGAAAAATACAATGGAATATAAAAAAAATTGAAGCATTAAAAGATTTTTAAGGGTATTTAAAAGCGCCTGCATCAATTTCATACTTTTTTAGCCTGTGCCAAAGTGCTCTCTGGTTTATTCCAAGCATTTGTGCAGCTCTTGATTGTATGCCGGATGTTTTACTTAATGCTTCAATAATAATATTTTTTTCCATCATAGCCAAATATTCGGGTAATGAAAAAGCTTCTTTTTTATTGTATTCAGGTTCAGGAGCAACAGGAGAAATGGATGGAGGCATAAAATCCGAACCTACAATATTGTCAGGCAGGTGTTCAGGTTCGATAACTTCACCTTCACACATGACTGAAGCTCGTTCAATGGTATTTTGCAGTTCCCTTATATTTCCAGGCCAAGAAGAGTTTTCAGTAAGCATTTGCAAAGCAACAGGAGACATTTGAATTTTCTTGGGTGCTTTTTTGCAAAAATGATTTACTAAAATCGGGATGTCTTCCTTTCTTTCTCTTAAAGGAGGAACACTTAGGTTAAAAACATTCAAACGGAAATACAGATCCTCTCTGAATGTCCTTTCCTTTACCATTTCTTTAAGATTTTTATTGGTTGCTGCTATGAATCTTACATCCACCTTTATTGTACGGGTTCCCCCAACACGTTCAAATTCCCTTTCCTGTAATACTCTGAGCATTTTTGCCTGGGTTTCCAAAGGCATGTCACCGATTTCATCTAAAAACAGGGTTCCAGTATCTGCAAGTTCAAATTTACCGAGCTTTTTTGCAGTTGCTCCTGTAAAAGCACCTTTTTCATGCCCAAAAAGTTCACTTTCCCAAAGTCCGTCAGCAATAGCAACACAATTAAGTTTGATAAAAGGTTTGTCTTTTCTCTGGCTCTGTTCAAAAATACTTGAGGCAACAAGCTCTTTTCCAGTTCCGCTTTCACCGATTATCAGGCCGGTGGAATCTGTTGGTGCCAGCTTGTTTATCTGGGCTAAAAGCCCCCGCATAATCTCGCTTTCTGCTATTATTTCAGGGAAAAGCTGTTGAGCATCAACCATTGAAAGAACTGTTGTTACTCTTTTAAAAACCTTGTTCCATTCTTCCAGCTGTCCTTCAGGCTTTTTAACTGGTGAATCTTTTTCTTCAGGCGGAAGAACGGATTCTGCATTTTTTATAAAATCTCTTATGGGTTTTAAAATGATCCATACAATCAGAAAGCCGCATAGAAATCCGACAATGCTTATAATTACAGTTGCCCATAAAACATGAATGCCAGGATCTAAATTATGCTTTAACGCATATTGAGTCAATCTAAAGGATAAAATAGATGATAGAGCAGCAAATCCTGCAAAAATTATAGGGATTATTACATATAGACTTATATGATAACTTGAATTTTTCATTTTAATTATATTCATATTAATTACAAAGATTTAAAGAGCAATTTTTGCCATATCCCACATGGGCAGAAAAATTGCAAATGCAAAAAAACCAATAACAGCAGCTATACCGATTGTTAAAACAGCACTTATACTCTCCCCTATACCTTTCATGGCATAATCAACCTCTGCATCATAATGCACTGAAATATCATTTAACATGCTGTCAAGGTTTCCTGACTTTTCTCCGATTGCAACCATATTGATTACCATAGGGGGGAAAAATTTAGCTGATTTTAAAGGTGATGCAATACTTGTCCCTTGTTTGATACTTTCTTTTATTCTATTAAATTCACCTGTTATAACCCTATTGTTAATAACACCTGCTAGTATGGTCATAGCTTCAAGAACAGGTACTCCGCTGAATTGCAGAATGGAAAATATGCTCCCAAAACGTGACATTGAAGCCTTAATAAACAAAGGGCCGAATATGGGAAGATTCATTAACAGCAAATCTCTTAAATATCTGATTCGGTCAGCTTTTAGATATATCATAAGGCCCAATGCTGTTCCAGCAATTACAATTAGAACAATATACCAGTAACTATTCAGAAACTGATACATCTCAATACATATGCGGGTCGGAAGAGGAAGATCTACTCCCTTGTTTATAAATACTTTTGCAAATCTGGGAATTACAAAGGTAATTTGTATCATAAAGGCAACAACTAAAAATATAATTACAAAAATAGGGTATCTTA
>JAUCGD010000536.1 GCA_030377945.1 Desulfobacterales bacterium HSG17 | reverse complement strand
GAAGGCGTTATAAAGCAATCAGTTTAAAAGAATCGGATTTAAAACAGTATATTAAAAATGCAAATATTATTTTGCAGACTCGCAAAGGGTTTTGGGGACCGTTCAGGTTAAACAAAAAGGTATCCCTTGATAATCAGAGAAAAAATATAAAAGGCGTGGAAGGTCTTGTCAGCATTAATCAGGAATTAATAACAGAGGAATTGGAAGCATTAATAGCAGGAGATCAGGAGATCGGAAGTATTTCAATAAACATTGAGACAATAAATTCTGCTTTTCAACAGGTTTTGGATAATACTGAAAACGCAAAAAATATTATGGATATGGAAATAACAGATGGCTTAGAAGAAATATCCACCCAGGGTAAAATGTTTGGAAAAAAAATTAAGCGGATCAAGGATATTTTAAATCAGGTTGAAAAAATCAGTTTTACCATGCAAAACTCAATTTTGTTTAATGATATGCTGCCCATTGTTGCCAATATGGCTGCTTTATTAGTTGAAAATAAAACCGATCTTTTATTCAGATCTCAGGAACTGGATGAATTGTTAAATAAATTAAAACAGGCTGCAAACAGCATTGAAGACTTTTTAGAAGATGCAAACAGGGAAGTTTTTCATATCAGGGAAATGTATAAACAAATGATTTCCGAAATAAATATCAATCGAAAAACATCTGTAAATATTTCAAATACACTTGAAAATGTTATTAAAAACCTGATTCAGCAGCCCGCACAGATCAAGTCTGTAAGTTCTGCATCGGAAGTGATAATAGATGCGATACAGGTAAACCGGGGTTTTGCAGAAAAGATTAATATGGAAATAGAGCAGTTGCTTGAGAGAATTAAAGCATATTATGGTATTCTGGACAAAAGAGCGGATAATCCAGAAAATACTATACAAATGCTAAAAGGATCGCAATTGAATTCATAAGCTTATGAACCCAATGCACCAATAATTGCACCTATTATCGCGCCGCCTATGGCATAAAATATATGTCTGTTTTCTTTTCTTTTTCTGTGTCTGGAAAGCAGATATGTCCTGCACTTGGAACAGACAGGTTTTTCTTTTCCGTCTGAGGGTGCGATACAGTTTTTTGTACTGCATTTTTCACATTTTAGAATACCAAAAAGAGGCTCTTCACAATGTTTACAACGATATTTTCCTGATTCTGCTTCCTGAAATGCGCGGATTTCCCTTCTCTGACTATAAGAATCGCATTTCACGCATTTTACAATAGCATATAAAAACTCATTACATGCTCTGCAAGTATATTTCCGAAAATATACACCGCTTTTCAAATCAGTATCAATCCGGTTCCTGGTATTGCACTTTGAACATTTAAGAATTGATCTTATACTAGACCCGGCAGTCGGTTTTACAGTTTTTGCTGACAATTTTGAAAGTTTGTTTTGATTTTTAGTGAGCCATTCATAAGCAAGGTTGATTTCTGTCAGTTTTGCAGTTGCTCTTGATTGAAGACGGTCAGGCTGCCTGTCAGGATGCCAGACTGTTGAAAGATCACGATAAGCGCTTTTAACTTCTTTATATGTTACACCGGGTTTTAATTCCAGTACTGCCAGGCAGTTTATTGTTTTATCATCCATTAGAAAACCTCATTTTTTTGTCATCCAAAATTTCAGGCTTTTTCCATTTCACCTGATAACCATTCTTAACAATAGATGCCAAATGATCCCCAAAATAAAAATGCTCTGCAATCCAGATTCTGTTTCTAAATGAAATTTCAAGGTGAAAATCATCAACAATCCCTGAAATTTTACATTTTGACAGTTCAGACAGCCCCACACCTGCAACCTTTAAAACCGCTTCCTTTGCTGTCCAGTACCTGAAAAATGATTCTGGCTTTATGGGGTCAATCAAACTCCATTCCATATCATCAGCAATTTTCTTTCGAAGTCCGGGAGTATATTCCTTTATCTTTTCAATATCAAGACCAGCAGGTTCACAGGAAACCACTCCCCCGACATAAGCCGGTTTATGGGTTACAGACCAGTATAAATTGTTAACAGGCAGAGGAACGCCGTTTTCATCTTTGGGAAGGTTCCCCGATGTTTTCAGAAAATCCCCAATATTCTTAGTGTTCACTGTTAACTGTTCACTGACAACAAGTGCCTGTCGTGCATATTTGCTGAGAAATTTAACCCTGTCGCGTACACTCAGTTTTTCATAGTAGGAAGGAACAGAAAGAATTACCGGGAACAGAGTTTTTATATTATTCATTTCTTATCTTCTTATCTTTTGAATATTATA
>JAUCGD010000535.1 GCA_030377945.1 Desulfobacterales bacterium HSG17 | reverse complement strand
CATACTTAAATTGAATTAAAACCTTGTCCTGATATTCAACTAGCTTGGAGATAGAGTATCCAGCAGCTCAAACAAAAAAAATAACCCCTTTCCAATTACAGAAAAGGGATTATTTCATTCCTGACGTACCAAAAAACTCCAGTTCAAGTCACATGCACATAATCCATGGTTACACAGAGCAAATTATTATAATCTCCGGACATAACCTCATCCAGATACTTTTTCATATACTCTTTGTCAGCCCCAGCTTTTTGAAGTGCATTTTTAACACGCCCGATTATGGCAAATGCATTACCGTTTGTATCAATCAGCTTTACAATAGGTTTTTCTTTTGGTTCTATCATGATTTTTATCCTTTTCTATTTTGAGGTTTCATAAGAAGTCTTGTGTATTCTTTGGTTTCACACATTTTACAAAAAGTTTTGTTGGGTATCTTTTGACCTATTCTAAAACCTGACGCTCTGATATGCATTTCACACCTATCACAAACATAAATTGCATAATCTGGTATGATTTTACCTGTTTTGATATTTTCCATTTGTTTGCCTCCTTTATAAAAATAACAAAACCCTCAATGATTGCTCAAAGAGGGTCTTGTTGATTTACGAACATTAATTTTAAACTGCTATTTCAAATAAATTCTCCTGTTTTTGAATAAGAGCATCATCAATCCTTGGAATAGCAATATTATCCAGATATTCTTTATCATCATCAATTCCTATAAATTTACGATTACTTTTTAATGCAGATATCCCTGTTGTTGCACTTCCACAAAAAGGGTCTAAGACAATATCATTTTCTTTACTGCATGCTAAAATAATTCGTTCAAGTAAAGCTTCAGGTTTTTGAGTAGGATGTTTTCCATATATTTTTTCATTATTTGCAGAAGGGTTAATTGCCCATACACTTCTCATCTGTTTATCAGGTTTTTTAATGATATCTTTTGGAAAATCCCCATGTTTCATATCATCATAATTAAATGTATGTTTTGCCTTTTTATCTTTTTTAACCCACAACAAAGTTTCATGGCTTGCTGTAAACATTCTGCAAGATAAATTGGGTGTTGCATTTGGTTTAAACCAGCAAATATCATTAACTATGTGCCAGCCTTGTTTTTGTAATGCATAGCCACAGGTATAAATGGAATGATAAGTTCCTGAAATCCATAATGAGCCATTGGATTTTAAAACTCTTTTACATGATTTAATCCAGTTGTAATGAAAATTATAATCTTCATCTATTCCTTTGCTTTTATCCCATTTGCCTTTATTAACACTGACACATTTTCCTGCATGACAGGTAAAACCATCATTGGACAAATTATAGGGAGGGTCTGCAAATATAAGGTCAGCAGATTCTTTAGGAAGAGATTGCAATGTTTCTATTACATCATCGTTAAATAATTTTATATTTTCCCGTGAATAATATGCTTTCATTTTTATGTTCCTCTTTGAAAATAGAAAACCCTCAATGATTGTTCAAAGAGGGTCTTTTTAGATTAATTTAACGAACAGCGGGTCGTTTTTTGACTATTTCAATTAACCATCGCAAGAATATTTCCACCTGTTTTCTGCAGTTTATATGAGGATTCTGCATTAAGAGCACTATGCTGAGCACCTTTTGTATATGCATTGATAATATGAAACATGGTATCTCCCACATCATGGCACCAACCCCATTCAACAGCCTCTTTTTCAATTTTGTTCAGGCTGAACTGTCTGTTAAAGCTCATCATAGTACCATCAGGATTATCTACTGCTGCATTCATTGATATTTTAAAAAGGTCTTGTTTCTTTCCAAGCTCATAAGATACTTTTTCAAGAACATCAGGAAATTTTTCCAGTATTTTTGTGCTGACATGACGATAAGAACTTGATTCCTGGGTTTTAGAAATAAGCCCATTGGTACAAACCAGGCGTAATACAAAAGCACTTATTGATAATGATGCCAAACCCACTTCAGAATTAGAAATAGATATACCAGGAGTAAATTTATCTCCATCAATATCAAATGATTTTGCTCCATCAGGTATAGATAAATTCATAAATTCAGGGTCAAGGGAACATTGAACAGGAGTTTCAGGTTTATATCCTAGAGAATCAAGTCGATATAAAGCTTCAAAATTATCAACTGGAACATACTTTGTAGTAAATATTGCTCTTACATCAGATTTATTTTCACCGTCAAATCTGAAGAATAATTCTGAATTTTTCTCATGCTTAATCCAGTAGTTTAAATTATCTGCTTGAATATCCTGGGGACATTTTTT
>JAUCGD010000534.1 GCA_030377945.1 Desulfobacterales bacterium HSG17 | reverse complement strand
TCAGCAAAAAATATATGGGCAGAAATTGATCTGGCAGAAATTGTTCATAATATCAGACAATTGAAATCACTGCTTGACCCAAAAGTAAAAATGCTCACTGCTGTAAAAGCCAATGCCTACGGACACGGCATGGTTGCCGTAGCTGAAACTGCTCTTAAATGCGGTGTGGATATGCTGGGTGTTGCCCGGTATAATGAAGGTATCGTACTTCGCAAAGCAGGAATCACAACCCCTGTCCTTGTTTTCGGTTACACCTCGCCGGATGCTGTTCAAGATATTATTAAATATGATCTAACACCAACTGTTTTTTCATATGAAACTGCACAGCAGTTTTCATCTGCTGCCCAAAAAGCAAGAAAGAAAATCAAGATTCATATAAAAGTTGATACAGGCATGGGCAGGATCGGCCTTTTGCCCGAAACTTCGGCAGGCTCAGTTACCTTTCCGACAGATGATTTTGCCACTTCGGAAGCTGAGCCTGTCGAAGCTGTGGCTGAAATTGAGCGAATTGTTAAACTTCCGGGTCTTGAGTCTGAGGGGATTTATACCCATTTTGCCTGTGCAGATTCAGCAGATAAAACACATGCAAACATGCAGTTTGAAAGATTTACGGATTTATTAAAGCGTTTGTCCGTTGCAGGTATTGACTTTCCCATACGCCATGCTGCCAACAGTGCTGCAATTATTGATATGCCGGAAACCCATCTTGATATGGTTCGTCCGGGAATTTCTCTTTACGGCCTGTATCCTTCTGATGAGGTTGACTGCAAAAAGGTAAACTTAAAACCTGTCATGACCCTGAAAGCAAAGATAGGGCAGATTAAAGAGGTTCCTGCCGGATTTTCAGTAAGTTATGGCAGTACATACACAACCCCGGCTCCCACCAGGATTGCAACTGTGCCTGTGGGCTATGCAGACGGATTCAGAAGAGCGCTTTCTTCACAAGGCTCAATGCTTGTATGCGGAAAAAGAGCGCCTGTAATCGGGCGTGTATGTATGGATTTGACCATGATTGATGTGGGTCATATTGACCATGCCAGACCTGAATCCGAGGTTGTTATAATAGGCAGGCAGGGAAATGAGGAAATAACGGCAGATGAAATGGCAGCAATGCTCAACACCATTAATTATGAAGTGGTTTCCTGTGTTATGGCCCGTGTGCCGAGGTTTTATGTGTAGGGGAGGGGAGGGGGAGCAATTCCTCTGAGATTATATTTGACTAAAAGGAAAATAATGGCTATTTATTTATATATAGGATATATTTTCAGAAGGGAAAAATCATGCTTGTTTATAAAAAAAATGAACTAAATATGACAGAGGAGAAAGAACTCCGCAGATTGGAAGACAAGGAAAACGTCATAAAATTTTCCAATATGAAAAAGCGGTCGGATAAATATGACCTTTTGTTAGAGGCCCGTATGCCGAAAAGCACATTTTCAATGCTTTTGAATGAAGATAAAGAATATGTT
This sequence comes from Desulfobacterales bacterium HSG17, assembly GCA_030377945.1. The sequence continues at coordinate 801 of JAUCGD010000534.1, read as the reverse complement.
CTTTCTTCTGAAACTCCAGAAGTATTTGGTACGGGAGAAGAATTTGAAATCAGCTTATAAAAACATTTCATAATATCTCTCTCCTCTAAACACTTCAAACTCATTTCTTCCACAGCGTTTTTTTATTTTTCTGTGTTCTCTAAGGTGAAAACCGAACCTTTCATAAAATTTTTTTCCGATCAGATTTTCATCTGGATTCATCAGGCGTAAGGCATCACTGTTTATTAGTATGGCATATGCTTTGAGTGTATCAGTAACCAGTAGGGTTACATATCCTTTCAACGGATGAGAAAAAGGGGCCGCGGCCATATAATAGAGTTTGCAAAAATGGTTGCCTGACGATGGTTTGCCGATTGCCATTGCACAGAGAGTTTCTTGGCTCCATAGGGATACATGAAAAAATTTTGCACTATGTGTTTTGTATTTCCGATATATCTCAAACCAGTCCCAGTTACCCGGCATATTTTTTCTGTAAAAAGGTTTCCAAGTTTCTTCCCACTTTTCCAATGTCTTGATATTCAAAGATTCCATATGGAATCTTACCGGAATATCGCTGTTTATCTTTTTTGTATATTGATATGCTTTCTGTAAAATAAAATCGTATTTTTTTATTGTATTTCTGTATTTTGCCATGCTGCATTCAAGTTAGGATAGTATCTTTGATCTGCCAGTATTATAACCTGCCATAGAAAAATATTGAGGAATCAGGAAAACCTGATTGTAATCCCGAATAAACGGAAAAGGCTTTGCGATCTGGTGAAAACACTTTCGCAATCACCAGCCTGTTTGAATATAAATTAA
>JAUCGD010000061.1 GCA_030377945.1 Desulfobacterales bacterium HSG17 | reverse complement strand
GTTTCCGACAAAGGTGAGACTAAAGTCTCAGGGACAGAAAAAATCGCAGCTTCTTCCATTGGTGTTCAGACAGAGGTCAAACTAGATATTAGAAAAGACTCAGAATAAAATTAATTATAGTTAAATAAATGGAAAAAATAAAAAACAGCAATAAATACTTTGCCCCAAAACATATTTCAACACTTACTTTATGCCTTATTTTGCTCCTTTTTTTCTCATGCAGCTCCAGCAAACCGGTTGAAGAAAGGAAACAGAGGGCAATCAAAGCCAAAGGGGATATCCTTATCGGCATTGTCCACAATTCTGTTTATTCAAATTTTTTTACAGAAGGTGTTAACCTGGCTGTTGAAGAAATTAATCAAAAAGGGGGGATAGCTGGAAGAAAAATAAAAACAATTAACTATGATGATATGAACGATGCAGCCACAGGGGAAATAATAGCAGCTAAACTGGCAGCGAATAAGGATGTAGTTGCTGTTGTGGGCCACGGATACTCAAGCACGGCCATTCCGGCATCAATTATTTACGAAAAAGCCGGAATTGTTTTTATCTCCTATGGTGCAAAAGATCCTGATTTAACCCTGTACGGCGGCAAATTTACATTCAGAAATATTCCTACCCATAAAAATTACGCTCATGAAATGGCGCGTTTTTCCAATGCAGCCGAATTTAATAAAATAGTGGTTTTTCATGAAAGAGAAGGCTCGCAAAAGACTCTTGCAGATATTTATAAAAAAGAAGCAGTGGAACTGGGAATTGAAATTACAGCCACACGGTCCTATTTCTCCTGGGAAAAAGATTTTAAGGAGACCATTGACAAGTTAAAAAAGGAATATGAATTTGATTCTATAATGATAGCCGGAACCATGCCTGCTGCTGCAAGACTGGTAAAACAATTGCGGGATTTGGAAATATCTGTGCCCATAATCGCTGGAGACGGTCTGGATTCGCCGGATTTGTGGGTTATTGCCGGAAGAGCAGCCGAAGGGCTCTTTGTTCCCACAGTATTTAACCCGGAATATCCTGACAAAATGACTCGTGATTTTGTGAGAAATTTTCAATCAAAATACGAGTTGACCCCAGATACATGGGCAGCCCAGGGATTTGATGCAATTTCTCTTATTGCTCATGCCATTAATGAAAGCGATTTAAGTGTTCCCACAGTCATAGGCAACACCCTGCGTTTTCTGAAAAAGTGGAAGGGTGTTACAGGAACATATTCATTTATTCCTGATGGAGATATTATAGATAAAGAAATTTTTTTTAAGCAAATGCATGATGGTGAATTTGTATTTGTGGAAGAACACCAGCACTATAAATCCGATCTTTTTAATTATATTGAAGAATTCACTTTACGCCTTCCTCTGAAAGATCCCATTAGCACACTTGATCCGGGATTTGTAAGAAGTACCAGTGATATTGAGGTCTGTGAGCAATTGTTTCCAGCTCTGGTCGATCTAGATCCGGAAACATGCGAGCCGGTTCCTGAACTGGCCCTGGAATGGAAACAAAGCAGAATAAATGATATTGTTTACATTTTTTTCATGCGCAACGATGCCTTATGGTCAAACGGAGAGCCGGTTACAGCCCATGATGTGTTATGGGCCATACAGCGCAATCTGAATCCTGATACCTATTCTCCAAATGCTTCTGATTTGTATATTTTAAAAAATGCAAAAGCCATCCACAGCGGTGAAATAAAAGATATTACAAAACTCGGAGTATATATTCTGGATGAGTTTACCCTGGTATTCAAACTTGAGCATCCTGCACCTTATTTTCCGGCGATTGTCAGCCTGCCAGCATTTCGTCCTTTGCCAGGCTCTGTTATTGAGAAATTTAAAGATGAATGGACGGAAATAGACAATATTCAGACCTGCGGGCCTTATTTGCCGGTCATATGGCAGAAAGGCAAAGGCATGTTTCTGAAAAAAAACCCTGATTTTTACAATGCGCCAAAAGTAGCAATCCCTGAAGTCCGCTATTATATAACACCCCAAAGTTCCCTGGGGCTGGCAATGTATGAAAATAATGAACTTGATATCATGGGCAGCAGTTACCTGAGACTCCCATCTGCGTCTGTTCCACTTATTCAAAAAGGTCCCCTGAAAGATGAATATTCCGAGGCCCCTCACTTTTGCACCTATACCTATGCCTTTAATACCAAGCTGGCTCCTGTTGATAACCCCCTTGTACGCAAAGCCATTTCAGCGGCAATTGACCGGCAGCTTCTTATTGATGCGGTAAATGAAGGCAATGGCGAACCGGCTGCCACCTGCACCCGCCCCCCTCTTTTCGGTTCTGTTTCTCCTGAACAGGAAATAGGAATCGGATTTGATCCTTTTCAGGCCAGGGAATGGCTGGCAGAAGCAGGTTATCCTGAAGGAACGAATTTTCCTGAAATTGCGATTTTGTCAAAAAAATCAAAATTCCATGAAAAAATTGCAGCCGGGGTTCAGTCTCTATTGCAATTTCATCTGAATATCAGGGTCAAAATTCAGAAGGAAAAAGAAGATGATTACAATACCATCGTAACCCAGGGAGAACCTCCTCATATATTCAGGACAAAAGTGTGCAATGAGTATCCTGATGCTGACAGCAGTCTGAGGCTTTTTGACCCTTCAGCACCATTTTATAAAACCGGATGGGTAAATAAGGAATTTACCGGGCTTCTCAAAAATGCCAGAGACACAACAGACAAGGAAAAAAGGCTTGATTATTATATGCAGAGTGAAAAAATATTGTGCGAAGAAGATGCAGTGGCTATCCCCCTTTATTTTGAAATATACCATTCTCTGGTAAAGCCCAGAGTAAAAGGACGGAATCATATGGCTATGGGAGGGCAGCAGATTTACAACTGGTATTTTGAAGATTAATAATACAGTTTTAACTATGAACGAAGAAGTACCAAAAGAAAAACTGGACAGGATTCTCAACAACTATACACTGGCCTCGACCGGGCTAGGACTTATTCCTGTTCCTGCGGCTGATATTGCCGGTCTGATGGCTGTTCAGCTCAGTATGCTCAAGGAAATTGCCGATCTATACAAAGTACCTTTTTTAAAAGAGGCAGTAAAAAAAGTACTGACATCCTTAATCGGCGGATTTTTTTTGACCAATACAATGCCCTTTCTGGCAAGTACGCTTAAATTTGTGCCGGTGCTGGGGCAGACAATCGGAATGGCCACTATGCCGGCTGCATGCGGAGCATCCACATATGCAACAGGCAAGGTTTTTATCCGACATTTTGAGTCAGGCGGAACCTTTTTGACCTTTGCTCCTGAAAAAGTGAAACAGTATTATGCTGAAATGCTGAAACAAGGAAAAAAACAGGCTGCAAAACTAAAAGACAGAGAAAATTAAAAACATCCCCTGCCCCCTTCAAAGGGGGATTTTCAGGCACTTCAAAGCTGTGCTGTTCAAAATTCCTCCCTTGAGGGGGCAAGGGGGGTGTAAAAAACAGGAGTAAAAAATGCAGGAAAAAACAAAAGAAAAAGGCAGTGAAACAGATGCCCCAGAAGAGAAAACAGACACAATTGAGATGAATGCAGATAAATTGATCAGGCACCATGTTTATGTTTCCCTCGGTGTCGGTCTAATTCCCATTCCGTTTCTGGATTTTGCAGGTGTAGCCGGAATCCAGTTAAACTTGATGAGAAAACTGGCCCAGTTATATAATATCCCTTTTTCCAGAGATATGGTAAAAAACATAATAGGTGCATTAATCGGGGGGGCTTTTCCAGCCTCTGCGGGTCCCCTTGTTGCATTCAGCGTTGCTAAAATGGTTCCCGGAATCGGTCAGACCCTTGGTGCAGTCAGCGCTTCCGGCGTTTCAGGAGCCTGTACATATGCCATTGGCAGGGTATTCAACCGCCATTTTGCAGAAGGTGGAACATTTCTATCTTTTGATCCAGAAAAAGCCAGGGCATTTTATGAAGAAATGTTCCGTGAAGGTCAGGAAGTGGTCGCCGAAATGAAAAACAAAAAAAAAAAATAGGTATGGAAAAATATTTCAATATCGCAGGCCCATGCCACCCGGGTAAGCACTATATGCTTCCGGCCCAGGAACGCTGTAAGGGCATAAAAAAGCTTATTGCCCAGGAGCAGTATTTTGTTATCCACGCAGCCCGTCAGACAGGAAAAACAACCCTTCTGCTGGATTTGACTGAGAACCTTAATGCTTCAGGAGAATACTATACTTTGTATTGCTCTCTTGAATCCATACAGGGCATCGGGGATGCGGAAAGAGGCATACCGGCAGTTGTCAGAAATCTGATAAAAGAGATTGAGTTCAATAAAGCATTAGACAAATATCCATTTGCCCAGGAAGCAAACTTCTCGGATTTTAATAATGTTCTTGTTAAGTCGCTTTACTATTTTTGCAAAAAACTGGATAAACCTCTTATCATACTCTTTGATGAAGCTGATTGTCTTGCAGGAGAGACCTTGATTTCATTTCTACGTCAGCTTCGTGACGGTTATGTTAACAGGAACCGGATACCCTTTGTCCACTCTGTGGGTCTCATTGGTATGAGAAATATCCGGGACTACAAGGCAAAAATAAGAGAGGATCAAAACACCCTGGGCAGCGCAAGCCCGTTCAATATTGTCAGAAAAATCCTGACTTTGCGTAATTTTACAAAAGAGGAGATAATCTATCTCTATTCCCAGCATACTAAACAAACCGGTCATGTCTTTTCAGAACAAGTCATTGATAATATCTGGTTTCATACCTGGGGACAACCGTGGCTGGTCAATGCCGTTGCAGCGGAGATAATTGAGGAAATTCTCGAATCTGACATATCTTCCGTGATTTTGCCGGAACATACTGAACAGGCTGTCCGAAATATTATCTTCCGCCGGGATACCCACATTGACAGCCTCCTGGAACGGCTGAAAGAAGACCGGGTGAGAAAGGTTATTGAGCCGCTGATAACCGGGGAAAGCACTGGATACGATCTGCTGGATGATGATTATCAATATGCTAAAGACCTGGGGCTGATAAGGGAAAGAAAATCCGATAAAAAATTGGTTCCGGCAAATCCCATATATGCAGAAGTCATCATCAGGGGCCTGAGTTTTCGTTCCCAGAGCGAAATGGATCACCGTGACTATCCTCCGGGTGCAGACACATATCTGACAGATGACAACAGGTTGGATATGAACCGGCTTCTCACAGACTTCCAGCAGTTCTGGCGTGAACATTCAGCCATTTGGATTGAACGCTATGAGTATAAGGAAGCAGCTCCGCACCTGATTCTTACGGCTTTTTTCCAGCGGGTAATAAATGCAGGCGGAAGAATATCAAGGGAATTTGCATCAGGTCGGGGCCGTCTGGATATGTGCGTTCACTACAAAAGGCACAGATATCCGGTGGAAATAAAGCTGCGCTATTCTATAAAAACATATGAACAGGGAAAAAAGCAGTTGGCAGAATATATGGATACCCTGGGATGTAATGAAGGCTGGCTGATTGTTTTTGACCGGCGCAAGAGCATTTCATGGAAGAAAAAACTGTTTTGGAAGACCGAAAAATCAGGGAAAAGGCAGATTCATGTTGTGGGGTGCTGATTCTGAAAAACAAAGGTCATAGCAAATGACAATAAACAGAAAATATCTGGCAGACTTAAAAAAGGCCAGGGAGCTTCTGGAAAAAGACAGTCTTGCCATCAGGCTTTTGCTTAGGTGATAATGGAAAAGATATACATACCTGTGAAACCGGATATTATACTGACCGGGCACTGCTTGATAAACCCCTGGAAGAGTCCACCCGCTAAATAGCCAAAAAGGGTTTTGCCGGATTAGGCGCTCCTTTTTCTGCCCTGCTTGCTGCAAAGATTGCAGTCCTGTATCAGGCCATTATATCTGCCAGCTGAATGAGTTAAGAGGGTTTTGAATACGAAATCCGGGAAAAAGCTGAAACGGAGATAACAAACATGTACGATGAAAAAATATTTCCTGTGGATGAAATGCTGGCATACGAGGAATTTACTGACAGGGTGGAAATCCTTCGAGACTTGGATGCCTGGGTAAAAAATATCCAGCGCATGGCCTCACCAAGCACAGCCATTATAGCACCCCGCAGAATGGGTAAAACCGTTTTGCTGGACAGGCTGGTAAATACAGTGTTTTTCAAGCCTGAATACCGGGTTGCACCGTTTTATTTCAAGGTAAAGCGGGAAGAAATTACATTGCGGGCATTTCTTATGGAATATGCCACTACTTTTTTCCGCCAGTATATTGCTTACTGCCATCAAGACCCGTTAATGTATCAAAATAAACAGATTCAATTAAAGCACCTGTTAAAATATCAGTCCGAACATAAAGCAGTTCTTATTGCAAAAGAATTTATTCAAGGATTTCTTGAACTCTATTATGACAAACAATATGACAGCGATAGAAACCACTGGGATAATTTTATCTGTATTCCCGAACAACTGGCTTCTTTTTCAGGAATTGTGTTATCAGGCAAAATTTATATACGGGTGGAAAAAGCAGGACAGGAAACCGTGGCAGCAAAAATAGGTGATGTCTTGAAAAATTTATATTTAGCCCCCTGGGAAGGTCATACCTTGAAGTACTGTTGAGCAGTGCCGGTCATAAAGAGGCCCGGTTAGTAAAATATGAAAAAAGGTCTTAGTCTGCAACGGAATTTGGGTAAAAAAAGAAACACCTTAACGAGCGAACAGTCGGAAACATGAGACTGCTCATGAAAAATAACGATAAAAATTGAAATCACATTTATGGAAAATTTCTACTACATTCTCAATATAAAGGAAACCGCCAAAAACGAAGAGATAAAAACTGCTTTTCGGAAACTGGCCAGGCAGTATCATCCTGATACATCTGAAGGTGACAGTGAAAAATTCAGACAGGTTCATCAGGCATATAAGGTTTTATCCGACCCTGAATCCCGTAAGGATTATGACAGAACCCTGAAAAATTTCCAGGCTAAAACCGGTAATTTCAAAGATTATTCAGGAGATATATATAGTGTTCAGGGAAAACATCTGAAAAAAATATTAAAGGAAATTATCACCCACGGTGATTTTACCGACATAAAAATCAGGTATAAAGGAACAACATTATTTGACATATCTTTTCCAATGGCTGCGGCTATTTCATTTATAGGACTGCTCAAAGCACCCATTATATTTTTACTCTTCCAGCTGGGAGTTACAGCTGTTTTTGAAATTGAAATCAGCAACCATATTGTGGATATGTATAATAAGGCTATGGAATATCACAATAAAGGCAAAATTATCGAAGCTGAACATTTCTATAAAAAGATATTAAAAAAAAGCGAATATTTCATGCCTGCCCATATTAATCTTGGAATGCTGTACCGCCAGCGCGGGGAAAACAGCAAAGCTGTTCAATGCTTTAAACAGGTATTGGAAACAGCACCTTTTGGTGAAATCGGTGAAATTGCAAAAAAAAACCTGAATGAATTAAGAGGTTTCTGAATATGAAATCCTGGATAAAGCTGAAACGGAGATAGCAATCATGTATGATGAAAAAATATTTCCTGTGGAAGAGATGCTGGCATACGAGGAATTTACAGACCGGGTGGAAATCCTTCGGGAACTGGATGCCTGGGTGAAAAATATCCAGCGTATGGCCTCGCCAAGTACAGCTATTATAGCACCACGCAGAATGGGAAAAATCGTTTTGCTGGACAGGCTGGTGAATACTGTATTTTTCAAACCGGAATACCGGGTAGCACCTTTTTATTTCAGGATGAAGCGGGAAGAAATTACATTACGAGAATTTCTTATGATATATGCCACGACATTTTTCCGTCAGTATATCGCATATTGTCATCAGGACCCGATACTTTTTAAAAATATACATATTAAACTTGAATTTTTGTTAGAATATAAATCAGACCATAAAGCGGTCTTGATTGCAAAAGATTTTGTAAAAGCTTTTCTTAAAAGATATGAATACTATAAATATGACAGTGATAGAGCGCGCTGGGAGGATTTTATCTGAATACGGAGGCAATTATAATATCCCGATCTTTAAGGATTCATGATAATATTGTCTGAGCATGGCTTCTAAACATTGAAGATTATGTCTTTAGCAAAGAATTTGATGGTAAAAAATCTGAATGAATTAAGAGGATTCTGATTAAAATGAAAAAACTGATAATATTATTTATTGTACTGGGCATCAATGCAGCAGGCATCATCCTCCTGCTGCCCGAATCCCCGTTTAATGTTAAAAAAGATACTATTTATATCGCCATTGCAGTACCGATGAGCAGTTCCATGAGCACTGCTGACAGAGAAAATGGTAAAGCCATGCTTAGAGGAGTAAATATGTATCTTGATTCAATCAAGAACAGCAGCATTTTAAAAAATAAAAAAATCGAATTACTGGTTTACAATGACAAAGATAAGCAGACTGCCATCAGCATTGCTTCTCAGATTGCAGATGAAGGCAAAGTTCTTCTTGTTCTCGGCCACTATGACAGTGAGGGTTCTATTGCTGCCGGTACAATATACCGAAAAAACGGAATACCGGCCATCACAGCTTCAGCCACATCCGAGACTGTTACTAAGGACAATGATTGGTATTTCAGGATTGTACCGGATAACAGTTTTATAAAAAATTTTATTGTCCATGGGCTCAAAAATCTTCTGAACAGCACATCGGCCAGTATTATCTATGATAACAATAACTATGGCCGTTCTATTGCTCTGGGTTTTGAAGCTGAAGCCAAAAAAACAGGAATTAATATCAACAACAAATGGTTTTTTGACAGCGATGATGAAAAATTTGATAATGATATTAATGATATTATTGGTAATCTGAGAGCCTCCAGAAATCCAGGAACAATTTTCTGTGCTACTTATGAAACAGAAGGGAGCAGGTTTTTTGCTTCATGCAGATATCCCGGAACCAATTATACTGTTGTAGGTCCTGATACTTTTTCCACACAAGGGTTTATCAGTCAATTTAATGATTACCCCCGGGAGCAGATGTCTCCCGGATATTATTCAGACGGAATTTACGCAATATCGCCTTTTATTTCCTATCTTGCTGATGGGGAAGATGCACTGGCTTTCCGAAGAAAATTTGTCAGCAAATACGGCAAGGAACCTTCATGGGTAGCAGCATGCCATTATGATGCCATGAAGGTTGCCTTCAGTGCTCTTGAAAAAGCGGAAATTCAGGGGCAGGATATACGGGAGAACCGCCGAAGAATAAGAAAAGCTCTGGCAGGCATTAATGAGCAAGAAATTGCTGTAAAAGGTATAACCGGAGATATTTATTTTGATAAAGATGGAAATGTTACCAGATATCTTGCAATAGGTACCTGGAACAAACATATATTTCTTCCGATCTATCGGCAATATCAGGGTATCCAGCCCACCCCGGTTTCAAACAAAAATATTAAATCAGATGTAAAAAAAGGCAAAAAGGAATTAACTGACAAAAAGGAAACTAAAGAGGAAATTATTGAGATTCAGGGGCAGGCCATGACATTTCTTAATGTTGTATATGTTGGGATAGATATTGATAAAATTACTAATATAGATACAAAAAAAGGTACGTTTACTGCTGATTTTTATCTCTGGTTCCGTTTTTCAGGTCATTTTGACGATACCCGTATCAAATTTATCAATGCTGTGAATCCTGTGGTTCTGGAAGCTCCGGTCATGGCAGAAACGATTAATAAAATCAGCACCCGCTCATATCGGCTCACTGCTGATTTTAAAGCTGATTATGATACAAACGCATACCCTCTGGACAAACACAAACTCAGAATCAGCCTTCGCCATAAAGACCTGACAAGAAATAATCTGATTTTTGTACATGATGTAACAAGGCTTCCCCAGATTTCTAAAAATAGGATTTCTAAAAATGGGACAGGTGAAAAAGAGACTGGCGGCAATGATGCAAATAGGGTGACAATGCCAATACCTGGGTGGGATACCAAAAATATATCATTTTCCCAGAATATAATAAAAGTTCCTGTTTCAGAAAAACAAAGTATTTCCTATTCACAGTTTAACACCAATATCCAGGTACAGAGACAGGGCAGAATATTCCTGCTTGCAAAAATTTTATTCCCTTTGATTATGATCGTAATTGTTTTATATTTTGTTTTTATGCTGCCCTCTGATCTGCCTGTTGCCAATATGCTGATATGTATTCCCGCAGTGATGATTACATTGGGAATTCATCTTTTATACGGATATATACTGCCAGGGCAGGAAAGCATCAGGTATATTTTTCCTGCAATATATGTTCTGGCAGGTCTTCCAGCCCTGATTTCCTGCTTGATTCATATAATGCACAAACGAAATTCAGCTGAAAAAATTAGATTCCTGCCAGGTTTTGGGAAAATATTATATATTTTACTTGCTTTGACAGGCAGCGGATTTCTGCTGTATTCATATTGGCCCTTATTAGTTTCTTAAATTATGGTATTTTTTTATATTAACGGAGAAAAAAAGATAATGAAAAAAAGATTGTATTTATCTTCTATTGTAATTTGTATTTGTTGTATATTTATTATAATGTTCAGCCTGTCACCCCCATTAACGGCAGCAGATACACCGGAAAAAAAAGTTATTGAAACCCCTGAACTGGACAGTCTGAGCAATGATGAATTGCTCAAACAGACCATGAACATTCTTAATGAGACATCTGCAAGAACCTTTGCTCGGCTGCGTGCCCTGGCAAAAAGCGAAATACTGCTTTCCCAAGCTCGGCAGAATACAAAACTGCCGCTCATTCCCGAAAAAGAACTTGTAATAAAATCTTCTGAAAATGCTGATCCTGTGGAAATTGCAAAAATCCAATCGGAACATGCCAAAAAACGAGTGGATGCATTAAAGCAGAAACTAGAATTGATTCAAACGGAAAAAGCATTGGCAGATGAGTATATCCGGCAGACAGACAATGCATTGTCAGCGGTTCAGTCTCTTATTAACACCATTGAAGGACTTTCACTGCATCTGCTTGAAATCAGGCTCCGTATTGAAGACAAAACCCTGGCTCATGATAAAATCCCTGAAGCACTGAATGAACGAAAATTAAATACCCTGACACGGGAACTGACAATACAGCAGAAGGGCTTGAGAAACAAAGCGGAAACAGGCCACAAATCCTTGGAAACCATTATCTCCGGCATGGAAGAAGCCAAGAAGACTGTTATAGAAGCAGAAGTTGGATTGTCTTCATCTGAAGAAAAATACTCACGGGAACTGAAACGGCAGACCATGGAAAAAGAATACTCTGCCCAGACTCGCGAACAAATGATGGTCAAATTATCAGAAGAAGAAGATGAACTAATATTGTTAAACGGTGCATTCAATCTTTCACACAGTATTTTTATCAGCAGCAAAGAAAAAGCCGAGCAGATTCAAAAAGAGACTAAAATGCATTCAAAGCCTGAAGTTGAAGAATATCTTGAGTCTCATGCTTATATCCGCGCAGAAGAGGCTGAAAAAGCCATAAACAAAGTTAATGAGGTTGCAGAATATTATGATATTCATATCAAAATACTGGAAGAACTTGATTCTGCTCTGAAATCTTTGGTAAAACGGAGTGATACCTTTCAGGGCGATGCTACGGTTCTGCTGGAACACATCTTTAAAATGCAGGTGATGGTAAAAAAGCTGGAAAATAAAGGCAAAACTGATGCTGTAAAAATCAGTAAAAACCTCAGCTCCCAATCTTTAACAGATGCTTCGGATAGTGCTTCAAAATTAATGACAGAAGCTGTAACAGCCGTTCAGAAAGCCAAAGAAGAACTTACACATATTCCAGGCATGAAAGAAGAAGCGGCAAAGAAGCAAAAGGATATGAAAGAATTTTTGATCCGCCTCAAGGGAACACAAGACAGTGCTAAACAGGCCAGGCAGTGGGCATCGGAAATAGAAAAATTGACACCTGAACAACTTATTGCAAAATTTCAGAAAAATAATGAAAAAATAATGAAAAACAAAACCGAACTTGATGCTATACGCACTCAGGTTGGTAAATGTCAGACTGCTGTTGATGAAATACAGAAAAAACTTGATGCTTTAAAAGATCCCCTCTTGAGAATTGCTCAGCAGGAATCACTTGAAGAAAAATATAATATACAAAAATTGCTTCATCAGATTGCAAACCTGGAGTTCAACTCCGGGAAAAATGATATAAAAGACAAGACAAAACCGGTTTTGTCTGTAAATCAAGAAAAGGCCCCTGAAGCATCCCTGTCTAAAAACTGGCAGACACTGCTGTTTTCTCGTTTGGGAATTATTGCGGAAAAAAAGAAACTCCGGTCAGAATTATTAGTAGCATTGAATAATCTGAATCAGGAAAATAAAAAGTACACAAGCGTTTTATCAGAGACAGGGAAATTGACAATGCAGCACCATAAAACTGCAATGGAATTAAAAAAACGCCTGGGCCACAGACAGATCAACATGGATATTATCCCTGACGGTATAACAGAAGCACTCAAGAAAACCTTGATATCCCAAATTGAAAAGGAAACTGCTGAACTGACAAACAAACAGATTCTGCTTGGCCAGCAGATTGAAACACTTTCCATATCTGATGAAATACTTGAAAAAACCCAGGCTCTATTGACCCAAGCCCTGACTTCCATTGGCAAGCGCCTGGATATTATTGATGAACTGAAAAAAATGGAGCAGCTTTTTAACCGCAAACAGGATGAACTTTCCGAAACCGAACTCAAAAAAATGCAACATGCCACAATCCGACGTATGGAGGTTGAAAATACAATTAAAGAATTCTTTCTCAGTGTCTTTGTTCATTCAAAAAGCGCTGAAAACCTGAGTGAATTGTTACAGGTCTATTATAGGGATATTATAGAACAGGAGTTCAGACAGACCAATATTGAAAAACGAAAAGAAATAACAGAGCGGCTCACAGGACTGGCTCAAGTTGAAAAAACTGCTGTTTCCAAATTGCTGCCCCTGCTTGAAAAAACAGCCCTGGAATCGGAAATCCAAAAACAGGAAGAATGGATAAAAATCCGTGTCCGTTTAACACCTGACAAGGCCAGGGAAATTATTGCTGATTTTAAATCAAGAACCGGCCGAAATCTTTCGGTTCCGCCCCCGGTTCCTGAAGACCAGAAAGTCGAAACCGTTCAAAAAGCGGCTGTTCCGCTTTTTGAACGTCATATTGAGCAGGCTGCGTCTGAAAAATGGATTGAGATTTTCAAACAAAGAATTTCTGCTTCAGGAATAGATAGTGAGATAGGAAAATACAGGGATCAGAAAGGCACTCTGAATGCTGCTTCCCAGGGTATTCAACGCAGGATGTACCAGCTTACAGGACATCCCCGGTCTGAACTGGAAAAACTGACACCAGAGGAAAAACCAAAAAATGGAGATGATATGCAGCGCTTTCTTAAAGGAGAAATCGGGGTATTAAGGGCAGACCGTTATAAAATATGGATACAAAAAGGTATAGAGGTAATTGTCAAACTGTTCAGCATCCTGGCAAGTGCCATATTCCTTCACTGGCTGACCAATTTTCTTACGGGCCGATTCACCCTGCGTTCCAAAAAATCCGACAGCGAAAAAGATTCCGGGGCTGTGGTTATCCTCCCGCTGCTGAAAACTTTTTCCAAATTTCTAATCTGGATTGTTGCGATCATGGCTATATTGAGCAGCCTGGGTTTTAATGTAGGTGCCATCCTGGCCGGTTTCGGTATTGGCGGTCTTGCAATTGCTATGGCTGCAAAGGAAACCTTAAGCGATGTAATGGGGGGTATCAGCATTCTCCTTTCCCAATCATTCAAATCAGGAGATGTTATTCTATTTAACAAGGAAAATCATAAAGTTGAAAATATCGGTCTCCGTTATACCCGGCTTAGGCCCAATTCGACCAAATTCCTGGTAACGGTTCCCAATTCCCAGCTTGCCCAAAGCGAGGCTATTAATGTGATGGCAGCTCCTGACCTGTTTATTAACATAGATATCCCCTTATCTACTCGAAACAGTAAAAATCAAATAGAACTTGCATTGAATCTGCTGACAGACATCATTAATGAAACCCCTGATCTCAAGTTAAAGATAGCAAAATTCAGCAAATTTGGTGATTATTCGTTTATTCTTTCACTGCGTTATATTATTCAGAATTACCCGGCACGTCATAAACTGCAAACAGAACTTAACAAGGAAATTGTCAGACGGTTTAATGAAAACAAGATTGAGTTTGCTGTTCTTCCCCACGCAGACTGCCTGATTCCAGGATCAGAGAACATAACGAAAATATTTAAAGATGAAAGTCGAACATGAAAAAGATATTTATAATACTATTTATTCTTATTAATGCAGGCGTATATCTTTTCTGGTATTCGCCGTATTCTCTGGTAAAGGAACCGATCCGTATTGCCGTAGTCGGGCCTATGGGGCTGCCTGACGGCAAAGATATGCGCCATGGAGTTGAATTGTATAAGGAACAGTTCAACAGACAGAGCGGCATTAACGGCAGAAAACTGGAACTGCTTTTTTATGATGATAATAATGATCCTGAAAAAGCAAAAAAAATCGCTTTGGAAATTGCGGGCAGCAACAATGTTTTACTTGTACTCGGACATTTTACAAGTGATGCTTCAAATGCAGCTGGTATTATCTATAAGAGAAATGAAATACCGGCTATCACTGCATCAGCTACTGCCGAAGCTGTAATTGTAGGAAATGAATGGTATTTCAGGACAGTACCTGATAATGTAATGCAAGCACGCTTTGTTGCCAATTATATTAACAAAGCTATGAAAAAGAACACAGCTTCCATAATTTATACCAAAGATCTCTATGGGACATCTCTTTATGAGAATTTTCAAAAAGCTGTTAAAAATCTGGGAATGAAAATGGCCGGAAAATGGGAGTGGGATACCAAAAAAAAACCCGAAGATCAATTGGAGATAATCAAACAAGAAATGAAAGCAGTTGAAGATCCGGGAATCTTGTTTTTCGCAACTCACAGTTCCGAAGGAACGAAAATCATAACAACTTTAAAAGATGCAGGTCTTTCTCTGCCTACGATTGTTTCCGATTCTTTTGTCGGAACTTTTATGAATGACCTGAAACCATATGCCATGGAATGGTCCAATCCGGGATACTATTCAGATGATATATATTTTGTATCTCTCTTTATGATGCATCTCGGCGGGAAAGGTACTTTTGAATTTGACAATGCATTTTATGAAAAATATCATGAAGATCCCAATGAAATGAATCTTTGTTATTATGATGCTCTGCATGTGGTTGCGGAAGCCATAAAAAAAATAGAGGTTCATGGGAAACTGCAGATACGGGAGGACCGGAGAAAAATAAGGGAAATTCTGGCAGGTTTTTACAATGAGGACACCTCGGTCAAAGGCATCACAGGATCATTATTCTTTGATAAAAACGGCGGAGTTAAAAGACATCTTGCAGTAGGAGTCTGGAAGGAACAAAAAGCTCTACCCGCCTTTTCACAGTTTCAGCAGAATACCAATGATATTGATAATATGATGCAGACTGTTTTAGACGGAGGTATCATACTGGCAGAAGATGTTGTTATGAGCCGTACACAGGTCGTATATGTAAATTCAGATATTATCCAGGTAAGCGATGTTGATATGGATAAATTTGAATTTACTGCGGATTTTCATCTACAATTTCGCTATTCAGGTGATTTTGATGATACAAATATCGAATTTGACAATGCTGTATCCCCTGTTGTACTGGGTAATCCGGTCAAGGAGGAAACAGTCGATGGAATTACCACCAGAGCCTATCGCATAAAAGCAAGATTTAAGGCAGAGATTGATTTCCATGATTATCCGTTTGACTCCTATCATAGATTACCCATCCGATTTCATAATAAACATTTCAATAATGCTGAACTGATTTATACTCCTGAAAATCTTTACAATTATATCAAATCTCCTGGCAAACTGTCTGACAAATGGAATGTTACCTTTGTACAGTGTAATCAAGATGTTGTTTCAAAGCATATTTTCTCTTACGCCAGGTTCAATACCAGCATTGAGGTCATAAGAAAAAATCGGGTAATATTGATATTTATAAAATTTGTTCCTGTTATTTTAATGATTTTAGCTTTATACCTGATCTACTTTATTCCATCCAAACAGCTTCGTACCCGGTTAAAGATCATCATGATAACCATGTCAGTAAATACTGTCTTTTATCTTAAATATTTATCAGACATGACATTAGGATACATGACAAAAATG
>JAUCGD010000533.1 GCA_030377945.1 Desulfobacterales bacterium HSG17 | reverse complement strand
CTATTCATACTGGTCTGAACGCCGGTCCTGTAACCTACGTGGGTAAAACGCTGGATAGTGGTGGGGCGGTTGGCCATGGCGGCAGCGATGCTGGATACGGCACTTGGTATGGAAATGGAGACTCCTGGATGGGTACCTTTGGAGCGACTTCACTCCATGCAGTCTCGGGCGTGATAGAAGTTCCTGAACCGGCGACGATGAGTCTGCTGGCGATAGGCGGATTGGGCATGCTGTTGATACGTCGTCGCCGTCGCGCATAAGCGATCGGTTTCACACAGACGATACAAGCCGCCCCGGATGAGTTCCGGGGCGGGTGCCACTGGTTGCTTGTCGGCCAGTGCGGGCTCGGTGGTGTACGAACACAAGCCACTGGCTAACAAGCAGCCAGTGGCTTGACGACCCACGACTCCTGTGGAAGAACAGTGTTATTGCGTTCCCTTCAGTCCCCCGTTCACGCGGCGGAACTGAGTGAAGTTTTCACAAGACCGTAAATCAACAACCTGCAATGTGATACGTCATTACATTGCAAACAAATAGAGAAACCTTGGATAATCAACTAATAAATATGATCAAGCCCTCATTCGAGGTATCCCCACTGCTTGGCCATGTTGTTTCTGGTGGTAAAGGTTTTAGAAAATTTTAAATCCTTGTTATTCATTACAGGAGAATCCTAATGAAGAAAGAAACAATTATTGGCATGACGATGCTCGCTGTGGTAGCTTTTGCATCGGTGTCACAGGCAGCGATTGATTTGCCTGATCCGGAAGTGGTTGGGCAGTATCGGGTGGCTTTTGTGACAAAGTTAAAGGTAAACCAAGCATCTGTAGTTCCTCCGGCGGACATGGTTTCCCTGAATGCGTGGGTGACTTTGCAGGCGCAAGCTGAGGGTGCAGTGGATGATGGCGGTGCCTTGGATACCACCTGGAGCGTGATCGGTGCAACCACCGCAGTGGATGTCTTTACCAACACGGACGCCGAACCGGGCGTGGATACCGACACCCCGGTTTACTTGGTGGACGGCACCCTGTTCGCTGCGGATTTGGCAACGTTCTGGTCGAACGGTATTACCGTGACCGATAAACCGGATACTGACAATGATTACACGCTCCACCTCACGGAATTCGGTGAGGTTACCAATAGCGGGACAATGATACAGACCGGTTTGACTACCAATGGTGTGGATATCCTTCCTATAACCTTTGCAGGGCACGAGTTGGATAGTACTGGTGGCACTATCGTGCATGGCGGCATGGACGAAGGTTACAACAACAACGCCACCTACCCTTGGTACGCAGGCGCTTCTGGTGACACTTGGGCCGGCAACTGGGGTGATACTGGTCTTTTCGCCATATCAGGCGTCCTTGGTACGCCCTCGTTTGATACGGACCTTGACGGAAGTGGGACGGTAGACGATAAGGACTTGAACCTGCTGCTCTCTTCGTTCGTTCCCGCCGCCGACCCGGGAGGCGGACCCGAGTACAATCAGGCCAACCTCGACAAGATGCTGCTCGATTTCGGTGGCTCGTCCAGCGCCACCGCCGCCGTTCCCGAACCGGCCTCGATGGTCCTGATGCTCTTCGGAGCGTTGGGCCTATTGGGCCTGCGTCGACGTAAATAAGTTATTGCGGGTGGCATTCCATCCGAAATAATAACGGTTCGCCAAACAGCGTTTGGCGGCTAAACGTTTTTCGCAACCCAATGCGATTATCGAACGAAAAACCGGCCCGAAACCGGCTGGTAACAAAAGTAAAAAGCCACCGATGCGTCGCCCCCACCGGCACATCACTTGCCTGATTAGTTTCAGCGCGACCGGCTTTATAACACAGCACATGGATGGGTGAAGTTGATTCACCGAAATCCACCAAGCCCGTAATGGTAGAAATACTGTCACGGGCTTTTCCCTTTTTACGGCAAACTTTCACTCACTCCACCCCCTTCAACATCCCAATCGCCGCCGCCTGCTCCTGTTGGCCCACATGGCTATAGGTGTTCATCGTCAGCCGAATATCGCTGTGTCGGGCTAGTGATTGGGCCGTCTTGGGCGAAACGTTCGCTCGGCAGAGGTTCGTGATGAAGGTGTGCCGCATGGCGTGGAAATCGGCGTAGAGGCCCTTGGAGTTTTCGTAGCGCAGGAAGTCGGACTTTTCACGACGTTGACGCTCGCCCTGGGCCTCACCGATCCAAATATTCCTGGCCGATGCCAAGTCCCTTTGGAGCATCATTGTGGTTGGGCGGCCAGTGCCACAAGTCGCAGGTTCGAATCCTGCCGGGCGTGC
>JAUCGD010000532.1 GCA_030377945.1 Desulfobacterales bacterium HSG17 | reverse complement strand
GTAAACAGATTTTTCTTGTTTCCTGCTCCACTATTATCTGATCCACTATTTTCAGGCTCCTTAATCCCGGCACTCAGTATCTCTTTTCTTACAGGATTTCCGGTCAATAGAATTCTTTTCCGGTCAAAGCCTGTATTTGCCTTTGTTATTGGTCTTATTTCTGTATTGGCAAAAGATGTATAAACACGATCTGTTAATATTGATAATATTCTATTGGTAATTCCGGGAATACTGTTTTGTTCATGAACAGCAGTTTTAATTCCCAGAAATTTTGCTGCCAGGACAACCGGACCTGAAGAATATCCACCCACTCCTATTACAAGATCAGGTTTTATTAACCTGATAATCTTAACCGCTTCCCAAATGCCTTTGGGTATGATTGCCATTGTTCGCAATCCATTAATGATTCCAAGCCCTTTTATTCCATGTGCTGTGATCTTTTGATGTAAATATCCTGCTTTTGCCAGAATATTAATTTCAAATGTTTTGTCAGTGCCGATAAAAAAAACCCTGTTTTTTGGATTTTCTGCCATAAATGCGTCGGCAATGGCAATTCCGGGAAATAAATGTCCTCCGGTTCCTCCTCCGGCAATTATAATATTAAGCGGTTTGCTCATGATAAGCATTTGCACCTATATTCATCAATACCCCTATTGAAGCCATACTCATTAACAGGGAAGTTCCTCCGTAGCTGAGAAAAGGAAGGGTAAGACCTTTAGTTGGCAAAAGAGCCAAAGTAACACCCATGTTAATACATACCTGAAGCCCCAGGGAAACTGTCAAACCTGTGGCAAGAAAAGATGAAAATGTACTATCGGCATTTCTGGCAATATTTAAACCCTGCCAGAAAATAAGGCCGTAGCAGATAACAACAAGCAGCACCCCTGCAAGCCCAAGCTCTTCTCCGATAACCGAAAAAATAAAATCTGTATGAGGTTCAGGAAGATAAAATAATTTCTGATATCCTTTGCCCAAACCTGATCCCCAGACCCCGCCGCTTCCAAAAGCCATAAGGGAATGAATGGTCTGATACCCTTCTTCTGAGGCATATTCCCATGGATTCCAAAAGCTTAAAATCCTTTTCACTCGGTAGGATGCATTGAACAATAAAAATCCGGTAACAGGAATAAGCGTTATCAGCGATATAACCAGATATTTTAACCTGACTCCGCCAACAAACATCATAATCCATGTTATGATAAATAAAATAGCAACCGAACCAAAATCAGGCTGTGACAGTATTAATGCGGTAAAAATGCCAAGAACAATAACATGGGGCACAAATCCAACTGCAAATGTCCTGATTTTATAATCTTTTTTGCTCATTGAATATGCCATGTATATTATCAAAGCAAAACGGGCAAATTCAGCAGGCTGAAATGAAAATATTCCCAGACTAAGCCAGCGCACAGCTCCTCCGGCATTAATCCCGAATCCGGGAATCTTGACAGCAATAAGAAAGACAAAGGATAAAAAAAGAAGGGGGTATGTTAAAGCATGAAAAAGCCTTATGGGAAAATGGCGGCAGCCCAGCAAAATAAATAATCCCATAAGGGAAAAAACAGACTGTTTTAAAAGAAAATAATAATCTTTTCCGTATTTTTTTAATGCAAGTGCAGAACTTGCACTGTAAACCATTACTATACCAATACCCACAAGAAAAATAACCGGAAACAACATACTGACATCATAGGTTACAGAACCTGTTGCTGCTTTTTCCAGATAATCTTTCCTGCCAGTCAGATATGGTTTCATTTTAAATTTGTCCCACTCAGATTATTTACTACACGGCAAAAATCCTCGCCCCGTCTGGCATAACTGCTGTACATATCAAAACTTGAACCTGAAGGAGATAAAAGCACAACATCGCCCGGAATAGCTGCCCTTTTAGCTCTTAAGACAGCATCCTCCATTTCATATGCCATCTCTGCTCCGGCTCTGCATTCATGGCCAAGAGCATTCATAATTTCCTGTTTTGATTCACCTATGAGTATCAGTTTGCGTACATGCTGACGAATGGGATCTTTTAAAACACTGAAATCCCCGCCCTTGCCCCGTCCTCCCATTATAAGAACAACAGGAACATCAAAAGATTCAATGGCCCGGACAACTGCATCAACATTGGTAGCTTTTGAATCATCAAAATATGTCACATTGTCAATTGCTGCCACATATTCAATCCTGTGAGCAAGTCCCTTAAAATTATTTAAAGCAGACTGAATCCCTTCAGGATTTCCGCCTGAAGTTAGGGCAGTCAGACATGCAGCAGCCATATTTTCCTGATTATG
>JAUCGD010000531.1 GCA_030377945.1 Desulfobacterales bacterium HSG17 | reverse complement strand
ATTGAGTACCGTAAAAGTAAACAGTGAAATTGTTGTGTCAGGTAATATAAAACTTTATATAAAAGGAGCTCAAAATGGCTGAACCAAAGGATATGCACCAATGTCAGACAGTTAATTGCGGTTATATTTATAACCCTGATAAAGGAGACAGAAAAGGAAAAATAACCAAGGGTACAAAATTTGAAGATTTGCCGGAAGGCTGGAAATGTCCAATCTGCGGAGCCAGCACCAAAGCATTTAAATCTCTTGGTTAATTTGGCCCTGTGGTAAAAAAAAGGAGTAAACCATATGAAATGGATGCAGTTTTTCACACCTGTACAATCTTTAAATTTTAAAGAGACAAAACAATATATTGACCAACATACTGGAGACGAAATAACAATTCTGGATGTCAGGCAGCCTGTGGAGTACAAGGAGAGCCATATTCCGGGAGCCAGCCTGATTCCACTGCCCCAGCTTTCAGACAGGCTTGATGAACTCGATCCCAAAAAACCTGTACTGGTGTATTGAGCTGTTGGCGGGCGCAGCCGTGTTGCTGCCCAGATGCTTTCAGGCAAGGGATTTAAAAAAATTTTCAATGTCTCAGGAGGGATAAAGGCCTGGCAGTCACAAACAGCTATAGGCCCGCAGGATCTCGGACTGGATCTTTTTACTGGTAATGAAGAGCCTCTTGATGTGTTAAAAATTGCATACTCTCTGGAACAGGGGTTGCGTGAATTCTATTTAGAGATGGAAAAACAGGCAGAAAATCAAAAAGTTAAAGACCTTTTTACAAAATTGTCTGAAATTGAAGTAAAACATCAGGAATCTATTTATATTGCTTATAATGATATCAGCCAGGAAGAGATAGATAAGGATAAGTTTGAAAAAATGGTAGAGATAAAGGCGCTGGAGGGCGGGTTGTCCACCAAGGAGTATCTCGAACTTTTCGGCCCTGATCTATCTTCTGAGTTCCAGGTTATTGCACTTGCCATGTCCATAGAAGCCCAGGCCCTTGATCTCTATCAACGACTCTCCTCAAAAGTTACAAATCCAAAATCAGGGGATATTATCAATAAAATTACCAGTGAAGAAAAAGCGCATCTTGCAAGCCTTGGAAAACTTATAGACAGCCTTTAGACTGAAGGTCGTATACAACATGAAAGTTACATGTAACCTGAAGTTCACAAGTAAAAAGAGAGGATAAAATGGGAAAACATCTTGTACTTGTTGGAGGCGGTCATGCCCACATGATGACCATGGAAAATATTGATAAGTTTGTTGACAAGGGATTCAAAGTAACAGTAATAGGCCCTTCTATTTTTCATTATTATTCAGGTATGGGGCCAGGAATGCTTGGCGGAACATACACTCCCGAAAATATCCGTTTTGCCACAAAAGATGTGGTGGAAAAAAAGGGCGGTATCTTTGTTAAGGATAAAGTTATCAAAATCGACCCTGAAAAAAAACTGGTTTATACGCTGGAGGGGCAGACGTTATACTATGATGTACTTTCATTTAATGCAGGCAGCTATGTTCCCATGCAGGCTGTAAGTGAAAACAGGGGAAATATTTATAGTGTCAAACCCATTGAAAAACTCATGGAAGCATCAATCAAGTTAAAAGTTTGCTTTGCCCAGAAAAAACTTGTTGTCAGTATTGTAGGGGGCGGGCCATCCTCTGCTGAAATAGCAGGAAATGTCTGGCAGCTTGCCAAAAAAACCAACAGATACATGCCTGTGATTCGTATTTTTGCAGGCAAAAAATTCATGGCAAGGTTTCCTGAAGAGGTCAGATCCAGAGTAATAACTTCCCTTAAAAACCGTAGTATTCAGATCATTGAAAACGGTTATGTAGAACAGATTAAAACCCATGAAATATGTCTTGAATCAGGAGAATCTTTTTCCACAGATTTTATTTTCATGGCTCTTGGAGTCAAGCCTTCCACTATTTTTGAAAAATCAGGACTGCCTGTAGGGCCTGATAAAGGGCTTCTTGTCAATAAACATCTCCAGTCTGTGAAATTTCCTGATATTTTTGGTGGTGGAGATTGCATCTATTTCCAGGATCAACCCCTTGATAAGGTTGGGGTATATGCTGTCCGGGAAAATCCTGTTCTATTACATAATTTAATGGCAAGACTTGAAGACAGTGAACTTGAAACCTTTGATCCGGGACCGGAATATCTTCTGATTTTTAATGTGGGCGGCGGCCTTGGAGTATTAAAGAAAAAAAAGCTTGTATTTGGCGGAAAAATTGCATTTATAATTAAAGATTATATTGATCGAAAATTTATGAAAAAATTTCAAGCCATT
>JAUCGD010000530.1 GCA_030377945.1 Desulfobacterales bacterium HSG17 | reverse complement strand
GGAAGTAATCTGCCCATATCATCCTGATATACTTAAAATACCAACAACAGCCCCTGTCATGCAGGTGGAAAGAGTTCCTGCTATTATTGAACGAAATCCCAGGGATACAATTTCATCCCGTTTTTCAGGAGCCATAGTTCCCATGCCGCCTATCATAATGCCTAAGCTTCCGGGGTTGGCAAACCCGCACATGGCATAAACCATAATGATTCTGGATTTAGCACTTAAAACTCCTTCAGGAAGACGGCTTAAATCCAGGTAGGCAACAAATTCATTAATAATAGTCTTGGTTCCCATAAGTGCCCCTGCTGTCAAGGCTTCATTCCAGGGAACGCCCATAAGCCAGACAATGGGAGCCATTATATAACCCATAATTTTCTGCAAGGTAATATCCTGACCTCCTATTTGGGGCAGAAGTCCCATGAATAAATTAATCAGGTGAACAAGGGCAACCAGCACAATAAGCATGGCTATAACATTTATAAGAAGTTCAACACCCTGGACTGTTCCTTTGCTAATTGCATCCATAGAACCGGAAACCTTTTCAGGATAGACCAGTTCTCCAGATGTGATTTCCCCGGTTTCAGGGATTATGATTTTGGAAATGGTAACAGCAGCAGGTACACTTATTATGGATGCTGTGAGAATATGGCCCATAATATCAGGAATGGCGCTGCTGAGAATACTGGCATATAAAACTAGGACCGTGCCTGCAATTGTTGCCATTCCGCAGGTCATAAGAGTAAATATCTCGCTTCGGGTCATATCTTTAAGATATGGACGGATAAAAAGAGGGGATTCCACCATGCCCACAAAAATATTGGCTGATACTCCAAGGGCTTCGGCTCCGCCCAGCTTCATTGTTTTTTCCATAAACTTTGAAACGTTTTGGACAATAAAAGGTAAAATCTTCCAGTGAAATAACAGGGCTGAAAGAGCGCTCATTAATAAAATAAGAGGCAAAGCCCTGAAGGCCAGGATAAAGCTTGAGCCAGGGAACTTTTCATCAAAAGGCAGGCTCCCGCCTCCAAGATAGCCAAACACCATGGATGTACCTGCCTGGGTTGACTGTTCAAGAAATAATACCATGCGGTTTAAAAACAGAAAAAACTCTCTGAAAACAGGCAGTTTGATGAGCAGAAAGCCCACAGCCAGCTGAATTGTCATGCCGATTATAATGGTTTTCAGATGAACCTTCCTGGGATTTTCACTCATGGCCCAGGCAATTGCCGCAAATACGATAAACCCTGCAAAACTTTGAATAATCATTTTTTGCCTCCTTTACCGTTTTATTGATTGCAATATATCTGCCCTTTCCACAAGAAATCTTGCAGCTCTTACAGCCCTGCTTATAGATGGAAATCCGATTACGCCTTTGCTGTGAAATCGTCTTAGGTAATCCTCTGTATATGGGCCGTACTGGGTAAAAACAATAATGGGTTTTAATGATTTTTTAACGCGGTTTGAGATTTCATCTATCATTCCGTCAGTAATGGATGGCGGGGCAAAAAAGGCGATACATATAATAATATCAACATTTTCATCATCAAGCAGGGCATCAAGGGTATTGCCTACCATAATATCATTGGCACTGGCTGTCAAATCCACAGGATTACGGCATGATGCAAATGAAAAAGTTGCTGCCCGGATACGTTCTTCTGTGGCCTGGCTGAGTTTTGCCATTTTCAGACAAACCTGGCTTTTTTGAAGCTCTATATGGTCTGCACCCATAACCCCGTATCCTCCTGCCGGTGTAATTATAGCAATCCGGTTTCCTGAAGGCAGGGGCAGTGAAGCCAGGGTTTTGGATGCATCGCACAGCTCTTCATCATCAAAAACCCGCTGGATGCCAAACTGCCGGAAAGCACCGCCCACAACCTTATCTGAACCTGCCATCCTGCCTGTATGTGAGCTGACAGCCGTTGCCCCTGCTTTTGAACGCCCTGCTTTAAGCACAACAACAGGCTTATTAACAGATGCTTTTTTTGCTGCTTCAAGAAATTTCCTGCCATTTTCAAAACTTTCCACATAAAAAGCAAGGCAGGTTGTTTCTTTATCCTCTGTAAAATAGCTGAGAAAATCAATTTCATCCAGATCGCATTTATTTCCCAGTCCGATAAATGCACGCATACCAAACCCGGTATTGCTTGCCAGGCCCAGAGCTTCAACACCCACTGAGCCGCTCTGGGAAATAAAAGCAACTCCTCCTCCGGCAGCCAGGGCCTTATCTCCATGTTCTACAATACACTGAGCTTATCAAAAATCAACGTAACATTCTTAAAAATCTTAAAATAA
>JAUCGD010000529.1 GCA_030377945.1 Desulfobacterales bacterium HSG17 | reverse complement strand
GAATATAATGCACATCATTTTCAGTTAAAACTGCACGGTCTGAAGCAATATCATCATATCCGTAGGGGTTTCCTGACTGGGTCCTGAAACAATCATTTGTCCTGCATTTGAAATATCAGATGTACCGATTTCAAACATATAAAGTCCTGTCTGTGTCCAGTCATACCAGGCAGAAGGATCTGAAGGTTTAAAATAATTATAATCCGGATAAGTGTCATTCATTCTAATGGGAAGTGCAAGGCGTGCCGGTTGTCCGTTTGCAGGAGGCAGATAAGCCATTGCATGGTGGTCGTACAATGCACCTGCATCAGTACCTCGTTTGCCGATAATAACAGAATCTTTTTCATAAGGATTTGCAGGATTGGATACATCAAACAGGGACAGCTTAACCCCCTGATACCATGCACCCTGACGTCCCATCCATCTGTCAAATGATGCTTCATCTGCAATTGCATCCTTTCCAATACCTAAAAGCAGATCTTCGCTTATGGGATGGAGATAATCAGAATACCCCTGGATATGAAGTTCTCCACTCTTAACAGGTGCATAAGGGTCAGAAAGATCAAATACATAAAGGGGATCTGTCACCCTGAATGTTACCAGATAGGCTCTTGTTCCTATAAAGCGTGAAGCATAGAGATTTTCTCCCTTTTCCCCGATATTGTCAATATGTGAAATTTCTTCCAGGGTATCATTTGATGATTCTTTAAACAGGGCCAGACGGGTTGAAGCTGTTTCGTTCCAGGTATCTCCCAGGGAAGTTGCAATCCTTAAAATATTGTCATGTTCACTCATGCGGAAGGGCTTTTTATCTATCTCCCATCCAAGATGTCCCTGTACTTCTCCTGAACCTTTGTAAACAGGCCCGTTTTCAGTAAGTACAAATTTATGAAGATCAGTGGTTACAGGAGGCGGTGTGTATGTATCTGAATTTACTGTATCTGGTTTTGCTGTTTCCGAGTTTGCTTCTGCTGTGCCTGTTTCCACTGTGTCTGATTCTATGGCTGGTGCAATTTCAGGAATGCCCATAAAAGGGCCGTAATACTGGCGTGTGCTGGCAAGATACAAACTTTGTGTTGACATATAAAAAGTTTCAACAGGGCCTGCAACAGACTGGGAAACCATATTATCAGGATTATTCAGATCAATGGCACTAACTGTTATAAGATCAGGTTCTTCAGTACGTTCCTCATTTAATGGCGGTAAAAAGCATTGATCTGCTTTTATAAAGCTGTCACTGGAGATACCATTAACTTCAGCATTGGGAAGCAGATCTGAAAGCTCGGCTTTTTCAAGTACCATTTCATTATTTACCTCTTCTTCGCTGTTCGCAGGATATGGCCTGAAATCAGGAAGATTCGGAGTATAACGTGTTACCAGGTATAACTTGTCTTTGATGCGGCGGCTTGAAATCAACTGCCCGTCAAGTTTAATATGTGATATTTTTTCAGGAGCAGCAGGATTGTCAATATTAAAAATAGCAATCTCAGCAGCTCCATTTGTCCAGCACCAGGGGCAATTCCAGATTCCCCACATATCCTGAGCATTACCGCCAATTGTCACCAGCAGGTCAGGTTTGTTTTCTTCCCTTTCAGTAAGAAGATAAAGCCCGTCAATATTATTATCAAAATCCGTTACCGGTATTTTTG
The DNA here is from genome assembly GCA_030377945.1 of Desulfobacterales bacterium HSG17. The sequence continues at coordinate 656 of JAUCGD010000529.1, read as the reverse complement.
CAACCTCATTTGCATCAGCAGGAGATGTTGACAGCTCAAGAATACGGATAAAATCTTCTTCAGGTCTCATGTCAGGAACCGGAGCAATTATGGGTTCCATGACAGGAGCAGGTGCTATAACAGGTTCTGGAGGTTCGTCTCTGTCAGAATCATCGTATTTTGATATACCTTCATCAGCAATTTCCATATCCATTTCTTTAACTGCTGCAATATCTCCTTCAAGCATATAATAAACCTGGGACATTGAAGGGGCAATATAGAGAAATCTGCCGTCAGTCTTAATTGTATCAGCTTCATCAACCCCTGCTTCCTGGATATTGGTTTTGGAAAATACTGAGTTTGTTTTATCCTCTGGTGCAGGAGCTATTGCTGCATCTCCAGCTTCATTGGCCAAAGAATCATCCCTGTAAACCTGTTCCAAAGCATTTGATTGAAGCCCTTTCTTAAGATACTGCTCCAGTTCGCCATCAGATTTAAATCCAGATAAGCTGGCTGTTGATAATGGATTGGTATCATCCGGTTCATTATCATCCGGTTCATTATTTTCGGGGGGATTAATATTATTTAACGCATTGTTACTGTCACTGCTGCTGCATCCGATCATGGCAATTGCCATGATAAAAAGAATTGCCGATAAAACACATAGTTTTTTCATA
>JAUCGD010000528.1 GCA_030377945.1 Desulfobacterales bacterium HSG17 | reverse complement strand
ATGTGATATAAAAAAAATATTAATAATATTGACTTTCTACTGTTCAGATGATTATATAGAAAGGATTTTTTACTATTAATAGTGGATAAAATTAAATATAATTTATAAGGATATTTCCATGATTCAATCTATTTTAATGATGGGTGGACTCGGTGTTCTAATCAGTACAGTCCTGGTCATTGCTTCTAAAGCTTTTTATGTTTATGAAGATCCAACAGTTCTTGCCATTGATGATGCTTTGCCGGGTGCAAACTGCGGCGGATGCGGATATCCAGGATGCATGCCCAATGCCCAGGCAATTGCAGAAGGCAAACAGTCTGTTAATTCCTGTGTGGCAGCAGGTGATGATGTTGCCCAGGCAATTGCTGCAATCATGGGTGTGTCAGTAGTTGACAAAGAACCTGAATTTGCAGGACCTGGATGCTATTATGGTAATGATGAAGCAGATATGGATTACAAATATCTTGGGTTGACAGACTGTAGAGCCGCAACTTTATTATTTGGCGGCATGAAAGAGTGCCGAATAGGTTGTCTTGGCCTTGGTACCTGCGTAAAGGCTTGTCTGTTTGATGCTTTGATCATAGGCGAGGATGGTTTGCCAAAGGTTGACCAGGAAAAATGCACAGGATGTGGCGCCTGCGAAAAAGCATGCCCTAAAAATATTATAAGACTGACTTCTGTTACTAGAAGGATAATGAGAGAATATACAAAAGAGGAGTGCATTACTCCCTGCCAGAGAGCCTGCCCCACAGGTATTGATATAAAAAAATATATTCAGCTTATAAAAGAGGGAGATTATACTGGTTCGATACAGGTTATAAAAGAGAGAAATCCTTTCCCAAGCGTTATAGCAAGAATCTGCCCTGCTGAGTGTGAATCCAAATGCAGAAGGCTTTTTCAGGATGATTCAGTTGCCATAAATCATCTGAAACGTTTTGTATGTGATTATGAAATGAACCGCAATAAATTGTCTCTGCCCTATAAAGCACCTGCAAGCGGAAAAAAAGTAGCCATCATCGGTGGTGGAGTTCAAGGGCTGTCAACAGCTTTTTTCAGTGCAAGGCTTGGTCATGGAGCATCAATTTTTGAAGCAACTGATGAGCTTGGTGGAATTTTGCGTAAAGCTATCTCAAGGGAGAGACTCTCCATGGATGTGCTTGACTGGGATATTGAAGGTGTTCGACAAATGGGAGTCGATATTAAAACCAATTTGCGAGCAGGCAAAGATTTTACTATTGACGGACTTTTAAAAGAGGGTTTTGATGCAGTTTTTACAGCAACCGGAGGCTGGGATTCCAGACTGCTGCGTGGAGATCTTGATAATGCTACAAGTGTTTTTCCCGGAACATTTCTTTTAATTGATCTCTTAAGAAGCAGCACCGATGCCGACATTGATATATCAACAGGAGAAAATGTCGTAATAGCAGGTGACGGCAATAAAAAAATATCTCAGGCAGTGGATATTTTAAATAAGAGCGGTGCCAGAAACATAACTGTAGTTTTAAGAAAATCAGCAGAAGATTCTTCCCTTGATCCTGAAGGTATTGATAAACTTATAGAAGCTGGAGTAACAGTCATTTTTAATAGAGGGATTACAAAAGTATCCGGCGAAGAGGAACAACTTAAATTTGTTGAGTCCACTGATCTTGTTACAGGTGAAAAAGAGATTCTTGATGCTGCTACTCTGATAATTGGTTCAGGAAGATTTCCCGAGCTTGTATTTATTCCTGTGAATGCTGATGAAGCGGATATCGAGAATAATACTGAAGAGTCAGATAATGAAGGACCATTTGCCTGGGAGGGTGTGGAACTCCAGAAAAAACCAGATTCAAACCGGGAACTTGGCCTGCTTTCAGCCCAGGATGCTATAACTGAGTACTCTTCAGCTGTGGCCTCCATTAATGGCGGCAGAAAAGCAGCAGCTGCTTTACATAACCTTATGTATGGCATTGAGTTCCAGGAATCTGATAAGATGATAACAAAACAGACCACACTCCAGGATGTGTCATCATTGAACAGTGTAGATTTTACTTCAAGAAATGTCCTGATACCTCGCCAGAGCAGAAAAGAGTGGCTGGATGAATTTTCAACAGGATTTTCCTTAGAAGAAGCTCACACTGAGGCAGAGAGATGTCTAAGGTGTGGTCTTATATGTTATGAAAAAACAAATTAATGTTTGAACGATAATTTACCCATCTGCTTCGTTGCTGCAAACTTTTGCAATCCTCATGTACATCAGTACAACTCCGGTTGCAAAATTTATTGCGCCTCACATATGGGCAAATTCTCATCCAAACATGGGTTTTTGG
>JAUCGD010000527.1 GCA_030377945.1 Desulfobacterales bacterium HSG17 | reverse complement strand
ATATGGACGAGTCATTTTCGCAAGATCTTTTTTTATTAATTTGCCCATAGTCAAAATATAATCATTATTTTCCTTTTGTACAGAAATTTATTGCGATTTTTATACCGGGGAGTGAATGGTTACGATAAAAGGTGTTAATAAAAAACCGCGTTCAAAATATTAACGAAAGGAGAGATACATGTGAGTAAAATATATAATATTGCACAGCATCTCACTCAAAGAAAGCTCTTGATTACGATTCATGTAAAAAGGGAATTGAAAAAAATGAAACAACAAATATTACAATTAGTTGTGTGTTCCATCCTCTTAATCTTCACTACATCTGTTCAGGCAAATGAACCGCCAGCCTCCGGATTTTCAGGCATGATTCAAGCAGGCGGGGTTATAATTCAGACAAACAGCCAGTTAGAGCCTGATGACGACAACCGAACCATCCATTCATTGAATGAAAATGAAGATTCGTTTGAAAAGTATTATCCTTTTGTTATATTTGATTTTCGATTGAAGCTTGATTCAGGAACCGAGTTTTACTGCAACACACCTTTTGAAGATGAGGATACCGGGATTGCAGCAGGTATTGCTCAAGCTTCCGAGTTCGGAAAACTGGATATTTACGGATATTACGGACTGGAATCCGAAGTATGGCAGGACCCTTATATTACTAATGTCCCAAGAAGTGAAACCGATATTTCGACATACGGCGGCGGATTCAAACTTGATCGGATCATGGAATCAGAATTCAGTTTTGAATATAAATTCAGGATAAAAGATGTGGATAAAGATGTTATAGGCAATAGGTTTTTGGATTTGAAAAGAGATGGCTCTTTTCATAAGTTCGGATTAAAGTACGGCTTCCGGTTAGGAAACAGCATGATTATTCCAAATATCGCTTATATTCTGGGAAATTTTGACGGAGATGCCAATTCATATGACAATATATCAAGCGGGTTATCGTATATGAAGATGACTCGGAATTACATGATAAAAATTGGTATTGACTGCGGATTTACAACATACGGAAAAAAGCACCCGATTTTTTCCAAAGACAGAGAGGATGTGGCTTACGGAGTTATGGGGATGTTCAGTTGGCTCAATCCTTTTCATCTCAATAATTTTTCCATTAATTTTATGGGAGGAGCCAAAACTACGGAATCGAACATTGACTTTTATGATACAGATAATATTTTTACTGGAATAACAATTGGTTATACTTTCGGAAGATAGATATGGCTTTATATATTGCAATGCGAAGACTAAAAACGGATAAACATACGCTTCAGTATTCTCTTTTGACCAAGCTTTTTCAGCAGATTCTATGACAACAAAATCACGGATAACGCCAATTTATGTCGTCACCATGACTGCCAAAATCAAAGGTGAAGTGACTGAAAATAATTTTAGAAGTGCAGTGTTGAAACTACAACAACCGGAGATTTTACCTGACCCTGTTCCTATGAATGTGGAAGTTGTTCCCAGGGAACTTAAACTAAATCCTGTAATGAAATTCCTGGCAATGAATTTCATTAAAAAATGGCTTAAGGAAAGAGTCTATTTTAACCATCAGGATTATCTTTATCTCAATGAGGCATACTGGAAAAATTATAAGCAGAAAATAGTTCACTTAGTACTCAGTGAAGATCAAACTGACAAACTGATTGAAAGATGTAAAAAGGAATCAGTAAGTGTTAATTTTGCATTGACTTTAGCCTTTGCAGGTGCGGTGCAGCAGGTTATGATTTCATCGAAAAACAATAACCTTATCTGTGTTGTTGGAAGCCTGAGAGAACGATTAACAAAAAAGATCGGAGAAGCATTAGGGTTTTATGCTGGCTTTACAACACTGAAGTACAAATATAACGGTAAACTCGACTTCTTTAATATTTAGTGCCTGACCGAAAATGTCCAAAAAAGACAAAGTGACAGCGAATTTTTAAAAATCTTGACCTAAGATTTTTTAGTTTTTTTCATAAAATTTTAAATTTTCTCATCTTTTGACAATTTTTTATCAAAATCTTCAAAAATCGTATATTTTATGCAACCAATGGACGCAACTCTCCTGCTGATTGTTATTAATATATTAATTTTATTGTTTAATCATAAAATTATTCGCTCCCTTTTCTTTTCCTTTTTTTGCTGCTTCAATTCTTTTTGCTGAACAGCATGTCCAAGAATTTGGATATTCCTTGCTAAAACACCCAATGCAACATATCGTTCAAAACCTTTAATACCATGATCCGGGCAACGATCCAGACCATGATTCTGCAACGCACCGATTGAAGACTCAACCGCTGCATGTTTGCGGCGAGCTT
>JAUCGD010000526.1 GCA_030377945.1 Desulfobacterales bacterium HSG17 | reverse complement strand
TCATTCATATTCTGTAATGTACATCATATTTTCATCGCCTGTTCCATAAAGCATACCTTGTGTTACGCTACCTCAAACTCTCAAGACATGCATTAATTCGTGTAACAAAATCTCCCAAAATAATTACTTAACACTTATTCTTATATGGTTTGTACCTTATGTTACCCGCCATCCGAAATCATATTGGACTCAGATAGATAGGGGGGGGGGCATAGTATGTATATGATAGCTACGCAGGTCAAACAACCGACTACTGGGTCATACGGCCGAACAGTCGTTTTCACTTTGCCGATTAACAATAATCGTCGATCGTGTCTCCGCCTTCCCATTCCAATCCACGTGCAAGAGTAAAGTTCTTTTCTGCCCCATCAAGTTGAAAAAATGAGCCACGGTTCTCATGAACAAAAAGCCCTTCGTCAATAAATACACGAGCGAGCGCCCAAGGTTTTACTCCACCTGGTTGGTTGGTTAATACAAACAATGTCTCTTTGCTTTCTGAAAGCTCTGCTGAAACCACTACTGATTCACTATAACGATTGCGTGAAAACACTACTCCTTCTTTTAGAAACTCACGATATTCGTTCAATGCGTTCGTGCCGATTTCGGATGGACAAAAAGGGAACTCGCATGGAGTCTTCCAGTTTTTTTGAACAGCACAAGGTGTTTTGGACTTCGTCAAATCTTCAAGTTCTGGTTCATTGTCATGCTCTGAGTCATAAGAGGTGTAAAGCCATTCTCCCAATGCTCCACCAGAGGGGACTTGCTTTTTTTTAGACCAGTCGAGCAGACGTTTATAACTCTTATCACCTTCTTCTTTTGTAACTGTGCCCATCCAGTCAATGATTGGGTCGCGACTATCTGAAAGAGGTCGTTTAGGATTCTTAAAGAAGTTCTCGATACTACCATAAGCAAGCTCGACTCTGCGTGCAGTAATGGGATTAAGAAGAATATTTTCAAGTCGAGTAACCCAACGTAGGTTTTCAGGCCGGTTATTCTGTCGATTTGTGTCAATGTGATCGACAATATGACCTTTTGAAGGCTGTGGGTCAAGAAAAGCGGTCGCAACTATCTGATGAACTCGTATGCCTGCAAATAACAAATATCCATCTTTGGTGATCGAACTATAGAACTTCCATTGTCCATCCAACGGTCTTCTGCGAAAACCTTCTTTAGGGTGCCTATATATAGCACCATTGTCTCCGACATTGTAAGCCTCGCCACGATAGGTGCAAGTAACTTCACGATCAAAGTAGTCAGGTGCGATTGTTTTCATTAAAAATTCTCCTCTTTATAATCGGAAAGACGTTTTACAAGTTTATTGATAGCCTCTTTATTCATTTGGCTTTTAAGCCAGTTGGCAAGATAATCCAAAAACCATTCAGGTCGATCGTTGTTGATTGTTAAAGACGCATGACAAACGGCCATATAGAGTCCAAGGATTGGTAACCAGAATTGATAAGATCTTTCAAATGCATCATCTCGATAATATGCTGATTGAAACATGGAATTCAAATGTTCTTTTGTGAATACATCTCGAATTTCATCAGGTCGTTTTTGCTTGTTGACCTTGATCTTCATTCCCTCAGCATAGTTGTTGGGCATGTGACCGTTGCCAACACACCACTTGAAAAATGCACCAAGTGTTATAATGTAACTGTTGATGGTGGTTACATTAAGGGTATCAATATTTTCAGTTTCAGCCATCTCAATGATTTCTTGGATAGATTTGCCTTGGAAGATCTTTTTTTTATTCATCCCAGTAGGGAGTTTTATCAAGGTTTTTTTAAGATCTCTGATTGTGCTGAAATCAACTGATAGAATAGGGGTATTTCCTCCAATGATTTGAAGTATGATTGTAAGATGTCCTGTATATTGTTTCAAGGTTCTTGGTTTCCAGAGTTCGGCCTTAGTGTTTTCTTTAAACCAATCCTTAACTAAGTCTTTTATCGCAGGAGATTTAGGGGTGGTGTTTATCTCATCTTTTTCCAAGTTGCCAGTTTGTTGTACTGGAGTAAGACCTAAAGCATCATAGGGGAATTTAAAGCCATAATTTCCTCTATGTTTTTCTAATTCCATTTCTTGAAAACCTACTTTTGCCCGAAGTATTCCATGGCATAATCTTCTGTACTCATCAGAATTCTTTGGGATTTTAATATTATTCTTTTTGAGCATTTCATCAACTTGTGGATAGGCTTCTTGATAGTTGAACAATGCCACATCCTCAAGTGATTGTGCATGGAGTATATCCCGTCCTTCAAGTCCGGCTTCAAACCTGCCAGGATTAGATGGTTTGGGCATCATAACATCTTCAAT
>JAUCGD010000525.1 GCA_030377945.1 Desulfobacterales bacterium HSG17 | reverse complement strand
CACAAATTTTTTATCAATTCATTCTTTATCTCAAAACATTCAAAAAAATTAATATCAATCAGACCAAAAATATGAGTTATCTTTCAGAAAATCTATTTTCTGAGAGGTATCATGGTCCAAAAAAAACCTTGCAGCCATTGCAAAAAAATATTCAAGCCCAATCCCAGAGTTCCAAACCAGCAATATTGTTCTGATCCAAAATGCCAGAAAGCTCGCAAACGAGAATGGCAGAAACGGAAAATGGAAGAAGATGAGGAATACCGCCAGAATCAGAAAGATGCGCAAAAGAGATGGCGCCAAAAGAACCCGGATTACTGGAAAGAATACCGTAAAAAGAATCAGGAATATAGCGATCGGAATAAAGAACAGCAGGCAGCAAGAAATAATAAGCGCAAAATGAATGTGAGTAAATCTGAACAGTCGATTGCAAAAATGGATGTGAAAATTGATTCAAACACTGTAATATCAGGTATTTACAAGATGACTCCTGTTCCATCACCAGAAATTGCAAAAATGGACCCGATATTAGTTAAAATAGAAATGATAGCAGGTACTTAAATTTATATTTGTTCTGATTGCAAAGATATGACTTGATCGACATATGGATATTGATCTGCTAATCAGTCGGTCATGGAAACAAATACTATTGAAGAAATTGATCTGCATCGTTTAATAATGCGCTTTGACCACACCCGTATGATGGAACCGGAAGCGATTGGCCGTCTTCGGTATTCAATAGAACGCTTTGGTCAGCTCTGCCCTGTGATAGTTAATTTGGAAGGAACTAAAGACTTGATATTGATGGATGGATATAAAAGGGTTCAGGCAATAAGAGGCTGCTGCAAAGATACTGTTTTAGCAGAAATATGGAACACAGATGAACATACGGCATTGTTCCGGCTTTTGTCTGAAAATCAGCATAAAAACAATGAAGTGATTGAAGAGTCCCTTATGCTCCGGGAGTTGAAAAACAGATATAATTTATCCCTGGGACAGATTGCCCAAAACATAGGGCGGGATATCACCTGGGTTTCAAGAAGACTGGATATGGTTAACACATTGCCAGATGATATTCTTGAGGCAGTACGTAAAGGGGATATTTCAGCATGGTCAGCATCCAGGATATTAGCCCCTTTGGCGCGCGCCAACACCGAACATGCGCGCCATCTTGTTGAAGAGTTGAAGAAAAAGCCTCTGAGTACCAGGGAATTGAACACCTTATATAAGCATTACAAAAAATCAAACCAATCTGTTCGGGAAAAAATCATCAAGGAACCGGCCTTATTCATTAAATCACTTAAAAACCTGGAACATGAAAAAAACGCATTGAAGATTTACGCCGGTCCTGAAGGAACCTGGCTCAAAGACATAAAAACTGTAAACAGAATTCTGGGATATTTACATAAAAACGTAACAACCGCGATCTATCCCGGACAGGATAAAGCACAGCAGTCTGATATGATTTTCTCTTTAAAAAAAGCTGTAAAACAAATCACAATGTTAAACAATGAAATAGAAAGGATTGTCCCATGATTTCTCCTGAAATGAAGCAGACTGTTTTGGAATTACACAAAAACGAAGTAAAGCTGCGTGATATCAGCCATATTTTGAATATTTCCAGAAATACAATTCGCAAGATAGTTCGGGGACAGCATTTGAATTCTTCTCATAAAAAGAGTCAGTACGATCAACACATTTCAATAATCAAAGAAGTTTTTAACAAATGCGGCGGTAATGCGGTTCGTGTTCAGGAAATGCTGGAAGAATTTCATGGCATAAAGATTCCTTATACCACGTTAACCTGGCTGCTTCGAAATTATGAATTGCGGGAACCGAAAAAAAAGAGAGCCGGTCAATATGTATTTGGTCCTGGAGAAGAAATGCAGCATGACACCTCTCCTCATCTGGTTATAATAAATAGAAAAAAGGTCAAAGCTCAGTGTGCGAGCCTTATACTCGGGTACAGCAGAAAACTCTTTGTCCAGTATTATCCCCGTTTTACCCGTTTTGAAGCTAAGGTCTTTTTAAGCGAGGCATTCAGGTTTATGGACGGGACATGCAAGAGATGCATTATTGACAATACGAGTGTTATAGTTCTGTGCGATACAGGGCCGGACGCACAGATCACGCCGGAAATGGAAGCTTTTGGCAGAATCTACTCAACAGCGTTTATTCCTCACCGCCTCAATGACCCTGACAGAAAGGGCAAATCAGAACGAATGTTCAGTTATTGCGAAGGAAATTTTCTGGCAGGACGCACTTTCAATAACTGGCAGGATTTGAATAATCAGGCTGAAAATTGGTGTATTCAAA
>JAUCGD010000524.1 GCA_030377945.1 Desulfobacterales bacterium HSG17 | reverse complement strand
AGCCCCTGGAAGCTGAAACTGCCGTATCATTAATTGGCGATTCAAAAGAAGCTTCTCTTCAACGTTTCTTTTTCTGGAAACTGTATCAGTCAGACACATTATTAACACCTGGAGGGCCTGGACTTCTTGAAAAACTCATAAAAGATCAGCTTATTCTTGAAAAGGAACTGGAAAAGGATTTTTACAAAGAATACCAGGCATATCGTGAAAAAGTTTTCCAGATTTTGGTTAAAGCAAATCCTGATTTTAAAGGCACTAAAGGCAAACTGGTTCGTATGACACAGCGTTTTTTGGATCGCTGCCTTTTTATCATGTTCTGTGAAGATATGGGGGCTGCTTTGAACTTTCCCACAAATCTTCTTCGTGATGTGCTTATCTCTCACAGCATGGATGATTTTTATGATTCTGATGATAATATGGCCTGGGAAAAAGTTAAAAAACTTTTTACTGCCATGAGGGACGGCACACCTTTTTTAAAACATAAGATGAATCGCTTTAACGGAGGACTTTTTGCTGATGAACCGGAACTTGAACAATTAAATATTCCTACAAATCTTTTCTGTACAGAGCATCAGGGAACCAATGAAGAAACAATTTTTTCCCAAAAGCTAACCCTGCTTTATTTATCCGCAAAATATAATTTTGGTTCAAAAGGTGATACCCAGGAACGCAGTATTGATCTTTATACTCTTGGCAGGATTTTTGAGCAGTCCATTACTGACCTTGAATATATGGAAGCAAAAGCAGATGGCCGGGTTTCTATTACAGAACTTTCAAAGCGTAAACGAAACGGTGTTTATTATACTCCTGAATGGGTTACTCATTATCTTGTTGAAGAAACTGTTGGGGCAAGACTTGACGATATTAAAAAGGAACTGGGCTTTGATGCCCTGCCGCCTGTAACAGATGATGATATAAAAAAATATCATGAACGACTGAAAAGCAAGCGTAAAAAAGGCGCTCCCCATGTGAATGATTATCTGAATCTGATTGATAATTACAGTTTTGCTCTGGATAAAATCAAGGTTGTTGATCCTTCATGCGGTTCAGGAGCCTTTCTTATTCAGGCATTTGAAAAATTGTTCCGGGAACGTCAGTGGATTGCCAGAGAAAAAGAACGGATAGAAAAGATAAAATCAGTGTTTGATATGGAACAGGAAATGAAGTCAGTCCTTTCCAATAATTTGTTTGGGGTTGATATTAATTCTGAGTCTGTTGAAATTACCCGGCTTGCCCTGTGGTTAAGAACAGCACTGCCAAATAAACCTCTGGGTGTACTTGATAAAAATATTCTTTGCGGAAACAGTCTTGTTGGTTCTGAATTTTACAAAAATAAATCCACCAAACTTTTCTCAGAAGAAGATAAAGAACTTGTCAATGTCTTTGACTGGGAAAAAGCCTTTCCAGAGATTTTCAAAAACGGCGGTTTTGACTGCGTTATCGGCAATCCGCCTTATATCAAACTTCAGCATTTCAGAAAAGCACAGCCGGAGATTACGGAGTATCTGCTTACAGCAAAGAAAGAAGACGGTACTTTAAAATATGAAAGCGCCCAGACCGGCAATTTTGACATGTACCTGCCTTTTATTGAAATGGGAATTGAATTGCTTAATGAAAAAGGCAGGATGGGTTATATTGCTCCAAATGTATGGATGATGAATGAATACGGTAAAGGATTGAGAAACAAGCTGAAAAAGACAAAACGCCTGGACAGATGGATAGATTTTAAGAGTTTTCAGGTTTTTGATGAGGCTATAACTTATACGGCATTGCAGTTTTTTAAAGGTGATTCGTGTAATTCCGTTAAATGTTATTTTGGCCCGGATGGCGATATTTCAAATTTGGACTGGAGGAATGAAAATATTGATTCTGTTGAGTTTGATGAGCTTCCAGAGAATAAATCATGGAATTTACTGCCTGACTCAGAACGAATCCTTATTGAGAGACTTAACAATGAATTCAAAAGACTTGATGATTGCTGTAAAGGAATAGTTGTTGGAATTCAAACAAGTGCAGATTATATATACCATCTCAATAAGATTGCATCGGGAAAATTTCAGCATAAGCAGAAAAATAAAAAAATAATTGAAGTAGAAATTGAAGATGAATTAATGAAACCGCTTGTCTCAGGCCCAGAGGCTAAAAGATACAATGTTCCGAATACGAACACATATCTTCTTTTTCCATACGATCTTTCAGGTAAAAAACCAAGACTTTGGACAGAAAAAGAAATGGAAGAAAAATTTCCAAAAGGATGGGCTTATCTTAAATCATACGAAAAAGACCTTCGCAGTAGAGAACGTGGAAAAATGAATAA
>JAUCGD010000523.1 GCA_030377945.1 Desulfobacterales bacterium HSG17 | reverse complement strand
GTTGCTGGTTTCTCACTAAAACAAGTTCACTTGCAAGCATCATAAGTTTGTCTAAAATATCAACACTGATACGCACACTCTCGCTTATGGCCGAATCATTGCAAGTTGTGTCAGAAACGGGGGAGGAAGGAAGTTCAAATACTGTTTGAGCAAGTTTCTCATCTGAAGATTCTGCTTTTTTTACCTTGATAATCTGTTTTTCAGTCAGACCCGAAGCTTGTTTAAGAGAATCATTATCCAGAACTGTCCCGTAAAGAATATTATAATAAAAAGGAACTCCTGAAAGATCCTGGTTCAGGTCCTGATTTCCCATATCCAGTTTTGAATCCAGAATCTCCCCTGTTAAAAGAAGTGTATTGACCAGTTTTACTGGGGATATCCCGCCTTGTTTTCCCAGTGTTGTCAGATCATATTTAAGCATAAAAAGGTTGTCATGATTATCCGGCAGATTATCCAGATCAAATGCCCTGACATCCATATTTACCGGAATATCAAGTACATCTGATATGGGAATGCGCTTTTCCATTTTCTGCCGAGTATCCAATGATGTTTTTGTATCTACAATGCCGTTGATTCTGGAAAGAACAGAAGATATGTCAAATTGCTCGCTATGTTCCACATCATCCATCATGGCCCCAAGAATGTCGGTTCCTGTCAGCAGGGTATCAATAGAATCGGAATCAGGCATAATCTTGCCGGATCTCATCATGCCGAGCAGGGTTTCCATTGCATGTGCAAGCTTGGTAATCCCCTTTAATCCAAGAAAACCGGCACTGCCTTTAATACCGTGAATAGAACGAAATATTTTAGCAATTGTTTCCATATTGGGAGCATATGCCTGTTTTTCCAGATCAAGAAGTTCTTTTTCCATGAACCGGAGGTGTTCTTTTCCTTCGATTGTAAACTCCTTGAGTATATTCCGTTTAGGTTCCATTGTTTTTTCCTTTTATTTCAAACTCGGTGTCCAGCTTTGTCAGGCGAAACAGGTTTATCATTTCCATGTCTGCGTTAATGATCTCCAGTTTAAAAGATTTTTCCGATAAAGCTGTGGGGAGTAAAAAAAAAACACCAAGACCTACGGAATCAATATCTTTGACATTTTTTAAATCAAAGCGAAACAAAGTACTTCCTTTTTCAACAAGGTCAGACAGAAGAACACGAAATTTATCGGCAACCGCTGCTGTAATATCAAAATCAGGGCAGATGATCTGCCACCCGTCATTTTCCCGGATATCAAAATATGTTTCGTCTTTGATACGAATCATTGCAAAAATGGAGTTGCCTGAATTGTTAAAACGTATATCTTCGCTGAACTCACGAATCAAGGGATAACCGCGAAGGCGGGACTGACTAACATCAGGCATTTCATAGTTAATGTTTTTATAATCAAATCCTTTGCCCTCATCCCGGACATTAATAATCATCATGTATGATTCTTCCTGCTCAATGGTACAGAAAATCTTTTTCTGGGCCATATTACTGCTGCCGTGTTCCACAGCATTAATAAGCAGTTCCCTTAAAACGATTTTAAATTCGGAAAAGATCTTTAATCCTCGTTGTCCCAGGAAGATCCTTGATTCTCTGACAATACGGTCAATCAGTTTCATTTCAGAAGATATTACAAATGAAATGGAATTATCATCTTCTGTAAAGGAAAACATAGCATTCCTCCTAATTTAAGTTTACCGGTGCTGCTGATTTGGATTACCTTTTTTCAATAATTATCATTGTCATATCATCTGAAGGCGGTGTATTACCAGTAAATAAATTTATAGCCTCTGCAACCTTATCTTTGAGCAATTGGGCAGAACAGGTATTATTGTCCTGTAAGCATTTTAACAAACGATCAGTTCCAAAACGATCCCCCTGCTCATTAACAATACCTGTAATACCGTCACTGTAAAGTATCAGCTTGTCTTTGGGCTTCATATCCATTTCAATTTCCGTAAAATTGGGTTTGAGCATAATCCCAAGGGGATGCCCTGTTATATCAAGCCTTCTAACTGTTCCCTGTGATAATAAAACAGGACATGGCTGTCCTCCATTGGAAACAATAAAACCTTTTTTGTTAAAAATAGTGTAATTTCCGGCTACATAACGGCCTTGAGGCAGAACATCCCTGATATCATTGCTTATACCTGTCAGGTATTCCAGGGGAGAGTTGGCAGGCAAAGGGATACTTTGTATAAGTCCAATAATCCGCATGGAAATCAGGGCTGCCGGAAGCCCGTGTCCACATGAATCTCCAAAAAAAAGACAGGCAGAATCATGATCAATCTTTTTGGGATAAAAAAAATCACCTGAAACTGCTGCATATGACC
>JAUCGD010000522.1 GCA_030377945.1 Desulfobacterales bacterium HSG17 | reverse complement strand
TAAATTTGCACTAACAAAAAATAAAAAAAAAAAAAAAAAAAAAAAAAAAAAAAAAAAAAAAAAAAAAAAAAAAAAAAAAAAAAAAAAAAAAAAAAAAAAAAAAAAAAAAAAAAAAAAAAAAAAAAAAAAAAAAAAAAAAAAAAAAAAAAAAAAAGAAAAAAAAAAAAAAAAAAAGAAAGACAAAAAGAAAGACAAAAAGAAAGACAAAAAGAAAGACAAAAAGAAAGACAAAAAGAAAGACAAAAAGAAAGACAAAAAGAAAGACAAGAAGAAAGATAAGAAGAAAGATAAGAAGAAAAAGAAATAAATACAATATAACTAAGGATGATATTGAATTAGAAGAGGTATAATTTTTTATAAAATTTTAACCTATGTGATTTTGTTTAATATTTAAAAAAAATTGGAGGGCACAGTGACAAAGGAAAAACCAAAAAAAAACCAAAAAAAAACCAAAAACTTAAATGCAAAATCTGAGGGGAAAATTAAAGAGAAAACATCCGGAAATAATGAAAAAATAAAGAATAATGGAAAGTCTAAAAAGAAAAAACTGAAGCTGAAGTTGACCGAGCATACCAGTTTTAAAAATTTAAATAAGAAAAAATCAAAAAAACGACAACCTGTCTGGGTAAAGACATTCCATATTGACTATGAAAAAGAACTCAACAAACTGCAGATCGAACTTTTAAAATTGCAAAAACATGTCATTGCCAATGACATGCGCATTATGATGTTATTTGAAGGTCGTGATGCCGCTGGCAAGGGCGGTACCATTAAGAGGATTATGGAACATCTTAATCCTCGGGGAGCCAGAATTGTTGCACTTTTAAAGCCCAGCGACAGGGAACGGACCCAGTGGTATTTTCAAAGGTATATCCAGCACCTTCCGTCTGGTGGAGAAATTGTTCTATTCGATCGCAGCTGGTACAACCGCGCCATGGTGGAACCAACAATGAATTTTTGCACCGATGAACAAAACAAGCGATTTTTAAAGGATACTCCAATGCTTGAATCCATGCTGGTCAAGAATGGAATTATTCTATTCAAATTCTTTTTTTCTGTTTCAAAAAATGAACAGATGCGTAGATTTGAATCAAGGGAGACTGATCCTCTTAAACAATATAAAATTTCACCGGTTGACAGAGAGGCTCAGGAAAAATGGGATGATTACACTGTAAGAAAATTCCAGATGCTCAATGAGACTAATCGGACAATTTGTCCATGGACAATTATCCGGTCAGATGTAAAGAAAACAGCAAGACTCAATTGCATAAAACATCTACTGTCCAAAATCGACTATCAAGACAAGATCCCTGATGAGGAACTCACGGTAGATCCTGATATTATTGTATCCGGCATTGATGAAATCAAATACATGGAAGAAAATTTAATGACCGGTGTTGAATTGCCTGGATAACGGTTAATTTAATTTTTTACCTGTGCGGAACATTTTTTTATAAATACCTGGCAGAAGATTTTTTTCCAACCCTCTGGTCACTTCTTCCACCGGATATGAAATACGGAAATGTTCCACATTAATTTTTCTCAAAGAGATTGTAAGAATTGCAAAAGATGCTCGAGGATCCCCATCAAACATACGCCCTGCACTGCCTGGATTGATAAAATGGACTTTGTTGATTATTTTATAATAGGGAGTATGCGAATGGCCCATGATTTGAATCTGGTATGGAGATCCCTCTGCCAGTTCACGAAAGCGGTTTTCAGGGGAATCTGGAAACAGAGTTTCATTTTCATCATCCAAGGTTCCGTGGAATACACCTATACGAACATTGTCTATGGTAAAATCTGATTGTCTGGGAAGAGATTGCAGATACTTTACATTTTCTGGAAACAGATTTTCAGATGTCCAGAAATACATAATCCGTTTTTCCTCTTTTCCAGGCTTTTTTAATTTCTTACCTTTCAAAATTTTTAATATGCGTCTGTCTGTGTTGCCTAATATGCTGACTGATCTTTTTCTTTTGCGGAGCCATTCAATGGTTTCATTGGGAAAAGTATTGTAAACAGAGGTGTCTCCAGTGTTAATAATCCTATCGAACCGATAGGCCTGGACATGACTCTGTATTGCTTTTAAAGCAGGATAATTTGCGTGGATATCACCCACTAAAAGTATTTTTTTCATTTTAACTTAAAAAGTTTATTGAATGCTTTTTTATTTTGGAATGCTGCATAGTCTTTAAAGGTACTTGGAAACATATTTTTAAAAACCTGTTTTTCTCTATCCAGAGTTTTTAGAAGGCTTTTGATAACCATAATTATTTTTTTGGTTTTTTGGTCTGTTGCAGGTAGTTCCTGGGCAATATAC
>JAUCGD010000060.1 GCA_030377945.1 Desulfobacterales bacterium HSG17 | reverse complement strand
CATAACAACCTGTTGAAAAAAGTTAAATTAATTTTTAAAACCCAAAAAAAATTAAAAAAGTTTGAATACTTGATCCAGGTCAAGGATTTACACTCTTTTTTATAATAAGTTCTAACCCAGAAGTAAAGATTAATGTAATTTTTAATTGTTCGTTAACCGTAATAAAAGGAGAGATTATAATGTTTTGTTATCAATGTCAGGAAACTGCTAAAAATCAAGGATGTACAGTAAAAGGTGTGTGTGGAAAAGATGGAGAGACATCAAACCTTCAGGATCTGTTGATTTACAATCTTAAGGGAATCGGTGTGATTGCCAGTGCTGCAAAAGCCAATGGAGCACCAACTAATCAAGAAACCGGTCTATTTGTTGCCCAGGCTCTTTTCACAACTATTACAAATGCAAACTTTGATGAAGAAAACCTGGTTGAATGGATTCAAAATGCCCAGAAAGTTAAAAAAGAACTCTATGAAAGCGTAAAAGATAAAGTAGGTTCTGATCTCCATGAAAGTGCAACATGGTATTCCGATGATATTGCTTCTTTTCAGGCTAAAGCCGAAACTGTAGGAGTCCTTGCAACAGAGAATGAAGATGTAAGATCTCTTCGTGAACTTCTGATTCTCGGATTAAAAGGAATTGCTGCCTATGCAGAACATGCAGCAGTTCTTGGTGTTGAAAAAGATGAAATTTTTGATTTCTTCTTTGAAGCCCTTGCATCTACTACTCAGGATCTCAGTGTAGATGAAATGGTCGGCATGGTACTTAAAGCCGGTGAAGTTTCTGTAACCGCCATGGCAGCTCTTGATGGAGCTAATACTTCTACCTATGGACATCCGGAACTGACTGAAGTTAACCTTGGAGTTGATTCAAATCCTGGAATATTGATCTCCGGTCATGACCTTAAGGATATGGAAGAGCTCTTAAAACAGACTGAAGGTACAGGTGTTGATGTCTATACCCATGGTGAAATGCTTCCTGCCCAGTACTATCCTGCATTTAAAAAATACAGTCACCTTAAAGGTAATTACGGAAGTTCCTGGTGGCATCAGAATGAAGATTTTGAATCCTTTAATGGCCCTATCCTCATGACCACAAACTGTATTGTACCCATGAAAAAGAAAAACACTTATAAAGACAAAGTTTTTACAACTGGTGTGGTTGGATATCCTGGTATAATACACATTGCAGACAGAGCAGATGGCGGAGCCAAAGATTTTTCTGCAATCATAGAAAAAGCAAAGGGATGTTCTGCTCCAACTGAAATTGAGACAGGTAAAATTGTAGGTGGATTTGCCCACAATCAGGTACTTGCCCTTGCAGACAAAGTTGTTGATGCTGTTAAATCAGGTGCTATCAAACGTTTTGTTGTTATGGCAGGATGCGACGGCCGTCAAAAAGGAAGAAACTACTTTACAGAAGTTGCTGAAAAACTTCCAAAGGATACAATTATCCTGACTGCCGGATGTGCAAAATACAGATATAACAAACTGGACCTCGGTGATATTGGCGGTATTCCAAGAGTACTTGATGCAGGACAGTGTAATGACAGCTACTCACTTGTAGTTATTGCCCTTAAACTTCAGGAAGTATTTGGTCTAGATCATGTTAATGACCTGCCACTCTCCTATGATATTGGATGGTATGAGCAAAAGGCTGTTGCTGTTCTTCTTGCTCTTCTTCATCTGGGCGTAAAGGGTATTCGTCTTGGACCAACACTTCCTGCTTTTGTTTCTCCAACTGTGTTGAACGTACTTGTTGAGAATTTTGATATTAAACCTATTACCAACGCTGATGATGATATTGAAGCCATGATGCAAGGTAAATAGTGTTGTTTGAACGACAACTCACCCATCTGCTTCGTTGCTGCAAACTTTTGCAATCCTCATGTACTACAGTACACTCCGGTTGCAAAAGTTCTTGCGCCTCACATCTGGGCAAGTTCTCGTCCAAACAGTAGAATTGATAGAGTGTGAGATTTGAGGAGACAGACAACTATTCTCAAATCTCACCATTCAAAATAACCTAAAGGTTAGAAACCTAAAAACTAATAATTAACAAAAAAAGGGGGGGCTTAAAATGAAATGCCCAGGACAAGACACCCAATACTGGAATAAAGATGCCATCTTTGAAACTAAATGCCCGGAATGCGATCATCCCATGGAATTTTTCAAGGATGATGCCACAAGAAGATGCCCGGGTTGCAAAAAAAAGATAGTTAATCCCAAGATGGATTTCGGCTGTGCCTCCTATTGCCAGTTTGCTGAAGAGTGTCTTGGAAGCCTGCCCGAAGAATTTGTTGCCGCAAGAGAAGACCTTTTTAAAGACAGAGTGGCTGTGGAAGTAAAAAGATATCTTGGAACTGATTTCAAACAGATAGGTCATACTATAAAAGTTGCAAACTTTGCCGAGAAAATAGGTAAAGAGGAAAAAGCTAATCTTGCCGTAGTTCTAAGTGCTGCATATTTATATAATATCGGGGCAAAAAACACCCTTGAAAAAAATGGCTCAACCAAACCTGAAGATATTGCAAAAGAGAGTCCAATAGTTGCAAAAGAACTTATGGAAAAACTGGGTGCAAAAGAGGTACTAATCAATGAAGTCATTGATATTGTAGGGCACCATAATCGCCCTGATAAAGAAGACAATTTAACACGCAAAATCCTTCATGATGCTGATATGCTCACTCACATGGTTACGTGTGAAGGGAAAAATGGTGTTGACGACAAAGAATTCTCAGCAAAACTTGACAGGATTTTTCTCACCAACGCTGGAAACAACCTTGCGAAAAGAACCTTAATAGAGACAAAGTAAATAACAGTATATTCAAATTTGGACATAACATGGAATCAATTATAAGTTTTTGCTTCCATATAAAATAATAAATGAGGTGGTAACAATGAAAATAATGCGAAAAATTATTGAGATAGATGAAGAGTTATGTGATGGTTGTGGGAATTGTGTTCTTTCTTGTGCAGAAGGTGCAATCCAGATTATTGACGGCAAAGCAAAAGTAATTGCTGATAAATATTGTGATGGTCTTGGAGCCTGCATTGGTGACTGTCCCCAGGATGCTCTAAAAGTCATTGAGAGAGTAGCAGAGGATTTTGATGAAGAGGCTGTTGAAGAGCTTTTAAAGCAGCAAAAAGAGGAGAAGGAAAAGCAGGCACAATCGTCAGACTGTGGTTGCGGTGGATGTTCTTCCACAACACTTCAGGCTTTTCCAACTGCTGAAGAACATTCCTGTGCAAGTGCCAACAAACCAAGTTCACAACCAGCAGGAGGTGCCTCCTGTCTTGGTCACTGGCCGGTTCAGATTCGGCTTGTTCCTGCGGGTGCCCCATTTCTTAAAGACTCTAACCTTGTAATTGCAGCAGATTGTGTTCCTGTGGCATATCCTTCATTCCATGCAGATTTTTTAAAGGGTAATACTGTGATGATTGGATGTCCCAAGTTTGATAATCCTGAAGAAACCATTGAAAAACTTGCCCAGGTCTTTAAATCATCTGGACTTAAAAGTATTACAGCTGCAATCATGGAAGTGCCATGCTGTTCAGCTTTGCCGGTGATTATAAAAAAAGCTCTTGAACAGTCAGGTGTTGAAATACCTTACAAAGAAGTTGTTGTTGGTTTTCAGGGAAAGATTATTTCTTAAACAGAGTTTGAACTATGAAATGGTCTGTAGACGCAGAAAAAGCAATAAAAAAAGTTCCCTTTTTTGTCAGAAAAAAAGTTAAAAACAAAGTTGAGGCTTTTGTTGAGGAAAAAGGGAATAGCTTTGTTCAATTATCAGATGTAAATGCACTAAAGAAAAAATTTTTATCTAAAGGCGGGATGGAAAAAGATATTAAGGGGTATGAAGTTTCCACCTGCTTTGGGGGTGCGGGATGTCCTAACAGCGCTAACTCCTGCACCCGTCTTGCAAAAGAAATTGAAAGTTTAATTAAAAAAGAAGATCTTCTCTCTTTTTTAAGGCAGAATGTAAAACAAGATTTAAAATTCCACCATGAGTTCAAAGTTATTTTATCAGACTGTCCAAATGCCTGTTCAAGACCTCAGATAGCAGATATTGGTATTATAGGCTCGGTTCTTCCAGGCATATCAAAAGAAACCTGCACCCTGTGCAATGCCTGTGTAGAAGCCTGCGATGAAAATGCAATTGAGCTTGATGAAGAAAACATCCAACCTGTAATTGATTATAAAAAATGCCTTATGTGCGCTAAATGCATAGGCGCCTGCCCCACCGAAACCATCCAGGAAAAAGAGAAAGGATTTCGTATCATGCTTGGTGGAAGACTTGGACGTCATCCCAGACTTGCCATGGAAATTCCGGGGCTCCATTCTCATGATCAGGTCATTTCAATTGTAAAACAATGTCTGAAATTCTATAAAACTAATTCAAAAAACGGGCAGCGCTTTGCTCGTATCCTTGATTCAATAGACCAGATCATGACATAATATATTTATTACCAATTACTCTTTTGTTCTGACAAATAGCCAGAGAACCAGAAGTATAGAGAAAACAAAACCTCCAATACCAGGAATCGAAAGTCCGAACATCTGGGGAGGGACTTTAAAACTCAAAAGCAGGGAAGAGCCAAGAATCAAGGCTGCAATGATGATGGAAAATGAAAGTTTGGTATATGCATTGCCATGGGCAGTAAGTATCTTGTCAAGTTTTTGAACATTAAACCCAAGAATAAACTTGCCCCTGCGAATCTGGCGGATAATGGTTAAAGATTCTCTGGGAACTTCCTGGAGAAATTCAAGGGATTCCAAAGTTACCCTGCCAAGATCTTCAGTAATCTTTTTCGGTGACAGACGTGCCATTTTAATCTTTTTTACAAAAGGAGCAGCATGCCCTGCCATATCAAAGTCAGGATCAAGAGTATGAGCTACTCCTTCAAGGGCAGCAAAGGATTTCATCATTAAAAAAGTATCTGGATAGAGACGAAGTTTATGTTTTACAACAATCTTTAAAAGATCCTGTAGAAGCCTTCCCACATTGATATATTTCAGCGGTTTTGATAAATATTGACCAGTAAAATTGGCAATATCCCTTTCAAGGATCCGCATATCCGGCTCTTCATCATATTCTGTAAGTTCCAGAAGAGATCGGCATGCCTGGAGAGAATTTCTGGTGACAACACTTGCAATCAGATCAACAAAACTATGTCTTGCTTTAAGATCAATAAACCCCATCATGCCGTAATCCACAGGGCAAAGTACATTGCCGGGAAGGGCAAACAGGTTCCCAGGATGCAAATCTGCATGAAAAAAACCATACTCAAAAACCTGGGTTAAAACCATATCTGCCCCGTGAACAGTCAACAATTGCCTGTCCATTCCCAGGGCATCAAGCTTTTCAATTTCAGAAATTTTAACTCCCTGAATATATTCCATGGTTAAAACTCTTGAAGTTGACTGCTCCATAAAAACCTTTGGAACATAAATATTCTGGTCAAATACAAATTGCCTTGTAACTCTTTCCATATTAGAGGCTTCTAAGGTATAATCAAGCTCCTGCTCAAGAGTTGCAGCAAATTCATCTACAATCCTTATTGGATGGAAAAATGATAAATCCTCAATGTGGCGTTCCATTAAAGTTGCCAGGTGATGCATGATCTCAAGATCTACCTTGATAAGTTTTCGAATGCCTGGGCGCTGAATTTTAACAGCTACTTTTTTACTGTTTTTTAATTTTGCAAGATGAACCTGTCCAAGAGAGGCTGAAGCAAGAGGTTTTTCTTCAATAAATGCAAAAACTTCTTTATCAGAACCAAATTCATCAGATATAATTTGTTCAACCTCTTTAAAAGAGAAAGCCGGGACTTTATCCTGAAGTTTTTCAAGTTCAAAAAGATAGTGGACAGGAATAAGATCCGGTCGTGTTGAAAGGATCTGGCCAAACTTGATAAACGTTGGACCAAGTTCTTCAAAAAGAAGCCTGACCCGCTCTGCCGGTGATAATTTTTCAACGCGTTCATGTCGGGTTCTTGAAATCATTTTCAAGCCGATTTCAAGGTATTGATCGATTTTTAACACATCAATAATATTGCCAAATCCATATTTAAAAAGGATGGCCAATATTTGCCGATATCGATTTATATTCCGATAGGTTCGTCCTACAATACCCAGATCTCTTAATCTTATCATTTTATTTGTGCTCTTGAATCATATGACCAGTCAGACCAGACAGCATTAATAATTCTTTCAATAACAGGATGTACAAGATTCTTGGCCTTATCCCCATAGAGCAGGTCAAGGTGGTTTGCACCTTCAATGACAAAATCAATAACCTGCCCGGGCTCTGAAGAAATCTCAACTTTTTTTAAGTCCTGTACTGTTTCAAGATGATACACTTTTTTAATTTTATGTGGATAAAATTTGCTGTATTTCATATTCTTTACTGAAGCAAGGCTGTCTTTTGTCCCCCAGAAATGAAACAGAGGAATGGATTCAGGGAAAAAAGAACAGTGGCTTGAATAATTTAAGGAAGATAGATCCATTCTTTTAAAACCATGCCCGTCGTAAACTGCTTTAATAAACTGGAACCCTAAGCCAAGAGGAATGGATTCAGTAGCTTTTTTAAAATATCTTTCTATAAAATATTTATCATTTTTATGGTTTTCAGGAGAGATTAAAAAATTTAAATCCCCTATATTATTATTATACACAAACCTGGTAATTGTTTTTAAAATCGGCAGTTGTGTCACTACTCCTGACAACTGCCTGACCGGCACTTCAGACAGTTTTAGCATCCTTGACAAATGATTAAGCCATAAAGCAGAAGGAAAAAGCACATGGGATTTTTTATCAAAACATTTTGGTGAACCAAGCGATATTATGCCCTTTACCATTGATAGAGATTCTCTGGCTTTGTCTTCAGCAATAAGGAGAGAATCCAGAATCTTTTTTTTCTTATCAGGCAACTTAATATTATTAAATCCAAGTCTTAAGCCCCAGTTTAAAACCATATTTTCAGAGACTATTCCTCCCATGCTGTGTCCCATCAAAATTGAAGGTTTGGAGCAGCTGCGCTGAAAAATAAAATCCAATACAGTCGGCAGGTCATGGTCAATGAGGGTATCCACAGTATAATAAGGATCGTGACGGCCTATGTTTACCCCCATACCACGGGGATCAAACAGATATACCCATTTCCCTTTGTCTGCCAAATCCTTTGCAATGGAGTAGTGATTGGAAATATTAAAACACTCTGAATTATTTGCAAACCCGGGGACAAGAACAATTGAAGGCTTATTATCTGATGCGGTTACAGCTTCAATACTGACCAGCCGCCTAAATTTTATCTCTTTGCCTTCTTTTGTAAAATCCTGGTAATAAACTGTTTCATAATCTCCTCTGCCATTGTTTTCTATCTCATCAACTTCACTTTCAAAATAGGCTGGTTGACGTGAATTTTTAAGACTTTGGGTTAAAATATGTCTTTTAAAGGCTTCTTTTTGTATCTGGGGGAAAAATTGCTGTTCAATACTCAATCTGTTAATAATTATATTTTCCAACTCTTTTTTTGACAATAAAATTACATTTTCAGTCAGACGGATATTGTTTTGTGCCAACTCCTCTTTAAGAATTTTTTTAATAGTCCTTCTTGGAATTTCATCCTGGGTGATTTTCAAAATAGTGTGATACAATGTTAGAGCAAGCTTGCCAATGGCATTTAAAACAGCCTGTTTCTGGCTTAGAATCAATTCAGGAGCTACGGGAAGCCCGAGACTGAGCTGACCTTTATATATTTTGCTGTAGGTATTATAACCGGCATTTATCAAATGAGTTGGGATATCATTGACCACAGTGCGGACAGCATTTTTTCTTATCTTGATTATCTGGGCTGCTTTTAAAGCTATATTCATCTAACTGCTGCCTGTTTTTTTATCTGTTGTAAAGCAAGAGTTTTCACCCGTGCAATATCTTCAGGACTCAAAACACCATCAACTCCGGAAATAGAGGCAAGCTTCATGCCATGCTTAAGCCCGAGTTTATAGATTTCTTTTACTTTTTCCCACTGGGTTCTGCTTCCCTGGGTAAATTCTTCAAACCTACCTTCAAGAGATAAAATAATTGTTTCAGCAAGGTTGGCATATACGATATTTTGTGGCAGACCAATGTCTTTCATCTCAATATTATCTCCCGGTAAAAGGATTTCTCCACCAGTTATTACCAGAACATCTTGCCGTTTTGCAACTTCCTTTGCTGTAAAAATCATGGGTCTTGTAATATCAGTAATTACACACCCTGGTTTTACACGCATGATGTCAACACTATCTGCAGCTTTTGAACTTGCCATGACAATGACATCCATATCTTCAAGAAACCTGTCTGTCCTTGTTGCAACATGCAGTTTAATTTTTGGCTTTTCGGTTTTAATGATATCTTGAAGAGTTAAAAGCTTTGCCATATTTCTGCTGACCAGCACCACCTCTTCAAAGGCTGTTGCAAGCAGATGAGAGCAAATGGAACCAACGTCACCTGTAGCGCCGACAACCATGGCTTTTGCCTTGAGAAGTTTTCTATTTTTCAATTTTGTTAAACCCATCTGCCGAACTGCTTCTGCCGTTGCCCACAATGCTGTTGAAGCTGTATAGTTATTACCTGTGGTAATTGGAAGGACAGCATGTTGACCAACATCTATGCTTGTACCATGCAAAGATTTTGCTAGCATGGCAAGCCCCATGACCTGGGCGCCAAGCTTTTTTGCCTTAATAGCTGCTTTTAATATTTTTTTTGTTGTAAATTCAGGAGGATGAGCCTGCATCTGCTCAGGTGTTTCACCAAGTGAGATCAACCATCCTTCTGCTTCTACACCTGTAGGCGATTTTATGCCACTGATTTTTGAATAAACAAAAGCAGGGATATATGCCATTGCTTTTTCGACAGTTTCAAGGGAAGCAGGAGAGAGTTCTGATAAAATCTCCACAGCTTTAATTTTTTTTAAGTGTTCCTTAGTCAGAGGGTGTATAAGATAGGCAAACCTGTTCACTCGTTTGTTTTGCTCAAAGGGATAAATGATAGTTGGATCAAGTCTCTGCTCGCTGATAATTTCAAGAAGATCTTCTTTATTTCCTTTGGCAATATCCATGGCTGCAATCATCAAAGCTTCAATCACAACACCTTCTACAACCTCATCAATGAGTTTTGGTGTGGTATCAATAATTGTAGCAACTTGCATATCAGTTAAAAATTCTACCCTTTCATCATAGGCGGTTGTAGTAATCACTGTTTTCCCGGCAAGTTCCTGGCCTGAAAAAACTTCAAGATACTCATAAAATCCCTGGTGGGGAACAACCAGAACAGTGGCATTTTTGACTGCTTTTTTCATTAACGCCATATTTATGGAGTGAATCTGTTTTTTCTTTGCAACAAACTTACCCACTGGCATTTTTTTTAAAAAACCATGGGCTTTTTGTGCATATAACTTAAGCTCATTCATGGAATTTAATAATTTGGGGATGTCATCTTCAAGAACAGGGTCTGCAAAGACCATATTATCAGTAAATTCTGACATGACCGATGCAATGGTAGAGCTTGTCATTCCGGAAAAAAACAGTACCCTGGCATTGGTAAAATAGCTGTTTCCCAATTGAAATTGAATATGACGCAGACTCCACTCCTGGCTGACTCTGTACAGAGTTTCCCCAGTGGCAACCAATGTTTGTAAACGTTGACACAAATCAAGAAGGGCTTTGGTTGCTGAGTCTGTCACCTCTGCCTTTCCAAAGGTTGAAGGATATTTAATGCCGCTTATACAAAGAACATCTGCTTTTTTGTTCCATTTAAGCAGAAGATCTTCTGCAAGCTCTAAGTCATTATCTGTTCCAAATCGCTGAATGGAAAATTTTTTACCTGAAAATTGTGTTTTAATGTGATAATTTTCGGTTTCAGGACCAAGACTTATATTAATTATCTGTTTCAAATTTTTCCTCCCAAAAGCCTTTTACGCTTTTTCTCTCGCTGTATCTCTTGCTTTAAGTGCAAGGTCTTTTACCTTTAATATATCATCGTCACTGAATACACCATTAACACCAGAAATAGCGGCAAGTTTCATGCCGTGTTTAAGCCCGAGTTTGTAGATTGTACGAACCTTTTCCCACTCAATTTCCCTGCCGATTGTAAATACCTCATACCGGCCTTCAAGGGCAAGCACAATGGTTTCAGCAAGACAGGCATAGACAACCTTGTGGGGCAAACCAATATTTTTCATCTCGGGATTTCCAGGAAGTTCAATCTCACCTGATTCAATGACCAGTACATCAGGTCGCTTTGCTACATCTTTTGCAGAGAGATCAAGGGGTCTTGCCACATCTGTAATAACACACCCCGGTTTTACCTGCATAATATCCAGAACTTTTTTTCCCTGCCCTGATGTGGCTGTTACAATTGCATCCATATCTGCCAGATATTTGTCTGGTTTAGTGGTAATATTGAGTTTTACATCTGGAGTTTCATCAAGAATAGACTGCTGTAAAGCCAGAAGTTTTGCTGTATTTCTGCCGGCAAGAATAACCTCTTGAAAAGCTTTTGCAAGAAGCCTGCAGCAGACAGAGCCAATGGCTCCGGTTGCCCCGAGTACCAAAGTTTTAGCTGCAATTTTTTTACCTTTTTCAACCTTTATAAGTCCCATTCTGCGCACTGCATCTGCAGCTGCCCACAATGCCCCTGACGCACTGTAGCTGTTCCCTGTGGTAATAGGAATATCTGCTTTCTTGGCAACTGTTACTCCTGCATCCCCTACAACCTTGGTAAAGGCTCCAAGTCCCATTATCTGGGCACCCATTCTCTTTGCCATTCTTGCAGCCTGTAAAAGTCTTGAATATGTAAATTCAGGCTTGTGAGATAACATCTGTTTTGGTGTTCCACCCACAGAGATCAGCCAGCCTTCAGTCTGGGCACCAGTTGGAGATTTTATTCCTGTAACCTTTGAATAAACCCATGGAGGTGCGTAGGCAATAACCTTTTCAACCGCATCCATAAATTTTGGCGGTGTAAATCCAGCAAGAAAATCCACTGTCTTGTCTTTTCTTAAAAACTCCTGGGAGAGAGGATGGATCACAAAAGCAAACCGGTTCACTCTTTTTTCTTTGCCTGAGGGATATACCATTCTCGGATCCATTTTCTGGAGACTGATGATTTCAAGAAGATCATCATCATGAACCCTGTTCTGTTTTTTCCCAAGAGCTGCAAGAATCAATGCCTCGATGACATTGGCACCCACCACCTGCTGCAAAATTTTAGGAGTGGTATCAATGATCACATCCACTCCTCTCTCTTTTAAAAATTCAACCCTGTCATCATAGGCAGTAGATGTAATAATCGTTTTACCGCCAAGTTCTTCAAGAGTGGCATCTTTAAGGTATTCATAAAAATTATAAAATGGGACAACAATAATTGATGCTTTCTGCATGGCTTTTCGTAAAACGTATTGATTCCATTTTTTAATAGGAACAACAGAAGATTCAAGCCTTTTGGATGGCAGCCATTTAAGCAGTTCATTTGTACCATTAGCATAGCTTTCAAGACCTGTAAGAGAGTGAATAAATTTGGAAATACCATTTTCACGAATTGGATCTGCAAAGGTCAGATTGTCAGTGTATTCTGCCATGACCTTTGCAATTTTATAATTGACCATGCCTGAAAGAAACAGTACTTTGGAATTTTTAAAATAATCTGTAAATTTATGCTCAATAAATCTTAATGCCCACTCAAAAGAGACATCCCTTAATGTATTCCCGGAAGTAACAGGGGTTTCAATTTTTTCCCCCAGAATTTTTATTGTATCATCATGTTTGTGTATCAGGGATTTTGGACCAATATTATAAGGAAATTTTATATTGCCAATACCAATGGCATCGGCTTTTTTATCCCATTTGAGGACCAGTGCTGCAGCTTTTTCCATATCAGAATCAACACCAATACGCTTAACATTAAACTGTTGACCCAAGAATTCAGTTTCAAATTCATAATCATCTTTACTTGTCCCAAGGTTGATACTTACAATCTGCTTCACTATCTCCTCCAAACATGGCTTATAGTTGGGTGCTAATATAAAATTTCATAATCCTTTATCCTCTTTAATTGCATCAGCAGGGCATAAATCAATGGCTTCGGCAATTAACTCTCTCTCTTTTATATTTTCAGGCTGTTTACAGATATATTCATAGCCAAGTTCGTGATTTGTCATAAAATTAGCCGGTGCGATTTCAGGGCATAATGAGCAATTAATACAGTTTGAATCAACATAAAACCTGCCTTGAACATTTTGAGAAATCCTGTGTGCCATAATTTGTATATACTTAATATATCTGAATCCTGGTTAATCTATAAGATCCTTCATAATTTGTGTAACATCATTCAGAAGGCTTTCTTCTTTACTGTATTTATTGTGTATGCTGCAAAAAGACTCTCCTTTGGCTGCTTTATTACGGCATGGTTTACCAGACTTTGTCATTGCATGACACAATCCTGCTCTTGCCTGATTTAAGTCCTGGTTTGATTCAGCGTCAGGCTGTCGTGAATTTTTTTCTTTAAAACGATCATGGAGAACCAGAGGCTCCTGATTTATCTTTCCGGACTGAACAATATCAATAAGATGATTAAACTCATCTTCAAAACCTTCAAGCAGTGTTTCAGGATCAGGCATGAGACTATTGTCAGATGCCACACCAATTGACACCCTGTCATTATAGCTTAAAATACTTATTCCAAGCCCGATTGCACCGGATCTTGGAACCCAGAACATGAGATTGGATATCTCCCTGCCGGCAAAATAGAGTGGTTTTTTCGGCCCTGGCACATTGGTTAATACACAGGACGCTTTATCTCCAAAAATCCTGGCAGTTTTTTTTGCAATTGATTCTGGCAGATACCCTATGGCGCTGAGCAGACCAAAATTCACATAGGGTTCAGCAGAAATTTTAAGTTTATCCATACGCCGCTTTATCTCTTTGAGACGAAGTACTGGATCTTTGAGAAACACGGGAAGAGAGAGAAACACTAAGCTGAATTTATTACCAAGTTCAAATTCAGTTCCAGGTTTTCTAATATTTACAGGAACAGTTACCCTGAGATCAAGCTCATTGACTGGCATGTTGCGTGTTTTTAAATATCTGCGCATGGATCCTGTTACAGTTGCAATCAAGACATCGTTGAGTGTGGCAGAACTGATTGCCTTTCCAAGAGCTTTAATTCTGCCCAATTGAATAGGATCAGTCCAGACAACTCTTTTTTGTACTCCGAGTTTTCCTTTAAAAGCAGTATTGGGATCTGCTTTCATAATAAGCTGTTTTGACAGGACAGTTCCAACATCTGCTGGCAGATTAGCTGCAAGCTTAACCATGAATTTCAACGAGCCTGGATTGGATGAAATATTTTTCATCTCTTTTACAATAGACTTACTGATTTTCTGACCTTTTTCTACTACTCTTTTTGCAGAAGAAAGCATGGTATTAAACGAAAACTGGGGAATTTGTCTTTTGATATTTTTTTTCTCAGATACTTTTGGTTCAGGCCATGGGGCATCAGGATCTGTATCTGTCATTGAATGAAGAACATGCATCAGAGCAATACCATCTGCAATACAGTGATGGAGTCTGAAAAACAATGCACAACCCTGTTGATAATTTTCAATAAGATGAACATCCCATAGTGGCTTGTTATGATCAAGATTTATGGTCATTAACTGACTGATCATATTCTGAAGTTCGTCTTTATTTCCGGGTTCAGGCAGGGCAACTCTGTGAAGATGAGAACGTAAATCGTAATGCTCATCTTTTACCCATTTTGGCAAGCCAGGGCCAGATGCAGGCACCACTTTTTGCCTGAATCTTGGCAGAGATGCAAGATTTGCCTCCAGGGTTGCAAACAACCGGTTATAATCAAGAGTGGATTTAAATTCCCAAAATCCTGTAATAATCATTAAATTTACAGGATCATCCATGCTGTACCAGAAATTATCAGCCTGTGTCATTGTTTTGGACAATTTTGTACCTCCTGAACAATTGCAGCAGACAAACCAGAGATGCACTCCTTGAATTTGCCATCAGCAAAATATCATTAAGATTTTCAGGTTTTGTTTTTTATATAAAAACAGCAAAACTACTATAAACACTGGTAAGATTATCGCTGATATTAATAAAAATCAACTATTTTAAAAAGAAACTGGATATTTTTTCCAATTCATTCAAATCCCAGGTAAGTTCCATCTCTTCAAACATTATTTTTGCTTAATCAAGTTTAACATTTGGGACACTGTTGTATTGATGTTTTCCTGTTCACTTATTATGAGTGCTGTCCAGAGGCTGTACATCCCTTTCAAAATATTGATGAAAACCAACTGGTAAATGATGATAATTAATGCTTATTATAGTATCTGAAAAGTCGTGTGCATTATAAGTATTCCAAAATAAAATCACTCTGTTTTTTGTGCCGTGGTTTTTAACATGCCCTATAAGTGCTGCCATTGCTTTGCCGGTATAGGTACCGTCTAATTTAATTCCCTGGGTTTTTGCAGCAAGGTGTACCGCTGCCATACCTTGATCAGTAAAAAGCGCGTATTGTTCTCCAAAAAAATCATGCATGATATCAACTTCATCATCAATAATCTTAACTTCAGGAAAAGAGGAGTCACAGGAACGAATCAATGCCAAAGTTTTTTTACAAAGTTTGATAAGTTTTTCTTGATTTGCATATTTATTATCAACTACACGTACAGGAATAACACGGGTTTTAAGCCCTGCAGCTTTAAATCCGATCATAAGACCTGCGACAGTACCCATACTGCCTAAAGGAACAAAAACCTGATCAGGTTCAGGCAGCAAGCCTTTCTCAATCTGCTCTTTTAGTTCAAAAGCAGCATTCACATATCCGATAGTCCCCAGGGGAGATGATCCGCCAGGCATTATGATGTAGGGAAACTTTCCATGTTTTATTAATCCCTTAATCAACCTTTTTAAGGTCGCCAAATACCCTGGCATTTCATTTTTAAAATGATGAAGTTCGGCATTACATGCAAAGCTGAATTGTAAGTTATTACGAACATATTGGGCATTGGGCTGTTCTAAAAGAATATTTATGCACGTGATATTCATTTTATTGGCATAGACAGCAGTGGCAAGGGCATGATTGGAGCCGGCAAAGCCAAAGGTAAGAATCTCTTTTGCTTTTTTTTTAATGGCATCAGCCAAAAGAAATTCCAGCTTGCGTATTTTATTTCCACCGTACAGAGCACCACTTAACCCTTCATTTTTGACATACAAATGGTCTGTACCGATTTTAGTTCCCAATTCGATCATATGCTCTATGGGAGTTGGGAACTCTCCCAACGAAACAAATGGGATTTTTTCCTTTAATCCTGGATATTGTGAAAGTAAGGGTATCATATGCTCATCTCCTGATTAATTTACCATTTATACTTTTGCTATTTCATTCAAATCCCAGGCAAAATTAATATCTTCAAACATGTTGATTAATTCATTCAAATTCGTTTTGTTTTCCCTTTATTATGAATCACCTGCACATGCTCAATTAAAGGATTTTTTTTCCCTTCGTGTACATTATAATTCATGAATGGAGCCATAATCGGCCAGTCCATTACTGATCTTATAGCGTCTTTTGGGCATTTCATCTCGCAGTATAAACAGAAAAGACAATTGTGCCCCCATTGTGGGATATCATCTTGATCGAAAGTTATGTTATTATTTGGACATTTTTTTATACATATTTTACATGAATTACATTGTTCCCGGTCAACTTTGAAAAACCAGGTGTAAATATAATTCACCAGAAATTTTTTGGTAACCAGATTTTCAAGCGTATAAATTATTCCAGGATTGGTATCCTGTTCAGGTTTTATATACTCGTCGTCAAAAAGAGCTGTGGTCATCTTCTGCCCGAACTCGTATGCATCTGTTTTTTCACCTTTATTGGGGTGATCAGGTGAAAACAGCACTCCTCTTTGCAGATATCCAAGGAAGAAATCAGCTCCTTTAAACTTTGAATATCCGATTTGTTTTCCACCTTTTAAAGTGAGAGCATTATATAATTGAACACCCATTGTTCCAGGTTTGGTGCCATATAATATAAAGATAAAAAAGGGGAGATTATTTAATTTCGGCAGGCTTTTTATGTATTCTGTAACTATAAAAGGAGGACGATAAATATATACAGGAGAACCAATACCAAGCATGTCATAATCACTGACATCCGGTGGTTGGCTATCTGCCATATTATACAGATCCACATCAAACTGTTTGTCTTCCATTCCTTTTAAAATCTGTTTTGTAATGGATAGAGTGGTGCCGCTCTGGGAAAAATAAGATATCAATACTTTTTTCATATACTTTCCTCTCTTAAACTAATTGCTTATACTTTTTTCAAGCTCATTCAAATCCCATGCAAGGTCCATCTCTTCAAACATTGATTTTGCTTGATCAATATACTCCCGGGATTTTATACCGTCTAATTCTTTATATTTGCTATGAGGGGCGGCGAGATTTTTACCCACTTCAAAGTAGGTGCGGGATAACTCTATTTTTGCTCCAAGCTGTTCTCCAGTTTTTATTGATTTACTCCACCATTTGAGGGCTTTTTTGGGGTTATTGATCAGCCAGAAATATGTGCCCGTGAGTTTGAAGACTTCAGTCCTGTCAGAGGCGAGCATTTTAGAATGTTTTATTGCTGTTGTGCCTGATTTTTTTGCAGCTTTTTTATATTTTGAAAAATTCTTAGAATCATTTTCATCAACTGCTTTTACAAGATTTTGAATATTGTAATCAAACCACCCAATATAATAATCACTCAACCAGTTTATTAAAAATGATGTTTTCCCAATTTT
>JAUCGD010000521.1 GCA_030377945.1 Desulfobacterales bacterium HSG17 | reverse complement strand
GAGTTGAATATGGAGAAAGGCCCTGAAAGAAACTTGTCAGTAAAAAAGTTGAATGGATTGGAAACGACCTTGCCAGATAGCGTCAATCCATATGAACTATTGGGTTCCATTAAACATTTAGGGAATTTTTACCCATCTCCCCGAAAAGTACGATAGGATTTAATTAAGTCCCCAATTATCTTTTATCAAAAGAAGATCCTATGGGGATTTTCATCCAATGTGCAATTAGACCTATCCTTCTCTTTAGCAGCTACTTTGCCGCTCAGAGCACACTCGCTTCCACTACCCCTAATTAAATGCAGCCGCAGATTTTTTTATTTTAATTTTTGTGTTTTCACAGATTTGAGTTAAGGTGTCCGTTGAAATAGCTATCAGCTTTACAGCATCAATATCCCTTATATGTTCCGGGGTGCCCCTTAAGTCAAAACCGATGGTGGCGGCCAAGGCATCGGCAACATGAAGAATAAGGATTTCTTTATCCGTATTTTTATCAATATTTTTATGCAATACGACTGTATCAATAAGATTATGTGGAAAACCCCAGTGTCCCAGGATTGTTTTTGTCAGATCAAGTGTATACTTGTCTGTACTCTCAATGATATCCTCTGTTTTAAATGATTCCTTGCCCGAGGTCATTTCACCGATTACACGCAAGAGGATCGTCCGGCCGATATCATGGACAATTCCCAAGGTAAAAAAGTGGGAACTTTCCGAAAATTCCAATTCCGTTGCCAAGGATTTGGCAATACAGGCCGTGGCAAGGGAGTGGAGCCATAATTTTTCAAGTAGATTCTTAAACTGCCTGTTCTTAGTATTGTAGATGCTTTTATTAGAAATGGTCAGGACCAGGTTCTGAATCTCATTGATACCCAACCGCGGGATTGCTTCCTTGATGGTGAGAATATGGGAATCCCCCTTGTAAAAAGGGGAATTGGCAATGGAGAGAATCTTAACGGAAATGACGGCATCGGTCTCAATGACACCGGCTAAATCTTCACTGGTGGAATGGGGATTTCGTATAATTTTTTCAATTTCCTGAACAATAGTTGGCAGCACCGGCAGGTCAATCTGCCCGGATTGGATACCCTCGGAAACAAATTTTACAACTTCCAGGAAGGTCTGCTGGGCATCCAGGTTTTTTCTCAACATATCAGGCAGTGAAACAAGCTTTTCTTTCTTGTCAAGGTAATCTATTGCCGTTGTCAAATTGTCAAAACAGTTTTCGGCAAAATCTATAAATTTGAATTGGTAAACAATTTTTCCATCTATGGTATCTTTGCCTGTGAATTTTGCCTCGGCAATGTTGGGAATCAAATCATCAATTATGCCCCCAGTGATCATTTTCAGATTGATTTCCACTTGGAGTTTTTCTCCTTGGTCCATGGGTTTGTTACAAAAGCAGGAAAACCCTTCCAAGGAAATATCGTTGTATTTTGCCAGCCTGAAATCTTTCCGGTCCGGGAATATAACATATGTTGCTTTTTCAAATGAATATACAGGTGCTCCATTTTTATTTGTGCTCATTTTCCCTCTCTCTTAATTTAATTAGTGCAAAAACAAGGGTCAAGGAAGAACTATTGTTATGACAAACAATTATCATATCAAATTTAATGATATCCAACTTGAATCGTTTAATAGCTTTAATCACCAAATCAGTACCAGTATTTATGATTTCTGTAAAGTCAATCTTGGAATCAACTTTATTGAATCATCCAGCCATAGACGTCGGACATTGCATAGAATTATTTTTGCAAGGGGATTAAAACTGAACCTTTCACACACAGACGCCAATACTGGACTGCTGCTATGTTTTTATATTAGGAACTGGTTGGAATTCATATTAAAGTTAACTACAAGTATAGTTTAATGGACATATTATGGATTTAGTGGGTTTCAATATTATAAAAGTTAATATGAGAAAATGTTTCTTGACACGGGGTTTGGTTCATATAGTGTAATATCCCTACTAAATTATATTCTTCTAAGCTACAAGATATTGTGTCAGTCATAAAATTGATGTTTATTATTTTTTTATCCACTGATTCATTACCTCTATTATTTCTCCCATTAAACAAGGCTTTTGTAAAATGGCATCAAAATCATTTTGTTTAAGAAGCCAGGGAGTCCCAGACATTCCGATAATCGGTGTTGATTTTTTAATTCTATTTCGCAAATAATCAAGTACTTGGTCACCAGAAATGCCAGGCATTTTTATATCAGTAATAATCAAACTGTATTCATTATTGTCTATTTTTTGGATACCTGCTTTTCCATTCGTCGCTGTGTCAACATTGTAGCCGCATCTTGATATGGCTGTTTCTAATAGATTTAAGATTGAA
>JAUCGD010000520.1 GCA_030377945.1 Desulfobacterales bacterium HSG17 | reverse complement strand
AGGTGGAGGCTGAAACAGATGCGGGCCCGGAAACCGATGAAGCCATTTCAACCTATGATTTCGCCAGTCAGGAAAGAGTTATCCGGGGTCGTCTGCCCACCTTTGAGGTAATTAACGAGCGTTTTGCCCGTGAAATGCGCAATACCCTGTCAACGCTTTTAAAAACCACGGTGGACATCAGTGCTGAAGCCATTGATACCCTGAAATTTTCTGAATTCACACGATCTTTACCGGTGCCCACAAGCCTTCATGTTTTTCGCATGGAACCGTTACGCGGCCATGGCCTTTTGGTGCTGGAAAGCCAGCTGGTTTTCAACCTCATCGATACCCTGTTCGGCGGTAAGGGAACCGGTAAGGCCAAGATCGAAGGGCGAGAGTTCACCGGGATCGAAGAAGTGATGATCCGAAAGGTGGTGTCCGGTTGTCTGGAAGATTTAATTAAGGCCTGGTCACCGGTGGAAGGCGTGAGCACCCATCTGGTTCGCAGCGAGGTTAACCCTCAGTTTGCCACGATTGTGCTACCGACGGATTTGGTCATTGTGGCCAAATTTGAAGTGGAGTTGGAACAATCCGCCGGCACGATTATCCTTTGTCTGCCGTATTCCATGATCGAACCGATCCGCAGTAAGCTGGCTGCAGGTTTCCAGTCCGATGCATTGGAGATTGATGAAACCTGGCGGCGGCGGGTCAATGACATTATTATGGATTCATATGTAAATATGGAAGTAACACTCGGGGAAACCGATATTACCGGTGAACGATTGATTCATTTGAAAGAGGGGGATGTTATTCAGTTGGACAATGATTCTTCAGACGGTTTGTCCGGCTTTATCGAAGGGGTGATGAAATTCAGCGGTTTTGCCGGTGTGCAGCGCGGATTTCAGGCCTTTCGCATCAACGAACGTTTTGCCCTTGAATAAGGAGCTAAAGAAAAGTAATGGCGGAAAACCAAAATACGGAAGCAGCGGCTCAAGGTGAAGGGCCTCGTGTTGATAAGAATTTAGAGTTTATACTGGATATTCCTTTGCTTTTGACAGTTGAGTTGGGGCGCACCAAAATGCTGGTCAACGACCTTTTGCAACTGGGCCAGGGGTCCATCGTAGAACTTGAAAAACTCGCCGGAGAACCGCTTGAAATATTTATTAACAGTAAACTAGTGGCCCGGGGTGAAGTGGTCGTGGTGAATGAAAAATTCGGTGTACGCCTGACCGATATCATCAGCCCCATCGAACGAGTTCGTACACTGGGTGGTGAAACATAAGGAATATAGTGGATGGAGAACGCCTCGCCGGATTTATGGGTTACATTTTTTAAAAGTATTATGATGCTCGCGGTTGTGCTGGCCGTATTAATCGGGGGTGTATACTGCCTACGGGTTCTGATGCAGAATAAATTACCCGCCGGAAAGGATGCGGTGATCAAATCTCTTGCCACACACTATCTGGCACCCAAGGAAAAAGTCGTCCTTTTAGATGTCTTGGGTGAAAAAATTCTGTTAGGTGTCACCGCCCAAAGTATTCAATGTCTGGCTGTTTTTGATGCAAGCGACCGAATTCAAAATCATAACAGCACCCCCAGGAATGAATCCGGAAATAAAACTGGCTCCCACGACCAACCGAAAGCACATCATGTTACAGCCAATTCTTAAACCTCTAAGGGCGATGATTTTTCAGTACAATCCGTTTTTAAATATCATTTTGTCCAGCCGTTTGATTCGGCGATTTTTGATAATAATGGTGGTTGTATGCTTCTGTGGTTTATCCCCAATTGTATCGCCCATCGTAGCCACGGTTGACGCTCAGACCTTTCCGATTCCCTCATTAAATATCGGGATCGGTACAGCTGAACCGAATGACACGGAAAATGTGGTCCTGGCCTTAGAAATTATTGGCTTTTTAACCGTGATCACCTTGGCACCCGCAATTCTGATTTTGATGACCTCTTTTACCCGTCTGATTATCGTCTTCCACTTCCTAAGACAGGCCATCGGCACCCAGTCCACCCCGCCGAACCAGGTTTTGGTCGGACTTTCGCTTTTTTTAACGGTTTTTATTATGGCACCGGTCTGGCAACAAGCATGGGAGAAAGGGTTGAAACCATATCTGGATGAAGAAATTTCTTTTGCCGAAGGATTTGAAGAAGTACAGGCGCCTTTTAAGCTATTCATGCTGAATAACACTCGCCAGACAGATTTGGCCATGATGATCAAGGCGGCCAAAGGGACTCGCCCGAAAAATCGCGAGGATGTCTCCCTTTTAACCCTGATTCCGGCATTTGTGCTCAGTGAGCTGAAAACCGGTTTTATTATCAGATTCGTGCTCTATGTCCCCTTTTTAGTAATC
>JAUCGD010000059.1 GCA_030377945.1 Desulfobacterales bacterium HSG17 | reverse complement strand
ATTTTTATATTAGAAGTCCAGTTTTATATTAAAAATTTGATTTTATATTATAAGTTCGGTTTCTGTCAAATAAATACAGATTATTATCAAAGCAAATCAAAATATTGAGGAAATTAATAATGCGAACAGGTATAGGTTATGATGTTCACCAGCTTGTGTATGATAGAAAACTTATTATAGGCGGGGTAACAATTCCTTTTGAAAAAGGTCTGCTTGGCCATTCGGATGCAGATGTTCTGCTACATTCAATTTGCGATGCTCTTTTAGGTGCAGCAGCCCTTGGAGATATTGGGCTGCATTTTCCTGACACAAAACCGGAATTCAAAGATATTGACAGTATGATACTTCTTGAAAAAACCGGACAAATGCTTGAAGATAAAAGATTTTATATAGAAAATATTGATTCAACCATTTTTGCCCAGGCTCCTAAAATATCTCGGTACAGGGAAAAAATGGTATCAAATATCAGCAGAACACTTAAGCTTGATCTTAGTCAGGTAAATGTTAAAGCCACTACAACAGAAGGGCTTGGTATGATCGGCGCAGGAGATGGAATTGCCTGCATGAGTATTGCTTTAATAAATACACATGATGTGCTGAACAAAAAATAAAGAGAAAAAGAAAAAGAAATCCATTTAATAACCGAAAACATATTGCCATAAAAAACATTCTGTGATAATCGGCATAGTTT
Source organism: Desulfobacterales bacterium HSG17 (assembly GCA_030377945.1). The sequence goes on along the minus strand of JAUCGD010000059.1, from coordinate 16,171 downwards.
ACAAATATGCAGGGTCTTAATTTTGGGTAATCCTTACAGATAATTTTGTCAGGTAAGCTCAGAAATAAAGAGAACAGTCAAATAGGGTTTTTGTTTTTGTTTGAAAAACTGAAAATAGAGCAGGTTATCCCAAAAGGGATAACGGGTAAATCTTTAACGTTGTTGTTTCTGTCTGGAGGAAATTATGTATGATTTTCTAATCGGGCCGATGTTGGCTTTTTCTCTTGTTGTTTTTGTAGCAGGTGTTTGGTATCGGGTGCGTCAGTTTTTTTCCTTATCCAAAGAATCGAAAATTGATCTTTCTTCATTACCGAAAATTATTTCCGATTCAATAAATAATCGGGAAAAAGATGAGTACATTAAGGTTAATTCCGCAACAGATCTTTTACTAATGTGGCAGGTACGTTTAAAAAGAACCTTTTTAGGAAAATATCCATTCTTTTCTGCTGTTACCATTATTTTTCACAGCATTTTATTACTTCTGCCCATAGTTACAGTCGGCCATAACATTTTACTTGATGATTATTTCGGATTCAGCTTCCCAACCCTTTCCGAATCAATGGTTGACCAGATCACTCTCTTATTTATTGTACTCTTTTTATTCTTTTTTCTGCGCCGTATTCTAAGTGCAAAGGTTCGATCCGTTACAACATACAGGGATTATATAGCCCTTTTTGCAACAGGTCTGCCTTTTATTACCGGTTATCTGGCTTTTCATCATATTTTTAACTATGATGTTATTTTAATTCTCCATATTATCTGCGGAGAATTGATGCTTATAGCCATTCCTTTTACAAAACTGGTTCACATGCCTTTTTTCATCCTTTCCCGTTTTTTTATCAGATATGAACTCACCTTCGGGAGCGGAACCAGAAAATGGGTTGAAAATTCATAATAACGGAGGAAAAAAATGAAAGCAGTGCAATCGGTTGATTCCAAGTCAATCCGGAAAATGCTGGATCAGAAAAAGAACACAGAGTTCTTTCTGTCCGTATGCGTAAGTTGCGGAATGTGTGCGGACAGTTGTTTTCTATACGTAAACAATAATAAAGATCCCAGTTATATGCCCTCCTATAAGGCAGTTCACTCATTGGGAAAATTGTATAGAAAAAAAGGTAAGGTAAGTCTAAAAGAAATGGAAGAAATGAAAGACCTGGTCTGGAATAAATGTGTTCTGTGTACCAGATGTTACTGCCCTGTTGGAATCAGCATCCCAAGCATGATTTCCCAGGCAAGGAGTATCTGTCGGTCCCAGGGTATCTTTCGTGAATATGATCAGGTTGAACAACCCAAACAGATATAAAGGAATATCAATATGGACAGAATGATAATCAGTGCCCTTATTATTTGGGTACTTGTCTTAACTCTGTTTAACTTCGGCGGTTCCTCAGCTGAAATAAAAGAACCGGAAAAAGAAGTTCGGGCTTCCGCCTTTTTTACCCATGACAATCATATGGAATCTCTGGATTGCAAAGCCTGTCATCACAGGTTTGAAAATGGGGAAAATGTCATTGAAGAGGATGAACTGGACGGAAGTGATGCAATGCGATGCAAGACCTGCCACAATGAGGACTCATCAATAGATGCAAAGCAGGCATTCCATCGTCAGTGTATAGCCTGTCACAGAGCTTATAAGAATGAAGGAAAAGCATCCGGCCCCCGTACCTGCGGAACATGTCATCCACAAAAGGTGCCTGAAGATGCAGCAGCCCTGGTAATTGAACGATAGAACATTCTTTAAATATTTCGGCTTTAAAATATTTCGGAGGAAGTAATGGTTAAAGGAAAAAGAAAACCTTTTAATGAAATAAAAGATATGGTCAAAAGCCATAAAAAGGTATTGACTGTCGGCTGCGGCGGCTGTGTATCAGTTTGTTACGCAGGTGGACTTAAAGAGGTGGGTATTCTGTGTGACCAGTTAAATGCTTCTCTGCATCAGGACCATGTACAGGTTGCTGTTGACGGCTATACAGTAGAACGTCAGTGTAATCAGGATTTACTTGTTGAACTGGATAATGTTGCCCCAAAATACGATGCAATTTTATCTATGGCCTGCGGAGCAGGCTGCCAGTATATTGCAGAAAGATTTCCCAACATACCTGTATATCCTGCTATAAATACCCTGTTTATAGGTGTTGACAAAGAAATAGGTATTTTTGAAGAAAGATGCCGGGCCTGTGGAGACTGTGTCCTGGGATTCACCGGCGGCATATGCCCTGTGACCCGTTGTGCCAAAAGCCTTTTTAACGGTCCATGCGGCGGCACTAATGTGGCAAGCTGTGAAATAAGCAAAGATATTCCATGTGCCTGGCTGGATATTTATGAACGTCTGAAAGCCATAGGGCAGCTGGATAATATCAAAAAGATAAAAGAACCCATGCAGTGGAAAAACACAACACGCGGAACCTTTATACAGGAAGGCTATGAAGACCGTTATGTTAAAAAAGAAAAAGGCACTGGTCTCTTGAGCAGAATCCACTAGAATAAAGACATTAGACATTGTAATAACAAGGCCGTTTGGATTTTCCGAACGGCCTTTTTTTTATTAGTATTCCCTATTCCCTGCATATTGATTCCTGCCTTGTAAAACAGCCTTACTGCTTGTAAATTATTTTAATCTGTGATTTTCTATAATTTAAAAGAATATAAATTAAAATTTGAGCAATAGACATTATCGGAAATAAGGTTTGTAGGGTGTGTTAGCGAAGCGTAACGCACCGCAACTTAAAATAACGGTGCGTTACGGCTATCGCCTAACGCACCCTACGAGAGATCCTTATTTCCGATAATGTCTAATGTGAAATTATTGAAAGTATTGTAGAGGAATATATGGATAATAAAGAGGTGCGAATACTTGTTATTGATGATGAACCTGTTAATTTACAGCTTATGGGATATATGCTGAAGCCTCAATATCAACCTGCTTTCAGCACCAGGGGCTCAAAAGCTGTGGAATTGACAAAAAAAATACAACCTGATCTTATTTTACTTGATGTTATGATGCCTGAAATGGACGGATTTGAAGTATGCCAAAATCTGAAAGCATCCCCTGAAACAAGCAATGTACCGGTTATTTTTTTAACTGCCAAGATTGAAAAAGAAGATATTATCCGGGGATTTGCTCTTGGAGCAGTAGATTATATAACCAAACCCTTTCGTAAAGAAGAATTAATGGCAAGGGTAAAAACCCATATCAGGCTGAGACATTCCGAAGAGGCTCTGCGCATTGCTCTTTCCGAATCCGATTCTGCAAAAAAAAAGGCTGAGTCAGCTTTGCAGCAAAACCTGAAAATGCAGGAAAAAATTAATCAGGACCTTGAGGCAGGAGCAGCAATACAAAAAAAATTTTTAACAGGTCAAAAAGAAACATCTGAATTATTAAAATCAGCAGGTTTTAATTTTATTGTGTATAATCGTCCCTATTCCACAATATCAGGTGATTTTTTTTATCCAAAAAAAATACCCAAAAAAATAACGGATCATGGTTCAAGTCTGTTTTTTGCCGATACCTGCGGACACGGACTTCCGGCTGCCCTGATTTCCATGCGTATGCTGGGACTGCTGCAAAGCCTTCCTGCATCTTCTCTTTCCCCGCGTTCATATTTACAGGCTGTTAATCAGGATATTTATGATATAATGCCTCCTGGCCGATTTATTACAGCCAGCTACCTTACTTTTTATGATAACCAGGTACTTATATCCAATGCAGGTCAACCTTTTCCTGTTTTAATTTCCCAGGGAATTGTAAAAGAAATTGATATTAAGGGAGCCCCACTGGGAATTATTGATAATCCGATTCTTTCTGAAGCAGGGATAAAAATATATGCAGGTGACCGTATTATTCTTTATAGTGACGGGATCACGGAAATTGAGAATACTTTCGGAGAAATGCTTGGAAAAAAGCGATTCCTGGATTTTTTAAATGAACATGTTTTATCTGATCTTGAAACTCTTAAAACCAAAATAATTAATATGCTGGATGAATTTAAAGGTAGTGCGCCTCCCAATGATGATATAACATTTATTATTATTGAAAAAATGAATAAACAAGAAGGAACCGAAGAATGAAGCTTAAAAACAGATTATTTTTGGCTTTGCTGATGGTCAGTATTATTCCCTTTACAGTTATCAGTATTATCTCACTTCTAAACTCAACAGATGCACTTTCTAACCAGGCATTTGAAAAACTTGAAGGAATCCGGGATATAAAAAAATCACAAATCACAAATTTCTTTTCAGAACGGAAAGCAGACTTAAATATTCTTATAGAAACTGTGGCTATTTTAAAACAGGGAGCTGATAACACGCTGTTGTCAAACCAGGAAAGCAAAAAACATATTATTGAAGATTATTTCAGAAAATGCCTCAGTGACATAAGAGTATTATCAGGAAGTGCTTTAACAGCAAAGGCAATTGACAGTTTTAATCTGGCATATAAAGATGATGCCGGTTTTGATAATGAAATTTATGATTTTTATGACAGTCAGACCTATGGAAAAGCTTTCAAACAGATAAAAAATGAATATGGCTATTATGATCTTATGCTGATTACACAAGCAGGAAAGGTGGTTTATTCAGTAAAAAAAGAATCTGAGCTGGGGCAGAATATTAATAGCAGTTCTTTTAAAAACAGCGCCCTAAAGGAGGTTTTTACCCAGGGACTTGACAGATTATATGTCCATGATTTTATCCCATGGGAACCTTCTGAAAACCGCTTTATAGCTTTTATTGCAGCCCCGGTTTATCAATTTAATATTTTTAAAGGTGTAGTAGTCTTAAAGATTGATAAAAGCAGAATAAATACCATTGTTCAGGAAAGAGAAGGCATGGGAGACTCAGGAGAATCCTATGTTGTGGGAAAATGGGATGATAAAACAAAATATAGAAGCGACCGGATTGTGGGAAAAGGCAAAATAGGAGAAAATATTTCTTCTTATGAAATTGAACTGGCCATAGCAGGTGAAGCTGCCTCTTCTGTGAAAATAAGAGAAAACGGGAAAATGGAGTTTGTCAGATACCAGCATCTGTCTATTTTCGGCCTAAAATGGGCATTGATAACCGCATTGGCAATTGAAGAAGTAATTGCTCCAAGGATTATTGGAGAACAAGAAGATTATTTTGCAAAATATACCAATAAAAACGGGTATCCTGACCTGCTGCTTATCCACCCCCAGGGCCATATATTTTATTCAACAGCTCATGGCCCTGAACTTGATACCAATATACTTGAGGGTAAATACTCATCTTCAGGACTGAGCAAACTGGTAAAAAAAGTAATAGAAACAAGAGTTTTTGAATTTGCAGATATTGAACCTTATGAACCAGCAGGCAATATTCCCTCGGCTTTTATAGCCCAGCCTGTAATTGATGATGATAAAATAGAATTAATTGTAGCATTAAGGCTTCCTGTTGAACGAATCAACTCTTTAATGCAAAGACGATCCGGCATGGGGAAAAGCGGTGAAACATATCTGGTCGGTATGGATAAACTTATGCGCTCGGATTCCAATTCAGATCCCGAAAACCATTCTGTAACCGCCTCTTTCAGCAATCCTGAAAAAGGCAGTGTTAATACTTCTTCAGCCCTGGCTGTAATAAAAAACAAAACAGGCAGAAAAATCATAACAAATTATAATAAGCAAAAAGTGCTTTCTGCATATACACCTTTAGAAATATGGGATATTTCCTGGGGTTTGATAGCAGAAACAGGAATTGACGAAGCCCTTGTTCCTGTAAAAACCCTCAAACTGATTACCGGAATTACTGCAATAATAACCCTGGCACTTATTATCTTTGCAAATGTCTGGCTTACAGGATATATTATCAAATCGCTTAACCGGGCAGTTAAAGGACTTGCCCAAATTTCCCATGATGTTTCAAATGCTGCCGATGAAATCGCAATTAACAGCCAGTTACAATCCCAGAATTCCTCCCAGCAGGCTGCTGCTGCACAGGAGACCTCGGCTGCCCTGGAACAGATGAATGCAATGAGCCAGGAAGCTTCATCACTGACATTTGGGGTGCATGAATTAATGTTTAAAAATATTTCCAAATCCGGGCAGTCCTTAAAACGTATTGTTGATCTTACAAAAGAAATGAGCTTAATAGAAGCAGACAGCAGTCAAATGACCAGGATAATTCAAAGTATTGATGAAATTGCCTTTCAAACCAATCTCCTGGCACTTAATGCAGCAATAGAAGCAGCACGGGCAGGAGAAACCGGAAGCGGTTTTGCAGTTGTTGCAAATGAGGTAAGAAATCTGGCTAAACGTTCAACAGAATCTGCAAATGACACCCAGGTGCTGCTTGACACTACAATCTCAAGAGTCAGCCGCGCTGCAAACTCAATACGGGAGATAAGCAATGATTTTGAAATCATAATTGAATCTGCAACAAGCATGGGGGAAAAAACAGACTCAATAACCCATGCAGCTGGGGAAATGTCAAAAGGCATCAACCAGGTAACTCAGGCAGCAAGGGAAATTGAAATGTCAAGCCAGCAGGTAGCAGCAGGCTCTGAAGAGGCAGCTGCCTCCTCAGAACATCTGGTGACAATGGCAAAACAGATGACAGGTTATATTAATGAGCTTTCCATACTGATTAAAGGAAGATAGGAAAAATATGAACCGGATAATTCAGATGGAAAATGAAACAATAGTCAAACAGATAGACCTTAAAAAAGACAGATATAAATTAGGCAGAGATATTGAAAACGATATTGTCTTTGACACACTCAGAGTATCAAGAAACCATGCAGAAATTATTAAAAAAGAGCAGGAATATTATATCATTGATAAGGGATCTGCCAACCATGTATTTGTAAATGGAACCCGGGTTGAAAAATGCAGGCTGAAATCAGGAGATAAAATAAATCTATCCCAGGACATAACCCTGTTTTACCTGGGCCAAAATATTGAGGAGAAAGACTGTCCTGATATTAATACCACTAATATTATTGAAAAAAAACAATTTTTCTCTGTTAAGGAAGTTATAAAACAAATTATTTCATTAGATCATCTGGATAATATCCTTAAAATCATTCTGAAGGAAGTAATTGCCCTGGTGGGAGCAGACCGTGGATTCATCGCCCTGACAGATGAAAACGGAAATCTAATTCCTGATAACAGTATAAGCCATAATCTTCCATTGAATATGGAGAATTTTCATGAATCCGTATTTTCACATTCCACAGTCTTCCATGCAATTCAGACAAAAAAAAAGATATTTATCAAAATTGGCGAAAACAATGATCAGGATCTGTCTAAAAGCATATTATCCCTTGAACTCCAATCAATTATGTGTGCCCCCCTGCTTTTTGAAGACAACCTTAAAGGGGTATTATATGTAGATTCAGGTTATATGATTTCTGATTTTAATGAAATAGATCAATTCTTTTTTTCCATACTTGCGGATCTTGCAGCCATTGCCATTGAAAACAGCAGACAATACAGCCGGATGGAGATGTCTGTTCATGAGCTGGAACAGGAAATTGATAATAGTGAAGAGCGGTACCGCAGCACTTTGGAAGCTTTGCCTGACCCGATAATAATAATACGATTGTCAGACAGCTGCCTGGTTCAAATAAATACAGCCTTTTGCAATGTATTTGATTATTTGGAAGAAGATATAATAGGACGGACGATTTCTGAATTCAAGCTTTTTGCTTTTCAGAAAGATATAAATCATATTATTGATATTGTATCAAAAAATCATGAAATAAAAGGATTTGAAACCAGGATGCTCACAAATACCGGGAAAATCTTTGATGTTATTATTTCTGCCGGTTTTATAAATATTCTGGATGAAGACTGCATGGTTGTAATTGCAACCGGTATTACAGATCACAAAAAACATAAAATAAAGGAGAATAAAAAATGATTGAGGAATTTATGAAAGGTAAATATGAAAAAGCAGGAATCATAGCCCTTTTAATATTCCTTGTTATAAGTATTTTGTTTGTTAAATCTGTTTATGCATTGGAAAAAAAAACTCTTATATTGCTCAACTGGTCTGAATATCTCAACCCTGACCTTATAAAAGAATTTGAATCCCAATTTAATGTAAAAATCAAAGAGATATTCTTTGAAACCAATGAGACAAGAGATGAAAAGCTGGCATTAACAATGGGAAAAGGATATGATCTAATTCTGGTTTCAGGTATTTCCGTTGCACAATATGCCAGAATGAAATGGATTGCTCCATTGGATTTTACTAAAATTCCCAATATAAAACACATTGCCCCCAGATGGAAAAACGCCTTTCCTGATACATCTAATTATGCAGTTCCCTACTCATGGGGAACCTTGGGCATAGCTTATAGAAAAGACCTTGTTAAAGAAAAAATCAAATCCTGGAAACATTTGTTTCAGCCTGAAGAATCATTAAAAGGAAAAATAATGATGATTAAAGATTCCAATGATACAATCAGCATGGCTTTAAAAACCCTTGGATATTCCGTAAACAGTACAAATCCCCAAGAACTGGATCAGGCTGAAAAACTTCTTCTTGCTCAAAAACCTTTTGTTAAAAAATATTCATATCTTATTCTGACAAAAAATTCAGGCCTTGTTACAGGAGCTTATCACATGGCAATGGCTTATAACGGAGATGCTCTGCTCTTGCAATCTTATGACAAAAATATTGAATTTACTGTTCCTGAAGAAGGCACAAATATCTGGGTGGATTATCTGGCTGTTATGCAAAGTTCAAATAAAAAAGAACTGGCACATTCATTTATCAACTTTCTCAACAAACCTGAAAATGCTGCCAGAGCAGCATCTTTTATATTTTATGCCACTCCAAATAAAACTGCTGAAAAATTCCTGGGACCTGAATTTTTAAAAAATCCTGTTATTTATCCTGGGGAAAACATTCTGTCAAAGTCTGAGTTTTATCAGGCAATACCTGCCCTGATAAAGAAAAAAAGAAATTCCATATTTTCAAAGCTTCTGAGATAGAAAAAACTCTTATGAAACTCAGGCTGAAAATATTATCCGTTCTCATCCCCCTGATTGTTGCTCCGCTTCTCTTCCTGGGATGGATTGCATATGAACGATTAAAAGGAGATGCACAGCAGACCGCCTTTACTCAAATGAACACCCTTTTAAATCATTCAGCCCTGCACATACAATCTGAAATTGAAACGGCAAAAGCCAATATTGAACTTTTTTCATCATCCAGGCTTCTCAGTCAATATCTGCTGGCTGATAAAAATGAACGTTATGAACTCTGGCAGCTTCCCCTGTTAAAACTTTTTTCCACTTATGCACAGGCATATACTGATTATTATGAAATCAGGGTTCTGCTTGCCCAAGGGTATGAAGATGCCCGTTTTACAAGTGAATCAATACCAAATACCCAGGAACAGGAAGGAGAAACAATATATTTTCAGGAAATGAGCCGGGCAAAAGAACCAATTTATACCACTATATTTCAAAACCCTGACAACCGCCAATATGCCTTTCTGGTTGCTAAAAAGATTGTTTTACGGGATAATATTGTTGAAGACATTACAGTAAAACCAAGCCTTCGAGGTTATCTTGTTATAACCATAAGACCTGATTATATAAAAAAACTGGTAAATACACTGAACATCGGAAATACAGGCTGGATCTTTTTTAGTGATAATCATGGAAATATTCTGTTTTCACCTGAAAATAAACAGACTGCCTCTAAAATTACTCCTGAACTGTTTGAACTTTTGAAAAGCCATATACTCAGCAAAACTCTGCTCAAAACAAATTTCCTGGGAAAAACCGTTTTTTTACAGGGCAAACGCCTGAATTCAGGATTGCTAATGTTTGGTGTGCTGCCTGAAAAAGAGCTGTTATCTGCCAGCCGGAAGTTAGGGAGCATTCTTGCAGGCATTACCTTATTGAGCATTTTAATCACCACAACTCTTATATTTATCCTGTTAAATGCCTGTGTAATTCATCCTATTCAAAAACTGGAAAAGGCTGCCCGCAAAATAGGCCGGGGCAACCTGGATACTCATTTGGAAATAACTACAAATGACGAAATCGGTGCATTGGGCAATGAATTAAACAATATGGCCTTTGAGCTTAAAAACAATCAGGACCATCTTGAAAAACTGGTGGCATTGCGCACAAATGAACTGGCCCTGGCCAACAGCAATCTTGGGGAAATGGTTATTAATCTCAAAGAAGCTAAGGAAGCTGCCGAAGCTGCCAACCATGCAAAAAGCGAATTTCTTGCACGGGTGAGCCATGAAATTAAAACACCCATGAATGTAATAACCGGCATGACCCACCTTGCCCTTGAAACAGAAATGACTCCCCAGCAGAATAAATATCTTTCAATAATCAAAACATCCTCTCAAGCACTTTTAATAATTATCAACGACATCTTAGACTTTTCAAGGATTGAAGCAGGAAAACTGAATATTGAGCATAGTGCTTTTAATCTGGAAGATGTGATAGATTATCTTAATGAGTTTTTAAAAGAAAAAATTTATGAAAAAGAAATTAATATAAAGTTTTCAATGGGTCCTGAAGTACCGAATTTCCTCATAGGTGATGCTTTAAGACTGGAACAGGTAATGAGAAATCTTATAGATAATGCTGTTAAATTCACAAAAAATGGGGAAATTTCAATCATTGTAAAAATATCTGAAAACACAGATAATATTGCAAAACTTTTATTCTCTGTCAGGGATTCAGGCATAGGCATGACACCCGAACATCAACAGGCTCTTTTTGAACCCTTTACCCAGGCTGACGGTTCTATCACCCGAAAATTCGGAGGAACCGGTCTGGGGCTGGCAATATGTAAACATCTGGTAAAAATGATGGGAGGCAGAATATGGGCGGAAAGTATTCCTGGGCATGGAAGCACTTTTAAATTTACTGCTGAATTCAAGATCCAGGCCCAGGAAAGAAAAACTTACTGCCTTTTATCCGGGCTTGAAAACAGAATTGAAAAACCTCCTGAACCCATAAACAAAGAAAATCTAATTATAACAGAAAACAATTCAGAAGTGAAAAAACTGCTGGAACAAATGTCATCTCTGCTGGAGCAGGGAGATACAGATGTTTTTGAATATATTGGTTCTATCAAAAACATTCTTGGCAAATCCATAGAAGAGCATATTATAGTGCTTGAAAATCAGATTGATAATTATGATTTTGATAAGGCAAAGGAAACTGTGTCAAAAATAAGCAGCATGATAGAACCGGGATAAACCAAAATACAAAAAACCAAAATATAAAAAATGATAAGAAAAGCAAATATAAAAGATATAAAATTAATTCACAAACTTTTGTGGGAATACGGAAACAAGGGAGACCTGCTTTCACGCCCTTTAAGCCAGCTTTATGACCATTTAAGGGATTTTTGGATTTTTGAGGAAAATAACATAGTTACAGGCTGCTGCGCTTTACAGTTCTGCTGGGAGGATCTGGCAGAAATACGGTCCCTGGCTGTTCATCCTGAGCATATGGGAAAAAAGATCGGCTCAAAACTTGTGGAAACTGCTGCTTTGGAAGCAGAAAAATTCCATATAAAAAGGCTGTTTACCCTGACCTACCGCCCTGAATTTTTTAAAAAAATGGGGTTTATGTCCATAGACAGATCAGAACTTCCACTTAAAATATGGACAGACTGCATATCTTGTGTAAAATTTCCAAACTGCGATGAAAATGCCATGATGAAATATATCGGTAATGAATGATATGCGCGGCAATACATATTTTTTGAACGGTAGCGCCTCCCTACGTGGAGGCTCTAATATGCGCGGCGACACGTATTTTTTTATGCACCTTCGGTGCATAGCCTCCACGTAGGGAGGCGCTACCGTTTCATAAAAAAATTTCGGCGCTCGCTTCGCTCGCATTTTCCAGAAAACCAGAGAACAGCTTCGCTGTTTCCAGAGTTCCAGAGATCAGAGTTTTCAGAGGTCAGAGGTGGGAGCGCACAACACTCGAAAACCCCAGCTGTCGTCCCAGTAGTCAGGGTTGAGCCTGAGACGGGCAGCGCACTGAACATAATCAGAGAAGTAGAAACACGAGCCGCCGCGAACAACGCGCGATATATCTCGTTTGGCTGCATCATCTTCTCTGCCATCTTTTGAATTGTATGGATATTTAAACTCCAGTTTATAATTCTTCCCCCATAAACTCAGTGTCCATTCCCAGACATTCCCGGCCATATCCAGACACCCAAAAGGACTGACACCCTGAGGAAAACATCCAACAGGGCTTGTTGTTTTGATTCCGGTATCCCTATAATTTGCATAATTCGGGTCAGGCTTATTTCCCCAGGGAAACGCCCGCCCGTCAGTTCCACGGGCTGCTTTTTCCCACTGGGCTTCGGTCGGCAGGCAGATTCGCCAATTTTTTTCTCGAAACAGTGAAGCCAAAGGTTCAGGTGTGTTTTCAAAGACTTTTAATTTTTCAGTTAACCACTTACAATAGGCCGTTGAATCGTACCAGGTTACATATCTAACAGGATGCGTAGGTATTCCTGCCAGACTTCTGTTGTGTTTTGGTTTATGACCGCTGTCTTCAACAAACACCTGAAACTGCTCAACAGTCACCGAATAACGCGCCATATAAAACGCTGACAAATCAAGCTGATGCTGAGGTGCAGAATTCTTGATCTTATCATCCCCCATCAAAAACTCCCCGGCTGGAATCTCCACAAACCCCAACAGCAGCTCATCAGGCAAAAACCAAGCATCTTCCCGAAACCGTATATCCCCCAGCCTCCCCAGAACATTCCCGGCCTCCACCCGTTCCACAGGTTTAAGCACCCCTGCCTGAACCAGACCGACAAGCTTCTGCTGAACCTTTTTATATAAATCCCTGCCCATACGACCGGCCTTAACCCGTTTTTTCCCCATTTCCAGCAGCACATCACCGGCCAGCCAGATTTTCTGCCATGCTGCCTCATTATCTGTCTGTTCCTCATGACAGAGTTCATAAACCAGGGCCAAAGGTTTGGCAGAATCACCACTCAAATAAACCAGTCTGCCAACGGCCAGTAAAATAACCTCACGCCAAAAACTGCCCTGCCCTGCCAATACAGATGCTCTTTCAGCAAAATCCCCCTGCGAAGAAAGCCATGCCCCTGCCAGATATTCCTGAAAAGTACGGTGAGGAAAAGAATACAGTCCCGGCTCCCGTTCTATAAGAAGCCCTGCCCTGTATTTTATGGTTTCTATTATCTGGTTTGCCCAGTCCAGACTTTTAACAGGATGCAGTTTGGACAAGGCTTTGACAAGCTGCCATTCCTTTATATCAGCCAAAACATTTTCCTGGTCATCTTTCCCCTGCTCATGTGCCTGAAAAGCAAGATCCCATAAAGTCGTTTTTAAATCCACATCTGCACAATCAGCATCCATAAGCAGTTCCCGCAGGCGCGGAAGTGTATTTTCTCCGTCAGATTTCAGTTCATCCCAGCGCCAAAGCAGAATATCAACTGTATCTTCATACAATAAAGCCCGTGCATCAGGCAGCCTGCCTTTATGGGTATTAACCAAAGCCATGACCGTAAGCAAAAGAGGATTTTCAGCCAGACGCTTGAGATCAGATTTTTGCACTGCATCTTTCAAACGCCGGGTCATGCCCTGCTGCTGTTCATTTCTGAGTTCCCCTATCCTGACAAGCTCTGCATACCAGGCATCAATAAAATTACCTGTCATCTCATCATCAAAGGCCGCCAGTTCAAACACTGGAAAATCCTGGAGCTGCCATGCAGGATTCTGATAGGAAAGTACCCGGCAGGTAACAATAAACCTGGAATTTTCATATCTCTGTGCAAAGGCCGCAACCGCATCACGCACAAAGCTTTTTTGTTTCAGTGTCGGGATTTCATCAAGACCGTCAAGCAAAACAACAGCCCTGCCGTTTTCCAGAACCCTGTGAATCGCATCTGAGGCAAAGTCCAATTTTCTGGCTTCCAGCCTGGATACAATAAATTTCCACAGCAAATGAGGCTCAGCCTTGTCTTCCTTATCAGGCAGCCACCTTGCAAAATCCCGGAGAACAACAGGAACCGGAACTGCACGGGCTTCATCATCAGGCCATCCGTTTAAACGGTTAAGCCATCCTGTATAAGGTTCATGTATATGAGCGCCAAGACACAATGCAAGATGATTTACAAATGTTGATTTCCCGGAACCGGGATCACCAAGAATAACCATGCGCCGGTTTTGAATGGCTGCCTCCAGTGTGCGGAGAGAACGCATTTTATCACGCTCCCCCCCTGCTGTTTTACCGGTTTCACCATCTTTCACCTGGGTCCGGGTATTTAAATCCACATAAACCTGGGCCAGTTCCATATACTGTCCCCGTCCCGGATCACTGGCTCCCAAATCCACACCCCTTAAAGGAAGATGCTGAGATGAGAAAGTCATAACCCGGCAGTATATTTTCAAAGCCTCATCAGGATCATTTACAGGCTCACCCATGTAAACATTGCCGTGAATATGGGTATTGTCCCCGATTACTGCGACATTGCTGTGGTTGACGTCATTATTCCTGGTGTCAGCCTTTGTCCTGGAAGGGTTTTTCAACTCCTCAATCATGGATTTCAGTGTATCCCTCTGCCCGCGCAATGCAATCAAAGTGGCCTGTAAAACATCTTTGGGTATCATATCCCCAAGTTTTGCCTGCTGACTGATGGCTGTTTCAAGCCATTCAAGTTCTTCATTAAATGACAGCCCTGAAAAATTTACCACAGCCCTGCTTCTTCTTGTAAATATATCAGCAGCCCTGTTTGCAAGCATGGAAAGATTTTCCCCTGAAAACCAGAAAAGCAAAGGAATCCTAAGATCAAGCAAAATTTCACGAGACTGGTTCAATTCTCTTACGGTATTGCCCCCTGACAAATGTATCAATTCATCAAAATTATTAATAATCAAACCGTTAACATCTTTTATAGCTGCGCCCCTGATTCTTTTTATAAAATTTGAGATATTATCAGAAGAAAGAAAAACCTCTTTAATATGCAAGCCCATATTGCTGGTTTTGTCTATAATCTGACGGCTGAGAACCTGGGATACCCGCAGGCTGTCACAATCACAGAAAAGAAGCCCGCCCTGACTGTTGCGCTGAAAATAATTTGCAGCTTTTGAGATTTTTGCAAAAATACGTTCCCGGTTCTGCTCCTGCGTCATTGGCTTACAATCCTCTTTCTTTGAGAATATCCTTAACAATGGGATGAACATCATGCCAGTTTTCCCCATTGTAATTAAGTACTGTCTGATTACTCATCAAATCCAGCATAATATCCGAACTTTTTGGTTTTTTGTCAGGGTCAGCAGCACAGGCTGAAAGCTCGTTAAAATAATCATCAACCGTTATTCCTTTTTCTTTATTTTCAGCAATGGTTCTTTCATATTCTGCTTTCAAGGAATAATAGGCTGAAGTATAATCTTCTTTATTAATAATATCGCGTTCATAATCAAGAGCATTATCTGCTGCACTGATAATCATGTGAAACAAATCCCAAAGGCAGCCTCCGCTGTTCCTTGCCATATCTGTAAGAACTGTGGAATTTTCTTCAAATAAATCAGATTTCATGCGCTGTTCTACAATTTTTTTCATTGTATCAATACCGTCATAACATGGTTCTCCTGTTTTTTCAGAGACTTTAATCATGGGCAGTACAAAATCACCGTTATAGTTGGTTATAACATATTTAAATTTTATATTGTACAGAAGGGCAATGGGAAATGTAAAAATACAATGACAGTTAAGCTGGGTTAGCTGCTTTGAATGAATATAAAAAATATCTTTACCTCGTTGAAGATCAATCTTGTCCATATCTTCAATAATGATAAGCAGCCCTTTTTTATTTACTTTTGGCAGATTCAGCTTGATTTCAGCAATAAATTTATTGCAAAGAGAGATAAGCTCGGACAATTTTGGTTCTATGCCGTTTATCAGCGTTTTTTCCATGGAAGAACTGGATTTGGCAGAGGCTTTAAATTTTGCAAAGAATTTAGCCAGAAAAGGTATTGTAGCCCCGGCTTTCATTTCAGTTTCCAGGTCAAGGCCCATATAATTACGGTTAATCTCCCTGATTTCAAAGGATCTTTATGAAAAAGGTGATAAGTATGCCGAAGATGTTCAGAAAAAATTTTTTGAATACTATGGACTTCCGGTTATGGTGGGAGGAAGGCGGACTGCTGCCTGTGTAGCAGCACAAT
>JAUCGD010000519.1 GCA_030377945.1 Desulfobacterales bacterium HSG17 | reverse complement strand
AAGAACGTTTCTGACCGGGGTCATTATTTTCATTTCGAATATATTCATCTAAATTTAAAAGGTCGGCGGCATATATTCGTGACAACAATTTTTGAAAATCCGCCAATTCCATTCCCATCTCTTTGGCGATTTCGCGTTCTTGAGCGGGTTGTTCATTTCTTCTTTCAATGCGCAAAATAGCCGCCTGAATCTCTTGTACTTTTTTACGCATCGTGCGGGAATACCAGTCCATGCTGCGCAATTCATCTAGAATGGCCCCTTTTATACGGTAGGCGGCATATGTTTTGATATTAGCGTCCTTTTGGGGATCGTATTTATCCACCGCATCAATCAACCCCATACACCCGGCACTGACCAGTTCATCAAACTGTACCGATGCCGGTACCCGCATCGCCATGCGGCCGGCAATAAATTTGACCAGGGGCGCATATTCCACAATCATGGCTTCCCGTTGATCTCGGCTGAGTTTGGTTTTTGCGGTTTCCGGTGGCATGGGTTGGAATGTTTTCCTTTGTTTAAATGTTATTTAATTTTAGACTGTGCCTGGATAAATCGTTTAAAAAAGAATTTGATATTCCCGGCAGCATCATTTCGCGAGGGCCTTGCTAAAATCTTGGCAGCGATGGCCTGGATACTCTCCGCCGCTTCGGATTGCGGATAGAGGGACAAAAACGGTTTTCGCTGTATGACCGCATCACGCACCTTAGAATCCATGGGCACAAAGCCGATATACTCAATAAAAATGTCATGCAGGTATTGATCCGCTGTTTTGGAAAATGCCGCATACACCAGTTTGGCGGTCTTGGCGTCTGGAACCATATTCACCAATAATTTAAAATATTTATATCCATGCTGAGTGGCCATCACTTTCATCATGGCAAATGCATCGGTAAGGGATGTGGGCTCCATGGTCACAATCAGGATGCATTCATTGGCAGCCAGATTGAAATAAAGAACATTAGCGGATATACCGGCCCCGGTATCCACTAAAACCACATCATAGTCTTCATCCAAATTTTCAAATTCGGTTAAGAGCGATAATTTCTGGCTCTCGGTCAGTTGGGTCAATTCAGTATACCCGGAACCGGCAGGAATGATTTTGATACCCATGGGGCCTTCAGCCATTACCTCTTTTATGGTCCGTTCACCGCTGACGACATGACCGATATTGTATTTCGGATGTATGCCGAAAATAATATCAATATTGGCAAGCCCTAAATCCGCATCAATAATCAGAACCTTTTTCCCCGTCCTTGCCATGGCCAATGCCATTCCGGAGACGATATTGGTCTTACCGACACCGCCCTTGCCGCTGGTAATGGCCAATACCCGAGGTGCGCCCGCATTGGTTTTGGGCATACTTCTGTTTGCTATCGCATTTGCCTGGAGCTTGGTTTTTTTCTCCATCATGTCACGCAGGCGGGATGCTTGATCATTCACAATGACTCTCCTTTGGTGACGTCAATAGGCATAAAATCATCCCCCCATCGGCTGAAGTATTAACTGCAGCACATTCTTAGCAGTTGCCGGCAAAATATCATCCGGTACATTCTGGCCGTTGGTTAAAAAAGAAACCGGCATATCTTTTTGAAAAATTTGATCAATGATACTGCCGGGCTGATCGGTTTCATCCAGTTTGGTAAATACATAGGTCGCCGGTTGCAAGACGCTGAAATTATCAACAGCTTTCTGCATATCCCGGGCCTTTGAAGTAGCACTTAATACAAGATGGGTAGAGACTTTAGTGTTGTTGTCAAAAAGTTCCTGCAAGGTACCCATGCGTTCATGGTCCATATGGCTATGACCGGCGGAATCAATTAAAATGATATCCAGGGTCGATAATTTTTCCAGCGCATTCATCAAATCAGAATGATTATGTGCCGCAAGATAGGGAACGCCCATGATATTGGCATAGGCTTTTAATTGTTCCACGGCACCAATGCGAAAGCTATCCACCGAGACAAGGCCGATTTTCTTTTTCAGTTTTATATGCAATTCTGCCGCGAGCTTGGCAATCGTTGTGGTTTTCCCGACACCGGTCGGCCCGATAAAGGCGGCAATTTGAGTGCTTTGTCCGACTTCAAATGGATCCGCATGAGAAATACGATGAAGAATATTTTGCAAAATGGTTCTTTTCAGTCTGGCCAGCGGAATATGGGAACCATTCATTAAAAGCCCGCATTCATCGAATAATCGGTGAATGATATCTTTTGAGATTCCCGTTTTCATCAGACCGGCGTATACCGATAAATATTCAGGATGCGCCAGAATAACCTCGGGGATTCCATTGCCCCGATTCATGGTCAATAAAAGATCCCGGATACTGATCAATTCCTCAGAGATGGC
>JAUCGD010000518.1 GCA_030377945.1 Desulfobacterales bacterium HSG17 | reverse complement strand
ATCAATATAAACTTTGCGAGTAGTAGGGTGCCAGAAAAAGACAAAGGATTTTAAACTCACTTATTCAACACTGTTTCTTTACAGGATTGAACGATTGCTATACTCTTTTAAAATGCATTTATACCAAATGCAAATTTGCCAGGCTGCCCCAGGTGCATAGTATTTTTTGGGTGGTCGCTTTTTATCCTGTCATTATACAGGACCACACAACTACTTGTTAAGCAGAAAACGAAAAGTAAAAATGAGGATTAAGATAATGAAAGTGTACTTGTACGTATTAAACAGTATGGCTGATTGGGAAATTGGATTTCTTACTGCTGAATTGAATAGCAAAAGATATTTCAAAAATAAAAGAATCAGAAGAACTATTTTCAAAAGCCTTTCACTCAAATACCATGCTTATGGCCATAAGCACATTGGAAGATGGTTGCATTATTGATGTCAATGATCGATATGTTCAGACCCTGGGATATCAAAAAGAAGAATTAATCGGGAAAACATCCAGGGAACTCCAGATTTTTAAAGATAAAAATCAGCGGCCTGATATTTTACAGAAGATAAAAAAAACAGGATTTGTCAGAGACATTGAATTTCCGTTTGTGACAAAACACAATAAAGTGCGTGTTGGTTTGTTTTCTGCCGAGATTATCCATCTCCAGAATAAAAAATGTCTGTTAACTGTGATGAACGATATTACCGAGCGTGTACAAAAAGATGAGGAACTGAGATCCCACAAGCTTCAATTGGAAGCTGTTTACAATAAACAGAAAGATCATAATGAAATTCTCGAAGATAAAGTTAAAAAAAGAACATCAGAACTGGAAGCTATGAATGCAGCACTCAAGGTACTTCTGAAAAAAAGAAATAAGGATAAACTTGAATTGGAGGAAAATATATTTTCCAACTATAAACAGCTTATTTTACCTCTTATTGATAAAATCAAAAACGCTCATTCTAAAAAAAAACAGCAAGATCTGATAAATATCCTGGAATCGGACCTGGAAAACATCATAACCCCTTTTTCAAAAAAATTATCAAATCCACTGCTAAACCTGAGCCCAACAGAAATTATAATTGCAGATCTTATTAAATTTGGGAAAACAAATAAAGAAATTGCAGAGATCTTAAACAGCTCTATTCACACAATATCCTGTCATCGAGAAAAGATCCGGAAAAAACTCAGGCTGAAAGGCAAAAAAATTAACCTGAAAAAATTCCTTTCATCCCCTTTTAATAACTATATTCATTAGGTTAAAAGAATCAGTGAAAGCAAAATCTGAACAAAAGCAGCTTAGATTGATGATTGAAAATATTGTTCATGGATTTATCAACAATATTGACTCAATTATTTATATAAGCGACATGAAATCTTATAAAATACTTTTCATGAACAATTGCATGAAAGAATTATTTGGAAAAGATCTTACCGGCACTATCTGCTGGCAATCCATCCATGATAATCAGGACGGGCCATGTAAATTCTGTACAAATGACAAATTGATAAATACTGACGGCAATCCCAGCCCCTCCTATGTATGGGAATTTTACAACCAAAAGCTTAAAAAATGGCTTGAACTGCACGATATGGCAATTCCGTGGGTAAACAGCACTTATGTGCGCATGGAAATTGCATTAGACATCAGCCAGCGCAAGTACCTTGAACAGAAACAAATAAATCTTAATAAAACTCTTGAAGAAAAAGTAAAGGAAAGAACAGCCGAATTAGAAGATATGAATGCAGCGCTCAATGTGCTGCTGAAACAAAGAGATGAGGATAAACTTGAGATAGAAGCAAGGATATTTTCCAATTACAACCGGGTTATTCAACCATTCATTAATAAACTGAAAGCCAGCCTTACTCAAAAAAATCAACAATATTTAGTTAATATTATAGAATCGGAATTGCAGAACATCCTCTCCCCTTTTTCAAAAAAATTATCAGACCCGCTGATAAAACTGACCCCAACAGAAATGTTAATTGCAACTCTTATTAAATCCGGAAAATCAAACAGGGAAGTTGCAGAAATTTTAAACAGCTCTATACACACCATATCCCGTCATAGAGAAAATATCAGAAAAAAACTCGGGCTAAAAAACGAAAAAATCAATCTTAGAAGATTTCTTTCAACCCTGAGTTAATGACTGTTTAAGCTAATTGATTTAAGAAAAATCATGCACTAAAAACAGTTTAAGTATTTGTCATGTTAGTCTTATTTATTAAAACCTGGGCCATGCTCATCGTTTCACCCGGCAGTAAACTGCCGGGCTATTTTCTGTCGTCCCGCTGGGACTTTAGATACTTTTTTATCAATTATTTAAGTCCCGTAGGGACGATAGAAAGTAGCGCGGGAA
>JAUCGD010000517.1 GCA_030377945.1 Desulfobacterales bacterium HSG17 | reverse complement strand
TTAGACTATAAAGATAATCTGCAATTGATTTATAGCGTGTTTCATATGACTTTGCGGCAAAATAAATAATTATTGAACTCTCGTTCGCTTAATTTATGTGAAAATGATACCGCAAAGTCATATGAAACACGCTTTATTATAGGGATTAATGTCAACATAATCACATACCCTGTCCCCTGTGCCATCAGAATTACTCTCATGCTGAGGGCCTTGGGTCTCCCCAGAAATTATTTGTTGCATCAATAGAAAAGCCTGAAGACTCGTTAAAAACTGCATACTCACTATTACCTGCAATAATATGGTCATGAATGAAAACAGAAACTTGTTTTGTGTAAAGCCCTCAATTGTTATTTATGATCTGATTATTACTGAAAACAGGAGAAGCGCCCTGCACATATATTCCAGCTTCATCTCCGTCCTGGATAATACTGTTTTTTATTTCCACATTATTTGAAAGAATAACCAGCTATCCCGGATATATTTCTCCATTTGCAGAAACTTTGCTTCCGTATCTGACTGCTGTTCCATTAAGCCTGCAATTGTAAGAATTGCTGTGGGAGAAATTGTAACAGTTCCATTTCCTGCCCATAATTGATCTGCATCCCAGGTGTGGGAGGCCAGCATTGTTCCGCCGTTGATATATATGATCGGTTCCTGCATTTCCGCTTATCTGAGCATCAAGGGAATTTTCCGATACATATTGCCTGAATATTCCTATTTTTTGAGCAGAACGAGACACAAGATGCTAAATCAATAGCCTCACCTCCATTAGGTCCTGCTGATATTTCAAAATCAATTCTATATCCGTCAACAACAGGGTTGCCGCTAATATCTTTAACATCCAGAACAATCTGGGATGTTGTCTGTCCATCTGTTCCTTTTATATTTGGTGCTGTTTAAGGCAAAAGGTACATAAGACTTTTTCAGACAGCTTCCTATCATAAGGATGGACAACCTTCTATGTACTTTTTAGCTTAAAGAGCACCATTTATGGCTGTTGGAGTTGGAAAGCCTTCTGCAACAGAGATAAATGCGGGTGGAGACTGAATGGTTATATCAATACTACTGCTGACAGTTGTACCTTCCCAGGTAGCGGTAATTGTTGCTGTTCCTCCAATAGTTCCTGCTTCAAATATTGTTGTCGCGACTCCTTCAGCATTCGTCGTTACATTATTTACAGAAAATTTACCATATTTCTGGTCAACAAGGCTAAAAACAACTGTTTCGTTATTAGCAAGCACACCTGTTTGATCTGTGAGTGTTGCTGTAACATTTACAGTTTCAAGACCTGTTCCCAGAACAGCATTTCTACTTACTTCCAGGCTTATTCCTCCCGGAGTAAATTCAATCTCTATCTCATCGTTAAACTCACCTGCTTCTGCACGGATAATTATTATTCCAGGTGTTTTCGAACTGTTAAGAGACGCAAAGGCGATACCGTCTGTTGTGGAACTGCTTATCTCTTTCTGTGCAGAAGTAGCCCATGATGCGTTTCCAACCTTAATGTTAAAAACAACCGAAATACCGTCAGGAGGTTCTTCTCCGTTAGCAGGTGTTACAGTAGCCGTAATAACAGATATTGATACGCCGTCAGCAGGAATACTTTCATTATTAGCAGTAAGTGTAAGACCTGTTATTGTAGGCAAGCCTATCAATTCAATAACTGCTTTCTGAGTCAATACATCTGTACCAATTGTTATTGTCGCTGTTATTGTTGCAATTACTCCGGTGTCCAATAACTCAGATTTAAACGGAACTTGTATAGAACCATCATCTGACAGCTTAACAGTAGTAGCTTTTTGTCCATTTAAAAAAACTCCATTGTTTGTTTCTAAGTTAACCTCTGTACCTTTTACCATAGGTCCGCCAGTATCACTTGTAGCGCTGACTGTAAGCACAGTTGAAGAAACACCGTCTGCCGAAAGACTGGGATCTTTTGGACTGATGAGAAGAGAACCCAAACCCTGGGCTGTTAATGTCCATGATAGAGTATTGCTGGCTTTATAACCAAAACCACTGGCATCAATAGTAATATCTCCAGGTGTTTTAGACGAAGTATATTCAACAGAAACAATGCCTCCTGAAGTACTGCCGGATGTTGTTGAAAGATTCCCAAAAGTTCCGTCTGATGCTATAAAAAGAATAGTCTCTCCATCAGGTGTTGTTTTACCTTCAAAATCTTTGACAGTAGCAACAAGAGTGTTGCTGCTTACTCCGTCTGCAACTAATGTAACAATCTCAGGAACAAGCGTTATGGTTCCTTCTTTTAAAGTTATGGTCATTGTCCCAACAACATTATCCCTGGCATTGGCTCGAATTACGATATCTTGTCCTGTTGCGTCATCAACATCTTTTGCAGG